>CAVERI010000003.1:0-73936 GCA_963618055.1 bacterium | reverse complement strand
TCGGATAGAAGTCCGTCCACTGGCGCTGACCCTGGAAGCCGCCGGCGATGGCGTTATGACCCACGGCCTCTTCCTCGCAGCCCTCGGGCAGGTTGGGATTGCCGTTCATCAGATCCTTGATGATCAGGTACATCTTCAGGGTGAACTCCCAGTCGGCGTCCTTCTGCTCGCGGGTCTTCTGCAGGTTCGCGGGGTTCTTGTCGAAGCCCTCGATCACGTTCTTGTCCGCCCACGCGCGGAGCTTCTCGTATTCCTTCTGATCGTAGATGCCCAGCGTCATGCGGCGGATGACCTCGACCTCGTCGACGGACTCCACGCGCATGCCGAAGTACTTCTCGATGAACTTGCTGTCAATGATGGAGCCGCCGATGCCCATGGTGACAGAGCCGATCTGCAGATAGCTCTTGCCGCGCATGGTGGCCGCCGCGACTGCGGCGCGGCCGAACCGAAGCAGCTTTTCCTGTACGTCCTCAGGAATGGAGGTGTCGTCCGCCTCCTGAACCTCGTGGCCGTAGATGCCAAAGGCCGGCAGACCCTTCTGGGCGTGGGTCGCGAGCACGCTGGCCAGATACACCGCGCCGGGACGCTCGGTGCCGTTAAAGCCCCACACGCCCTTGATGGTGTTTCTGTCCATGTCCATCGTCTCAGAGCCGTAGCACCAGCAGGGGGTGACGGTCAGCGTGATGGCCACGCCGTTTTTGCGGAACTTCTCCTCGCACGCGGCGCTCTCGGCCACGCGGCCGATGGTGGTGTCGGCGATGATGACCTTTACCGGTTCGCCGTTGGAATAGCGCAGGTTCTCCTCAAAAAGCTTGGCGGCGGCCTTCGCCATGTTCATCGTCTGGTCTTCCAGACTCTCGCGCACCTTGAGCGCGCCTCTGCGGCCGTCAATCGTGGGTCGAATGCCAATGACCGGGTACTCGCCTATGTATCTGTTTTTTGCCATATCCATTTCCCTCCGTTTTATTTCTGTCGGGTTACCATGATTATACAATAAACCCATTCATTTTTCAACCTTGTTCGCGCCGCCTTCGAGGATTTTCCTGAGCACGGGCTCAATTACGCCCGCCATGCGGTAGAAGCCGAGATCGGTGGGATGGCACGCGTCCACGGTGCACATCTCCCGGTCGGTATCGCCGAACAGTGTTTCACCGTCGATGAAGTACACGTTTTCATCCCCCGCCGCGCGGGCGCGCTCCCATGTGCGGCGCACGACGTCGCGCCGCTCGCGCCCTTCCTTCAGGTAATCGATGTCCGGCGCGGAGATCATCACCACGGGAAGCTCGGGATCGTGCGCGCGGATGCGCTGGAAGAACGGCTCGTGCGTGTTCAGAAGATGCTCGGCCGTGGGTGTGTTGTGATCGTAGTCCATCACAAACACGCTTTTCTCCAGCGTATTGATGTAATCCGCCATTTCAGGCTCGCCCCGCGCGCGGCCGGAGAAGCCCAGATTCACATAGTCCGCGTCCAGACGGCGGCAGATGATGGCATTGTAGGAATTGGCGAAGCGGCTCGGGCAGCCGCCCTCCGTGATGGACGAGCCGTAGTACACGATCGGCACGGGATACTTGTACGGCGTGGGCGCTTCCACACGCGCGCCGTCCTCCACGTCGATCGACACGGACGCCACCACCTCGTTGCGCGGCAGCCACAGCATGATGTCCTCCATTTCCGCGCGCTTGGTAAACGTGCGCTCGCAGGTGAACGTCTGATAATTCGGCGGGTTCACAAGGCCGAGAAAGCGCATGTCCGGCTTGTTTCCGGCGTACACGCTGATGGCCTGACAGCCGAAAATCGACACGCCCACATCCGGCGACAGCGTTTCCAGCGTCATGCGCACGGTGAACGTTTCGGAGTCCGTGCGAAGCGCCATGCGCGCGCCGGGGCAGCGCCGCCCCAGATGCTCCATGTCCGGGCCCAGCTGCGCGCGCAGCTCCGACGGCAGGCGATCCAGCTTCCCTGTGGAAGCGAAGAGCGGCGCGCCGTAGATTTTCGCGGGCGCGTCAAACTGCGTATAGGTCTTCATGGCCATCCTCCTATGCTTCCTCGCGCACCCACACGAGCATCTCGCCCGTGCCTCGGTTGTTCCACGCGTAATACGGCACGAACACCGCGCGCACGTCCTGCTTCACGGGTGCGTGACGGTCGCAGTAAATTTCGTATTCATCCCAGCCGGTTTCCGTCAGCCGCTTTGCGTCGCACGCAAGCGTGGGAATGCCGCCGAGCACGGCTTCGTCCCTGTGAAGCTCGAACCTCGCGTCCGCGCGCACGGACAGCGCCGGAAGGTTCGCGCCGTTGTCGGCCTCCTCCAGACAGTACACGACCGGGCCGCGCTGCACGGCGAGCTTGCCGATGTCGGCGCGAATGCGCGGATGCGCGCGAACCACCGCGACCGGCATATCCATATCGAATTCCACTTTGTCGCCCGCCTGCCAGTCGCGGGTAAGGAACAGATAGCCGTCGTCCATGATCGAGTGCGCGTATTCGCCGTTCACGTTCAGCCGGTACGTCTTGCACCACGCGGGCAGGCGCAAAGCCAGCGTCATGCCCGGGAACGTCTTCTGCATCCGCACGGTCACGCGGCCATCCCACGGGTATCCGGTTTCAACGGCAAACGCCGCCTCACCGCCATCCAGCGCGACCTTCGCCTCGCAGGACGTGAACAGCGTGACGTACACCGTGTTTGCCTTCTGATACAGCACGCTGCCCGGCAGCGACGAAATCATGCGCGCCAGATTCGGCGGGCAGCAGGCGCAGCCGAACCACTTCTGCCGCTCGCTTCGGATATGCGAAAACTGCTGATTGCCCGCGTTGCGCGCCGGCCACGATTCCATCGGGTTCACATAGAAGAAACGGTCGCCCTTCAGGTTCATGCCGCTGATGGTTCCGTTATACAGCAGCCGATCCATCGCGTCGCCGTATTCGCCGCGCGGGTCGAGCCGCATCATGCGCTGGGCGAAGAAATACAGGGAAATGGCCGCGCAGGTCTCGCCGTAAATGAGATCGTTCGGCAGGTCGTCGTCCATCGTGAACGCTTCGCCGTAGGCGGACTGGCCGACCGCGCCGGTGATGTACATCTGCCGGCGGGTAATGTCCTTCCACATGGTCTTGCAGGCTTCCGTCAGGCTTTCGTCGCCCGTTTCGCGCGCCACGTCTGCCATGCCGGAGAGCAGATAGCCCTGCCGCACGGCGTGGCCGAGCGCCTTCCTCTGCTCGCGCACCGGCGCGCCCGCCTGATAATAGCGGTTTCCGCTGTACGGCCCGCGCGGCCAGCCGCGGCCGTCGCCGCGCTTTTCCGCTTCAATATCAAAATACAAGGGCTTCTGCCCGCGCTGCTCGATGAAATAGCGCGCCAGCCTCAGGTGCTTCTCGTCGCCCGTCACCTCGTACAGCTTCACGAGCGCCAGCTCGATTTCCTCGTGGCCGGGGTAGCCCTTCGCCTTGCCGTCCTCCGCGCCGAAGCGCGCGTCGATGCAGTCCACATAGCGAATGGCCACGTCCAGCAGTCGGCGCTTGCCGGTCGCGCGGAAGTAGGCCACGGCGGCCTCGATCAGATGCCCCGCGCAGTACAGCTCATGGTTGTCGCGCAGGTTCGTCCAGCGCTTGTCAAGGCCGGTCAGCATGTAATAGGTATCCAGATAGCCGTCCGGCAGCTGCGCTTCCTCCATCAGCTGAACGGTTTCGTCGATATGGCGTTCGGTTTCCGGGTCTTCCTTCCACATCAGCATGTACGCGGCGGCCTCAATCCACTTGAACAGGTCGCTGTCCTGAAACACAAAGCCGCCATGCGGCTCGCTGATTCTTCCCGCGGCGGCCTTAAAATTGCGAATGCAGTAGCTCGGCTCCGCGCCGGGCACGTTGTCGTTCAGCGCTTCCCACTGATACGGTATGATGTTCTCCGACGCGAGGCGCATCAGATTCCTGAAAAACGATTCGGAGATGGTCACGTTTCTTTGGTTCACGGGGCGGACGCCGTTCAGCTCGGGCATGAGAGTTCCTCCTTTGTTTTATACGCGTCAGGCTGCCGTATCCGCGGCGGCCGACGTAATTTCGATGGTGTGCAGTCTTCCAAACACATAGTATTCCAGCCAACCGCCGCGCACGTCCTGCGCGGAGCGGGTAAACACACGCGCCGAGAACGAGTTCTGGCCAAACGACGGAATGTCCTTGGGGCCTCCGTCAAGGCTCAGAAGCACGAGGTCGCCGTCGACACCCCTCACCTGCAGCTGCGCCCACTCGCCGGCGAACAGCGAATAATTGCTCACGTTTACATCGATGGTCACGACATAATAGGCCTGAATCGTATCCAGCGCGGACACGCCCTCCAGCTTTCCATCCTGCACCATCTGCTGGACGGCAGCGAAATCCTCCGGATACGCGCTCGCGGGCTCCACCCTCACGCTGACCTCGGCAGGCAGAATGGACGACCAGACGTAATAGCCCACGAAAAGCAAAAGCGCCGCCGTGAGCCCGGTCAGAAATTTGGCGATTGTTTTCATACGATACCTTCCTTGCTTTGCTTGCTTTCTATTGTAGCATGACCGCCGGGAAATGTCCATATACAAACTGTTTGCGTTTTTCGCGCCGATGCTGTATAATAAGGGACGAACGACGATCAATTTGCTCGGAGGATGCTTATGGCGGAAAAAATCGTGCTTGTGGACGGATACAGCTTGCTGTACCGCGCGTTCCACGCGCTTCCCCTGATGGACAACGGCGAGGGGCAGTACACCAACGCCATATATGGCTTTCTTTCGATGCTGCTCAAGGTACTCTCAGAAGAAAAGCCGGCCTATTGCGCCGTAGCCTTCGACGAGCACGCTCCCACCTTCCGGCACCTGCGCTGCGAGGCCTACAAGGCCGGCCGCGCGCCCACACCGGAAGAAATGCGCCCGCAGATTCCGGCGGCGCGCGAAATTCTTGAAAAAATGCACATCGCCCAGTTAAGTTTGAGCGGCTACGAGGCCGACGACATTCTGGGCACCATCAGCCGCCTGTGCGAGGAAACCGGCGTGGACTGCCTGATCGTAACCGGCGACCGCGACAGCTATCAGCTGGCGGGCGAGCGCACAACCATTCTGTATACGAAAAAGGGCATTTCCGAAACAGAGCGCGTGACGCCCGCGTGGATTCAGGAGAAATACGGCGTAACGCCCGCGCAGATGATCGACGTGAAGGGTCTGATGGGCGACAGCTCGGACAACATCCCCGGCGTCCCCGGCGTGGGCGAAAAGACCGCAACAAAGCTGGTCGCCCAGTACGGCACGCTGGAAAACGCGCTGGACAAAGCCCCCTCCATGAAGGGCGCGCTGAAGCAGCGCCTGCTGGACAACGACGCGCAGGCGCGCGAGAGCAAGTTTCTGGCCACGATCGACCGCCGCGCGCCCATTGACTTCCATTTTGAAGACTGCCGCGTGGGCGACCTTTCCGGCGGGCTGGACGCGATGCGCCGTCTGAAGCTGCGTTCGCTGGTGGAGCGCGTACAGGCTATGAAGCCGGAAGCGCCGAAGCCCGCCGCGTCTGCGAAGCGCAAGACCGTTTCCATAGAAGGCGCAGACGCGCTGAAGACGCAGATTGTCCGGTGGTTTGAAAATCCGCCGGAGGTTTTCGCGCTTCACATCGGCGAATGCCTTTCCGCCGCGGCGGCGGACGGCCGCCGTCTCCGCTGTGAGCTGGGCGGCTCGCTGCTCGCCCCCGGACTGACCGACGAAGAAATCGCGGAGGCGCTGCGTCCCCTTGAGGACGCGAACGCGACGCGCGTCGTCATGCATAATATGAAAGCGTACCCCGGCGATCTCCATCGCTTTGAGGGGCGCGCCGACGATACGATGCTCGCCGCCTACTCGCTGAATCCCCAGAAGAGCGCGCTCGCGCCGGAGGACGTATGCGCCGCGATGAGCCTGCCCTTCGACGCGGACTGCCCTGCCGCCAGCCTGCTGACGCTGATGGACGCGCAGAAGGAAGCGCTTGCGCGCGACGGCCTGACCGAGCTTTACCGCACGATCGAAATGCCGCTGATGTTCGTCCTGCGCGATATGGAGCGCGCGGGCTTCCGCGTGGACGCGGACTATCTTCAGAAGCTGGGCGAGCTGTACACGCGGCGGCTGGACGAAACCGTCGAGCGCGTGCGCACGCTGGCCGGGGAAGCCGCGCAGTCGGTGAACCTGAATTCCCCCAAGCAGCTCGCGAAGCTGCTGTTTGAAGACCTGCGCATCCCCGCGCCGGGCGGCAAGAAAAACCCCGGCACCTCCGCGGAGGTGCTTGAGGAGCTGGCCGCGGACTACCCCGTCTGCGGACTGATTCTGGAATACCGCAAGTATCAGAAGCTGAACAGCACCTATGTTTCGGCGCTCACGCGCATGCGCAGCGCGGACGGGCGGATTCACACCTCGTTCGAGCAGGCGGTAACCGGCACGGGGCGCATTTCCTCGCGCGAGCCGAACCTCCAGAACATCCCTGTGCGCACGGAGCTGGGGCGCGAAATTCGCCACGCCTTCGTGGCCGAGCCGGGCTGGCGGCTGGTGGACGCGGACTATTCACAGATTGAGCTGCGGGTGCTCGCGCACATGTCGGGCGACAAGGGCATGCAGACCGCGTTCCTTCACGACGAGGACATTCACGCCCGCACCGCCGCCGAGGTCTACGGCGTGCCAATGGAGGAGGTCACGCGCGAAATGCGCTCTGCCGCCAAGGCCGTGAACTTCGGCATCGTATACGGCATCAGCGATTTCGGGCTTGCGCGCAGCATCGGCGTTTCCCGCAGGGAGGCCGCCGAGTTCATCGAGCGCTACTTCCGCCGCTATCCCGGCGTGAAGCGCTATATGGATGAGCAGGTGCGTCTGGGTAAGGAGCAGGGCTATGTGACCACGCTTTTCGGCCGCCGCCGCTATCTGCCGGAGCTGGAAAGCAGCGCCTACACGATGCGCGCCTTCGGCGAGCGCGCCGCCATGAACAGCCCCATTCAGGGCACGGCGGCGGACATCATCAAGCTGGCAATGATTCGCGTGCACGACGATCTGAAGGCGCGCGGTCTTCAGGCCCGGCTGATTTTGCAGGTGCACGACGAGCTGATCGTCGAAGCGCCGGAGAGCGAGCTGGACGCCGTGCGCACGCTTTTGCTTGACGGCATGGAATCGGTCGTTCATTTGAGCGTTCCGCTGAAGGCGGAGCTTTCTACGGGAGGAAACTGGAATGAGTGCAAATCGTAAAGCCTACATTGTCGGCCTGACGGGCGGCATCGCCTCCGGAAAATCGGAGGCGGCAGCGCATCTTTCGGCGCTGGGCGCGTGCTGTGTGGACGCAGACGCCATCTCTCACGCGCTCACCGCGCCGGGCGGGGCACTGCTCGGCGTCATTCGCGAAACGTTCGGCGACGAGGTCTTTCTGCCGGACGGCGCGCTGAACCGCCGCACGCTGGGAGAGGTGGTGTTCAGCGACCCCGCAAAGCGCCTGATTCTGGACTCAATCACGCATCCCGCCATTCAGAAAGGCATCATGGACGACATCGAGCGCGCGGAGGCGGATGGCAGCAGCCTCGTGTTCATCAACGTGCCGCTGCTGTTTGAAACCGGCATGGACGCGCTGTGCGACGAAACGTGGCTGATCGCGCTGGATCGCGCCACGCAGGCCGAGCGGCTGATGGCGCGCGACGGCATGACCCGCGAGCAGGCCGAGGCGCGCATCGATTCCCAAATGCCGCTGGAGGAAAAGGAACGCCGCGCCACCGTGGTGATCGACAACCGCCGTTCCATAGAAAAGCTGAACGCGGAGGTCGGCAGCCTGTATCAGGCGCTGAAAAAGCGCGTTGAGCGAATGGAGAATGAATGAAGAAGCGAAAGAAACGTCGATCCCTTCTCTTTCCATTGGTCATGCTCGCCCTGCTTGCCGTGCTGTTCGTCGCCGTCTATCCGCGCATAGCGGCGCGCTCGCAGTATCCCGTGCGGTATGAAACGGAAATCCGCGCGGCCGCCGAGGTTTATTCGCTGGAGCCCGCGCTGCTCGCCGCCGTGGCACGCATCGAATCCAGCTACCGCGCCGACGCGCGTTCCTCCGTGGGCGCGCTGGGGCTGATGCAGATCATGCCGGAGACCGGCGCGTGGATTGCGGAAAAGCGCGGCGAGCGCGAAGCGTTCACCGACGAGGCTCTGCTCGATCCCAAAACCAGCCTTCTGTACGGCGGATGGTACATACGCTATCTGATGGACGAATTTGACGGCGATTTCACCTGCGCCGTGGCGGCGTATCACGCCGGGCAGGGCTCCGTGCGCAAATGGCTGAAAAACCCCGCCTATTCCCCGGACGGCCGCACGCTGTCCGCCTTCCCTGCCGACGCTCCCAAAACCGGACATTACGTTTCGAAGGTACAAAAAGCCTATGATTACTATCTTGAAAAATACCGCTAAGCGCGCCTTCTGCCTGCTGCTTGCGCTGACCGTGGCCGCCCTCACCCCCTTCGCTTCCGCCGCGCGCGCGGCCAGCGAGGAGAGCTTTGTCATCGGTCTCGTTTCCGAAAGCGGCGCGACCATCAATCCTTATCATTGCACGCAGCGCGACCTGATCAACATCAACGAGCTGATTTTCGAAAGCGTGCTCACGCTGGACGACAATCTTCAGCCCGTGGGCGAGCTCGCGCTTTCGTGGACGCAGAGCGGGAAAACCTTCGTGTTCAAGCTGCGCGACAACGTGCGCTTCCACGATGGCTCTTATCTCTCCGCGCAGGACGTGTACGCGTCCTTTGAATACATCCGCACAATCGGCGAAAGCAGCCCGTACTACACCCGCTGCCAGTACATAAGCTCCATCGAGGTCACCGACACGAACACGCTGACCGTCACCGGCAAATACGAGAGCTATTTAACGCTCTACGCCATGACCTTCCCTGTCGCCCAGCGCGACAGCGTATCGTGGAACCTTGCCTGCGGAACCGGCCCGTACTGGTACATGACCTACGATGCCGACTGGCTGCAGGTGGACGCGAATCCCTACTGGTGGAAGGTCGCGCCGACGATCGACCACATCTACGGCTACCGCTACAACGAAACCGGCGACGCGCTGAAGGCGCTTAGCACCGGCGAAATCGACGCGCTCGCCACGCGCTCCCAAACGGCGGCGCTCGGCCGCCTGCTGAGCGACCGCACCAGCATCGACTATACGACGCTTACCTATGAGATGCTGATTCCCAACATCAGGAAATCGCTGTTTGAAAACGTCAACACGCGCAAGGCGCTGATGTACGCCATCGACGTAACCACGCTGGCCTCCAACATCTACATGGGCATGGTCACCGAGTCCGAGGTTCCGGTTCTGCCCGGCAGCTGGCTGTATGAGCCGCAGTCCGCCGTCTATTTCGAATCGCAGGAGCGCGCGCTTCAGCTGCTCTACGCCGCCGGCTGGGGCGACTACAACAACGACGGAATCCTTGACCGCGTCGTGGACGGCGTGCTTCTGCAATTCGAGTTCACGCTGCTCACCTATGTGGACGACACCGCCGCCACGCGCACCCACGCCGCCGACCTGATTTGCGACCAGCTGAAGCCGCTGGGCATCAACGTCACCGTGAAGACCGACACGAAATCCAACGTCCAGAAGGCCTTGAAGAACGGGAATTTCGACATGGTGCTCGGCGCCGTGAACATGTCCATCCTGCCTGACCTCACGTTCCTGTGCAATTCCAGCGGGCGCATGAATTACTCCGGCTACTCCGACGCAGGCATGAACAACCTGCTGACCAACATCTACGAAACCTCGGACGAGGCGCAGTTCAAGTACCTTTTCAGCCAGCTTCAGCTGAAAATCGTGGACGGCCTGCCCTTCCTCGGCCTCTTCTTCCGCAAGGGCACGCTGATGACCACCGCGGACGTGACCGGCTTCGGCCCCGTCCTCGAATCAGACGCACTGCGCGGAATCGAATATCTGGAATTTGAATAGCGCCTCGGCGCATGAAAAAGGGACTGTTGCGCAAGTCACCTTTGAGAATAGCCGAGCAAAAAATCAACAGAAAAGAGTCGGCCAATCCAATAAGGAAACGCCGGCTCTTTTGCTGAACAGACAGTATATTCGGATCGTGAACGGCTGTCAACCGTTTCGATTCACGTTTTGCTCCGGAGAAGGGAAACCCATTGAGAATCGGTTTAATCCATGCGCGACGCTTCTGGAAAAGCACGGCGAAACAGATCACAACCATCAAGGCGGAACCGGATGCAGCATTCATGCACATGAAGGAAGATCAAATGCGCCGTGAACAATGGAGGTCGGGATATTATAATGTGCAGTTCGCGGTCAACATCAAATACATCGCCGGCGTCGGCGCGTTCCCGAATTGCTCCCCGAAAACGCTCCTGAAATTCTAAGTTTTCTCTGATTATGCTTTCGTTCGCTTCACCCATTCATTCCAACGAGGGTCTTTTTGCATTTCTGCTTTGACCTTTTCACTTCCGTTGACCGACCACCACGGCCAATCCTCGGGAAGGCTTGTAGAATTTCCCGCTTCGCTAAACTCGCCATCCTCGATTTTGGCGAGCTTTACGGCGGGCGCGGTGTAATGCTGTCCTGTTGACGAGTGCGCAATCGCATGTTTCTTTGCGTGCTCCAGCGCTTTGTCCAACGCTTCAAACGCGCCGTCATGATCTCCGATACACCATAGATGCTCCGACAAAAACAGATTCATGCAAACGAGCGAAGCATGGTAAATGCCAAGGTTTCCATCGGGCATGACAAGCTCATAGAGTCCGATCGCGTTTCGGATGATTGTCACCGCTTCCGCTTTCGAGATCGTTTCCTGATTGATCAGAACGCTTGAGATCATAAGGGAAGCGGCCGTTGAAACGACCTTCAAAAGCGCCTCCGCGCACGCGGCCGCGCGAGCCTTGCCGTCGCAGCTGCTGATCGCCATCAGCTCTCGGCAGGAAGTGATGTCGGGAAGCGTTTTCACAATCTCCTCCGCCCTATCCTTTTCGCCGATGTTCAGATACAGCTGAAGCAGCTCGCGAACGGTTTGGTCTCTCAGGCTTCCCGCTTCGAGAAGCGGAAGCAGCCGCTCATAGATTTTAATTGCTTCCTGCCACTCGCGATAGCCGCGATGGCGCTGCGTGTCATAAATATCATATCCATCCGCGTCGATCAGATGATGCTCGGCATGCCGGACATATCCCGCGTTGAAAAGAACCGTCGCAAGCGCGTACAGCAGCTTTTTATCGTCGGGAAACTCGGCCAGACACGCTCTCGCGTACGCAACGCATTCGTCCATGCAGGCATCAACGCCGTTGTTTCTGTGGTTCATCTCGATGATCTCGCCAAAATACCGATTCACCTTGTTGGCGCGGTCGCTCTCATAGCCGAAGAGCTCGTCAATCGTGACGCCAAAGTAGTTCGCGATTGCGGGGATCATCTCCATATCGGGATAGCCGCCGTTCGCCTCCCAACGGGAAACCGCCTGACTGGTTACGCCGAGTGCCCGCGCAAGATCTTCCTGCTTTCTGCCGTCCCTCTTTCGGAGTTCCTTTATTTTCTCTCCAAGCCTGATCTGCATCGAGTCATCCTCCCCGCATTTCGTTCATCGGTGTGAGGATAGTATAGCAAGGATTTCCCGCGAGATCAATTATCAATTCCTTGTTTGAAAATCAAGCAATCATTGACTGAAACAAGATTAAATTCGGGACGCCCTCCTTGCGGAAAGCGCCCCGAGAGATTGTTTTTCAAAAATTACTTCAGGAACAGCTCGATAACGGGAACCACCACGTTCGGCTTGACCGGCGGCAGGTTGATAACCAGCAGATCCTCCGCCTGCGACGCGCCTTCGGAGAAGTGATCGACCTTGCCCTCGGTGAACAGAAGCTCGCTTCCGTCATGCAGGAACTGCGCGTAGTCCACCTTGCCCGCCAGACCGCGCAGCTGCAGGTGCGCGTAGGGATAGGCAAACAGGTGCACATACAGGCGCTTGCCGTCCACGGACTGCGTGAAGCGGCAGTCGGCGGGCGCCTTAAATTCCGGCTCCGCCATGGTACAGTTGTAGATGGAGCGGGAATTGTAGCTCATCCAGTCCTCGTACACCTTCAAGGCGTCCTTGGCGCGCTGGTCGATATAGCCGCGCGATGTCGGCCCCACGTTCATCAAAAGGTTGCCGCCCAGCGCCACGGTGTTCACCAGCATGCGAATCAGCATCTCCGGCGACTTCCACGTGCTTTCGTCGCGGTAATAGCCCCACGAGCCGGAGAATGTCTGGCAGGCCTCCCACGTCACCAGCTCGCCGGTTTCCTTGTGGCGAATCCACTCCAGCGGCTGATACTGCTCCGGCGTCCACAGATCCTGCTCCAGCTCCGTGCGGTTGTCGATGATGATGCCGGGCTGCAGGGAGCGCGCCATTTTGATCAGCTCCTCGGCCTCCCATTCATCCTTGCCCTTGCCCTTCATCCAGCCGTTGGCGTAGGGGCCTTCCGTCTGCGTGGGATAGGAGAAATCGAACCACAGAATGTCGATCTTGCCGTAGTTCGTCAGAAGCTCGCGCACCTGATTGCGCATGTACTCGGCGTACACGTGCATGTCGCGCCCCTCGTTCAGCTCGCGGGCGTTCGCGTCGTCGCGGCGCGGGTGCAGATGGTCAATCGGGAAGGACGGATGATGCCAGTCGATCAGCGAATAATAGAAGCCCACATGAAGCCCCTCGGCGCGGAACGCGTCCACATATTCGCGAACCAGATCGCGCCCGGCGGGCGTGTTGGTGCACTTGTAGTCGGTGTACTGGCTGTCGAACATGCAGAAGCCCTCGTGATGCTTCGTCGTCAGCACGGCGTACTTCATGCCGGCGGCCTTGGCGCGGCGCGCCCAGTCGCGCGGGTCGTACAGATCGGGATCAAAATACTTGAAATACTTATCGTACTTTTCCTCGGGGATTCTCTCATGGTGTTTCACCCATTCGTGACGGGCGGGCATGGCATACAGACCCCAGTGAATGAACATGCCAAAGCGGGACGCGGTGAACCACGACGTATCTCCGGGCGTTTTGCGGGTTACGTAGCTGGACAAGAAAGACACCTCCCTGTTGCTTTTCTCCACCATTATAACCGAATTCTTTGCCAAATGCAATTGTTTTTTTCGCGCTCATACGGTATAATGTATACTGACAAGCGTTGAGTATCGTTTGTCACAATGGGCGGGCTTGCGCCGCCGGAAGTTGAGGTGATTTCGTTGAAGCGCACCGATACGCAGCAGAAAATCATGAAAATCGACCCGTGGCTTCAGAACTACGCATCCGACATTCGCCTGCGCATGGATCGGCACGCCGAGGTTCGGCGCACGCTGCTGGGCGATCTCGCGGATCTGACGTCGTTTGCCAACGGTTATATGTACTATGGCATTCACCGCACTGAAACGGGCTGGGTATACCGCGAGTGGGCGCCCGGCGCAGATGAGATGCACCTGATTGGCGATTTCAACGAGTGGAACCGCGAAAGCCACCCGATGCGCCGCGTTGACGCGGGCGGCACGTGGGAAATTCTTCTGGAGGGCGCGGACGCGCTGAAGCACGGCCAGCGCGTCAAGGTTCAGGTGACGCATGAGGGGCAGCGCTTCGACCGCATCCCCCTTTATATCCGCAAGGTAATTCAGGATCCCGCCGACCACAGCTTCGCCGGTCAGGTATGGGAGCCGGAGAAGCCCTTTCCATGGACGGACGGCGGTTATGGCCGCCGGAAGGTTGCGCCGCTGGCCATTTATGAGGCGCACGTCGGCATGGCCACTGAGGACGGCTGCATCGGCAGCTACGACGAATTTACGCAAAATATCCTTCCCCGCATTCAGAGGGACGGCTACAACGCCGTTCAGCTGATGGCCATTATGGAGCATCCATATTACGCCTCCTTCGGCTATCAGGTGAGCAACTTTTTCGCGCCCTCCAGCTGGTACGGCGAGCCGGAGGGGCTGAAGCGGCTGATTAACGCCGCGCACGAAATGGGCATGCTCGTGTTCCTCGATCTGGTGCATTCGCATGCCTGCGCGAACACAAACGAGGGGCTTTCGATGTTCGACGGCACCGAGACGCAGTTTCTGCGCCCCGGCGCGGAGGGCTGGCATGAGGCGTGGGGCTCCCGCGTGTTCAACTACGGCAAGCACGAGGTGATTCATTTCCTGCTTTCCAACATCAAATACTGGCAGGAGGAGTTCCACTTCGACGGCTTCCGCTTTGACGGCGTAACCTCCATGATCTACCGCAATCATGGTCTGGGCGAATGCTTCACGGGCTACGATAAATATTTCAGCCTGAACACCGACGTGGAGGCCGTGACCTACCTTCAGCTGGCTACCGAGCTGATTCACGCCATCAACCCCTTCGCCGTGGCCATTGCCGAGGACATGAGCGGCATGCCCGGCATGTGCCTGCCCATCCGCTACGGCGGCATCGGCTTCGATTACCGGCTGGGCATGGGCGTTCCGGATTTCTGGATTCGCATGATCAAGAGCGCGGGCTGCTCCCACTGGAACCTGTATGAGATGTGGCACGAGCTTACCACGCGCCGCCCGCAGGAAAAGGTGATCGGCTACTGCGAATCACACGATCAGGCGCTGGTCGGCGACAAGACGATTATTTTCCGCCTTGCGGATTCCGAAATGTACACGGGCATGGATCGCGCGTACCATTCCCCCGTGATCGACCGCGCCATTGCGCTGCACAAGATGATTCGCTTCGTCACGCTGGCGCTCGCCTGCGACGGCTATCTCAACTTCATGGGCAACGAGTTCGGCCACCCCGAGTGGATTGATTTCCCCCGCGAGGGCAACGGCTACAGCTTCCACTACGCCCGCCGGCAATGGTCGCTGGCCGACAACGGCTATCTGAAATACAGCCAGCTGCTCGCCTTCGACACGGCCATGCTCAAGTTTGCGCGCAAATACCGCGTGATGTGCAAGCGCGACGCCGAGAACCTGTGGATTGACGCAAGCGCCGCCGTGATGGCCTTCTCCAAGGGCGGGCTGATCTACGTGTTCAACTTCCACGACACCAACGACGCGCGCAGCTTCACGCTGCCTGTGCACACCGTGGGCGGAGGCGCGTATGAGGTGATTTTCACAAGCGACGAGCGCGCCTTTGGCGGCTTCGGCCGCGTTGACCGCACGGAGCGCTATTCCTCCCAACCGACCGCGCGCGGCGAGAGCATCGTTCTGGACATTCCCTGCCTCACCTGCCTCGTTCTCGAAAAATCGAAGAAAGCCTGATGTATCAAGCGCCCGCTCTGCCGAAACGTTCATCGTCTCGGCGGAGCGGGCGCTGTTCAATTCTCTCCGTAAATCCGTTTCCATTCGGCGGTCGGCGCGTCGTCCTCGTTTCGAAGCACCAGCGGCGGCAGCCAGTGAAGCTGCGCGCCTCCATCCTTTACGCCGTCAACCAGCATAAGCCCCGGCGCGTGCGCCGCCGTGTGCTGCACGCAGCGTATGCGCTTGGGCGACAGCCGAAAGCGCTCCATCGACGTCATCAGCTCAAAGACGCGCTGCGCCGGAAACACGGCCGAAAACCGCCCGCCGCTTTTCAGCAGGCGATTCGCCGTCCGGCAGATTTCATCCAGTGTAATCGACACATCGTGCCGCGAAATCCGCTTGCTTTCCGTTTGTGAAACCAGCGCCGCCCCGGCCTTGAAATACGGCGGATTGCACACCACCGCGTCGTACCGGCCGTTTCCCAGCCTTTCCGGCGCTTCGCGCATATCCATCGAATGCACCCTCACGCGCGCGTCCAGCCCGTTCATTCGCACGCTGCGCGCCGCCATGTCCGCCATATCCGGCTGAAGCTCCACCGCGTCAATCACGCTGTCCGGATGATGCGCCGCCAGCAGAATCGCGATAATCCCGGTTCCTGTGCCCAGATCAGCGACGCGCGCGTTCCGCTTCAGGCGCACGAAATCGCTCAAAAGCACCGCGTCCGTTCCAAACCGAAACGCGCCGGGCTTCTGAAGAATCCGGAAGCCCTCGCATTGCAAATCGCACACGCACTCATCCGCGCGCGCCGCCGACGCGTCGATCGCGTCAGAAATAGGAGATGGATCCGATAAATTCATATTTTCCCGTGCTCATGACGCTGCGAACGGCGATTACCTTTTCCTCCACGGGTGACGCGTAGATAAACACGCTGTCGCCGACGTAGATGCCCGTCAGCACCGTCTGTCCTTTTTTCAGAAATACCTGCTGGCCAACCTTTACCTGCCGGACGCTTTCGTTCCAGCCCTCCTGCTTCCTCGCATATTCCAGCTGCAGACTGATCGTCGGCTCCAGCGTAATATCGATTTCCTTGAAGCAGGCGTATACCATGCCCGCGTTTCCATAGCTTTCCGGGCCGGCCTTTCCGGCTTCGTACACGCTGCCTACGCAGGCAATCGCCCGCTCGCACAGCTTGTTCAGCTTGTCCTCGTTCTTTTCGGCTTCCTTGCGCTCAAAATAACGGCTGCGCGCCACCTCGTAGGACAGCGCGTCGGAGGAATTCATCCGCGCGCGCGTCTCCTCATCCGCCTCGCCGGTCTCCTCTAACTCATGCCCGCGCTGGAAATACGTAACCGCCGTCGCCGTCGCCTTGTCGTACTCGCCGCTCACCTTGCCGTCGTAATAACCCAGCGCCTTCAGGCGCGCCTGAAGAAGCTGCACCGCGTAGCCCTTATCCCCCTGACGAAGCGCACAGGCAGACATCGCGTCCGTATACGCCGACATATCCACGCAATCCCCGGCGTTGATCATCCGGCGCGTGTACGCGTCCGCTATGCCGGTCGCCGTCAGGCCGTTTGCCGTCTGAAACAGCTTTACCGCCGTTTCCAGCGCGTCCGTGAAGGTCGTTCCGCTGGTTTCCCCGCTGTAAAAGCCCAGCTCCGCCAGCTGCCGCTTGAGAAGCTGCACGGCCTCGCAGTCGTCATCCTTCTTTAATTCCTTCTCAGCCTCCGCCTGATCGGCCATATATCGCGAAACGCACTGCCCCGACAGCAGCATAAGCCGCATCGTCAGGTCGCACTCACCCGTTTCCTCCAGCCCGTTGAACCGCTGGAACAGAATCACGGCCTCCTGCGTTTTCTTGCCGAACTGCGCCGTGTTGTCGCCGGAGAAATAGCCCAGCTCCTTGAGATACCGCTGAAGCGTTTTCACGTCGCTGCCATGGTCGCCAAACTTCAGCCGGTACTTTTCCTCATAGCCCTCCGCGGAAATCGCGCTTGAGCTCGTCAGGCGGTTGAGCGTCTCGGGATTGGCGATACCCGTCACCTTCAGGTGATTGACCAGCTGAAAAAAGCGCACGGCATACTCGGTTCCGTCGTCATAGACCTCGGTAATCACCTGCTTCAGATACCCCAGACGAATCAGGTATTCCTGCAATTTACGCACGTTTTTGCCGGTATCGCCCGCCTGAAGCGTGATCTCAATCGTCTCGCCCTTCTGGGAATTTTCGATATACTGCTTTTTGGTAACGGCGTTTGTCTTCCCCATCGCGGCAAGCGTTTCCGCGTCGGCCTCGCCGTTCACGACCAGCCCATTCGCCTTCTGGAAATTCTCAATCGCCGTTTTCGTGAACTCGCCAAAGAAGCCTGTGCATTCGCCGGAGAAATACCCCAGCTCCTTCAGGCGCTTCTGCATCGTCACGATCTCTTCGTTTTTCTCGCCATACGCAACCGATCCCGCTGCCAGCGCCGGACAGGCCGCCAGCTGACAGACGATCAGCGCGATCGCAAGTCCCCTGATCAGCGTTTTTTTCATATCTCCCCATGGGCATGCCGCCCGCAAGCAAAAATCCTTACCAATATTATACGCCTTTTTGCTCATTTTGCCAAGACCCAAACCCTGCCGCTTCTGTGTCTTTTCCGCGCCAGCGTAAAAATCAAGGCGGAGAAGCTTCCTTCCCCGCCTTGATTTTCACGTTTGATCTCAGGCTTCCTCGGGAGCGCCAACCGGGCAGGTCGCCGCGCAAGCGCCGCAGGAAATGCAGGTATCGGGATCAATAACGTACTTGCCGTCGCCGGCGGAAATCGCGCTCACCGGGCACTCGCCCTCGCACGCGCCGCAGGAAACGCACTTATCGGTGATCTGGTATGCCATAAATGACACCTCCCATAAAATTGTACGCGCTTATTATAACATCAATCCCGCGGAAATGCAATTGTATATTTGCGCATTTTGTGATATTATTTCCGGTAGGAAAACGACATTCCCGGAGGTTTTGCCATGAACGCCATTTGGGAAGCCCGAGACATGCTCAAAAATCTCACGCCGCTTTTGACGGATTGCGGCGAATTGTGCGGCCACGCCTGCTGCAAGATGGACAGGGACGCCGGCGGCCTCGTCTGGCTATGGCCCGGCGAGGAGGAAGCGGATATGCCATGGGCCGAGACGCTGCTTTCCCGCCTGCCCGTAACCGAACTGGACGCGGAGGCCGTGCGCTGCGCCGCACCGTGCGCACGCGAGAATCGCCCATTTCTCTGCCGCCTGTTTCCGCTATCGCCCTACTATTCCGAAAAGAAGCAACTGTGGGACGTGCGCATGGATCGCCGCGCGTGGATGCTCTGCCCGCTGTGCGGCTATGGCATCCGCGGCCTGAATCCGTCCTTCGTAAAGGCCGCGCGCGCCGCCGTGCGCCTTCTCGCGCAAGACCCGGCAAACGAGGCCTTCCTGCAAGCCCTCGCCCGCGAGGAAGACGCCTACCGCTTTTCACTGTGACCCAAGCCGTTTTTACCCAACCTCCGTAAATCCCGTGCGTGCGGGACACATGACCGCTTGTGCGGAAGAACCAAGCCTTCCCCATCTATGTATTCACGAGTATGGGATTGCCATCGTACAGCTCATATGAAGCGCGCGGGCGAACGTGTTTTTGTGCGTTCGCCCGCGCTTTCCTTGTCTATTCCATTACAGCCCCTTCGCCGCGTCCGACGAGAGGAACGCCTGCAGCTCCGCGGATGCGATGCCGTCGGCGGTGATGCCCATGGCACTCTGCACGTCGATAACCGCGCTGCGCGTGGCGGAATCAAAGCTGCCGATTTCCGCGTCCGGCGCGTTCAGGTAGCCGAGCGCCGCCAGACGATACTGGAGGGTTTCCACGGCACTGCCGGTATCTCCGATTTTCAGCTCCTGATAGCTTCCGGTCTCCGGCTCCGCGTACTGCCCGGCGGACGGCGCGGCGTTTGAAAACAGAATCTCCTGAAGCCCCGCCGTAGCCGTGCCCGTCTGCTTCATGCCGATGGCCGCCTGAAATTCCTTCACGGCCTTCGTCGTCTTTGTAAGGTAGTTGCCGCCGATGTCGCCGTCGAAGTAGCCCAGCTGCTTGAGCCGCCGTTGCAGGCTCTTCACGCTGTCACCCTTCGAGCCGTTTTTCAGGGTGGAATACGCGCTCGTCTTCGTATCTCCGGCGGAGGCGCTGTCGTCCAGCTCCTCCAGCACCGTAAGCTGACTCGTGCGCACATAGCCCTTGCTGCCGCCGGAGTTCTTTACCTCCGCCCAGCTGCCGCGCGTGCGCGTCCACGTGACGGTCGCGCCCTTGGAAAGCGTGCCCAGCTTGTCGGACAGCTCATCCGGCTCGGAATACACGGTTACCAGATCCTTTACCACCATCGCGTAGGCGTTCACGGTCACGACCGTTTCGCTCTCTCCGCTGTCGCCCGAGGACTCCGACGAAAGCGCGAAATCGGCCAGCTTCGCATACGCCACGTCGCCGGACGCGTTGCGAATTTCCGCCCAGTCGCCGCGCGTGCGCAGGATGGTAACCTCCGCGCCGATGGACAGGGTCGCCATCGGCTCCGAATCGCTGATGGACGCATACACATTGGTTTTCGCGACGCTTACATAGGCGGTCTTGTTGACCGTGACCACCGTTGTGGAGGTTTTCGTGGGCGCGTCGTCGGAATACAGCTCCTTCTGAAGCGCCGCGCTGGCCGTGCCCGTCTGCTTGAGCCCCAGCGCCTTCTGGAACGCCTTCACGGCGCTCACGGTCTCCGCGCCGTATTTTCCGTCGCACTTGCCCGTGAGGTAGTTCAGCTCCTTCAGGCGCTGCTGCAGCTTCTGAACCTCGCTGCCGCTGTCGCCCTTGGAAAGGGTGGAATAGCTCACGGCCACGTCGCCGTCCGTGTTGTAATACGCCGAATCCGAATACAGATAGCTCTGCAATTCGGAGGTAGCAATGCCGGTCGGCGTTTTGCCATAGGCAGCCTCAAACGCCATCACGGCCTCCTCCGTGCCCGATCCGTAATAGCCGTCTGCCGTGCCGGACAGATAGCCCAGCTCAATCAGCCGCGCCTGAAGCCGCGCGACGTTGGCTCCCTTGTCGCCGTTTTTCAGCCGCTTGTAGGTGCCGTCGGTGGGTGTGGTCACATTTCCGGTCGGCGCGTCATCGGCGTACAGCTTTTCCTGAAGCGCAACCGTCGCCACGCCGGTTTCATTTCGGCCATAAGCCGCCTCAAACGCCTTCACGGCCTCCACGGTATTCGCGTCGTAATAGCCTGTCGGCGTTCCGGCCATGAAATTCAGCTCAATCAGCCGCTGCTGCAGCGCGTAAACGCCGCTGCCGTAGCTGCCTTCCGAAAGCGCGGTATACGAGACCTGACCGCTGTCGTCGGAATTATTGGACATTGCGCTGTCCGAATACAGAAACTTCTGCATCGCCGCCGTCGCCACGCCGGACTGCGTGCGCCCATGCCGGCTCTCGAAGGCGCGCACGGCGCTGGCGGTGTCATCGCCATAGTAGCCGTCGGCCTTGCCGCTCAGGTAGCCCAGCTTCTTCAGCCGCGCCTGAAGCGCCACAACATCCTCGCCATAGCTGCCCTTGGAAAGCGTGCGGTATGTATCCTCCGACGCGGCCGTGGTCGGCGCCGGGGTGGCGGAGCCGTAGGCAAGCGCGTCGTCGGCATACAAGTGCATCTGCATGCCCACGGACGCAATGCCGGTCTGCTTCTGGCCATAGGCCTTTTCAAACGCCTTCACGGCCTTCACCGTAGCGTTTCCGTAAATGCCGTCCACCTTGCCGGACAGGTAGCCCAGATCCTTCAGCCGCTGCTGAAGCCGCTTCACGCTGTCGCCCTTGCTGCCGTACTGAAGCGCCTTATAGGTAATCGTATCCGACCCGTCGTCATCGTCCTCCGCGGGAACGGCGGTCGGCCTTGCGGTCGTCTGGGCGCTCTGGCCGGCTCGAAGCGCGCTGTCGGCGAACAGGTAGCTCTGCATCGAAACGGTCGCGACGCCGGTGCGCTGCTTACCGTAGGCCGCCTCAAACGCCTTCACGGCGTTTTCCGTGGTCTGGTCGAACACGCCGTTCGCCGTCCCGTCCATGTATCCAAGCTCAATCAGCCGGGTCTGAAGGCGTGTAACCGCCGTGCCGGTGCTGCCGCGCTCCAGCTGCTGATAGCCGGTGGAGGCCTGCTGGGTGGTAATCGGCTCGATGCCGGTGTAAATCCTCGCGCTGTCCGAGAACAGGTACACCTGCATCAGCTGCGACGCCACGCCGGTGGCCGTTCGGCCATAGGCCGCCTCAAACAGGCGCACCGCCTGCGCGGTCGCCTGATCAAACGTGCCGGACGCCGTGCCCGTCATATACCCCAGCTCGATCAGGCGCTTTTGAAGGTTGCGCACCGCCGTGCCCAAGGAGCCGAGCGACAGCTCGGTATACGCGTCCTGCACAGCAGAATCCAGCTGCTCGTTCAGCCAGCCGAGAATCTTTACCGGCGTTTCGGGGCGAATCGTGTAGCCCGGCGCCTGCGTCACGCTCACCGCACCCGACGTGGAGAAGGGCAGCTTCACGTCCACGGAATAATCGGACAGCGGATCCTTGTCCGTCGTGTCCGTCTTGGGCCCGCAGCCGACTAAAACCAGCATCAGCACCACGACAAGCACCGGAAAAGCGTATCGAACCGTCCTCATTCTTCCATCCTCCCCTCCGCGTCCGCCCTCGCGGCGCGCGCTTCCAGAATCCTCCGGGTATGGCAATTACTGTAATGACGCATTTGGCAGGATGAAAGTTGCTTCACCCCGCCAAAATTTCAAATTATTCGTTTCCCAGCAGCAGCCGAATCGTCTCAAGCGCGTCGGACAGCGTTTCAAGTTTGCCCGCGTCCAAATCCTTCGCCCAAGCCTCCATGCACACCCTCAGCGCCTCGACCGTGTCGCGCACCTTTTCGCGCCCCTTGTCAAGAATCACCACGTGGACGACACGGCGGTCGGCCGCGTTGCGCTCGCGCGTGACGTACCCGGCGTTGATCATGCGATCGATCAGCGGCGTGATGTTGGGCTTGGCAATGTCGAAGCGAGCGGAAATTTCCGAGACCGACAGCCTGCCTGCCTCCTCCAGCGCGGCCAGCACCTGAACATACGAAAGCGGGATCGGGTTTTCCTTCTGCTCAATGTCCGGCCTGAACAGCTTTTTCTTGAAAACCGGTGCGGCGGTCAGAACCTGCCGCGCGATTTTCTCCATGGTTTCCTGTCTTTCATTCGTGCAATTTTCCATTCATGTCCCCCCAGCGCTTATTACGCAACGGAAACTATTTTAGCGCAGCCCTTATAAAAACGCAAGTTATACTTCTATTATATTTTGAGGGCAAAACCGATATTCTCCGTTAACCCGCCTGAACCGCCGCCTGTGCCCGCGGAGAGACGGCAAAAATGTAGATTTCGTCATACCACGCGCCGCCCTCATAGATCAGCGGATAGCGCTCCTTCAGCGCTGCAAGGTCGCCGTCCTGCGCTTCGTAGGAGGAGAAGAACACATAGTCCACGCCGTACTGATCGTACAGCTCCGCCGTTCCCGCCGGGTCGGCAAGCATGCGCCATGCGTCCTCCTCGCGCTGGGCATAGTCCACGCCGTGATAAAACAGATACAGGCTGGAGCCGCACACGATTTTGCGCCCTGCCAGCACCGCCGGCGCGTTGTTGTGGTTGGTCGCCGTCAGAAACAGGCCGTCTGCCAGCGTGTTCTCTCGAATAAACGCCGCCGCGTCCACCTGCTCCTTGCCAAAAATCTGGTATTCGCTCTTCGCTTCGCGCACGATGGTAATCGCGCCGGACAGCGTGCTCGCCAGAAGAAACGCCGCCGCCAGCACGCACCGCCCGCGGATGCCCTTCAGGCGCGCGTAGATGTCCGCCAAAAGCTCGGCCGCCGCCGGAAGCATGGCCAGAAACGCCACAAAGAACAGCTTGTTGTTGTCATACACGTTCGGCTGAAACACCACCGTCTCCGCCAGTGCGTAAAGAAGCAGGCAGCCCAGCGACAGCGCCTTCACCGCGGGCTTTCGAATCGTAAGCGCCGCGAGCGGGAAAAGCAGATACACAAGCCCTACGTTCTTAATCCAGAACCAGAAATACTCGTCGATCAGACCGCCGTTTCCGTCGTTGTTCACCCAGTTGAACAAAAGCCTCAGCGAGCCGCCGCCGACCGTCTGCGGGAACGTCCATTCCAGCAGCTGCGGAAGCGCCAGCGCGCAGGCGAGCACCCCGTACAGACCGAAAAGCAGCAGCGTTTTAAGCCGCTTTTTTTCGCGAAGCAGGCAGTCAAGCATCGCGCCCAGACTGATCACGCCCAGCGCCAGAAAGGAATGCGTGTGAATCATCGGCATGGCTCCCGCCCAGAGTCCGACCGCGAGAAAGGCCGCCGCGCGGCGCTCCCGCATTGCCGCGACCAGCAGGTACAGCGCCGGAAGCACGCACAGCCAGCCCGCCATCAGCGTGCGCTGCGGCACGAGCAGGTCGCACAGCGCGTTCACCCAGCGCAGGTTTGCGTCCGGCATGTTGGTGGGGGTCTGGTAATAGCCGTTCAGCGCGTCGTTCAGCGCCGTGGGGTCGGACGTCACGCGATCCAGCGTTCCCAGAAAGCCCAGCCCGCCGTTGAAGAACAGGAGCACAAACGCGATCACCACCGCGCTCTTCTTCCCGGTCATCTCCCACGTGAACAGCACGAACCCCAGCCAGATCAGCCCCGTCATCAGCGTGCCGGGCACAGAAAACGCGGCGGCCAGCGGCGTGCCGTAGATGAGCATGGTGGCGCTCAGCGCGTCCACAAGGAAGGGATAGCCCAGCCGCGTGCCCGGCAGAATCGAGTATTCCGGCGGGTAGCTCTGCCCGATCAGCCCGGTGGCAAAGCTCGCGTGCATGCACAGGTCGCCATAGGTAGACTGTCCCACATACAGCGCGCCGTCCACCTCGCGGAACATGTGCGTATACTGAAGGCAGCCGGACACGAGCGTCGCCGGAACCACCAGACACAGAATCAGCCACAGCGGCGGCTCGTCCTTCGCTTCGCCCTCTGAGAGTGCGCGCTCCCCCGGTCTTATAAACGCGCAGACCACCGCCGCCAGCGCCGACGTAAGCAGTGCCAGCCGCTGCGCGGCGAGCGTGAAATCAAACCTGAAGGCGAAAAGCGACGGCAGCCACATCATTTCCATCAGCCCCATCACCATGCCCAGCCACAGCCGCACCATGCGGCCGCGGCGCGAAAACAGGTGCCACGCCTGCGCAGCGCCAAACAGCTCAAACGCCGCCAATACAACAATTCCCAGCATAGGCTCTCCAATCCGTTCGGTTTACTTCTATTATAACACGCGGGACGGACGGCCGCAACCGTTCGCCCCGAAAAAGCCGTTTTTTGACGAGAAGTCCGTTTACTTCCCGAACAGCTGCACCCAGTAGATTGTTCCTCCAACCTTATAGGCGCATACGCCGATGGAGCCGTAGCTCTCGCGGAGAATGTTGGCTTTATGCCCGCTGGAGCTCATCCACGCGGCCATTACGCGTTCCGCGTCGCGCTGTCCCTTGGCAATGTTCTCGCCGTAGGCGGCGGAGGACACCGTGCTCCACGCCGTGCCGTCCGGGCGCGTGTGGCTGAATTTCGAAACGATCTCCCCGGCGCGCACACAGGCGGCGCGCGTCAGCTCCGCGGACTGCTTAAGCGGCGCAAGCCCCTGCTTCGCGCGCTCCTCGTTCACCAGCTGAATGACCTGACTGGCCGCCGAGCTCGGCGAAACGCCCTCGCTCGCCGGTTCGTCAGCCAACGAAGCATCGTCAGTCGAAGCGTCCGTCTTCTTCCCCACCGTGCCGATCGTGATGGTTTCGCACGCGCTTCCGCTCTTCAGCCGAACCGTGTAGGTTCCCGCCTTCTTCAGATAGGAATTGGGAATCAGGCACTGCCCCTTCGCGCCGGAAACGGAGGCGCACTTGACCGGCCAGCCGTCCCGATACAGCGTCAGCGTGCAGGACGAACGGCAGCGACTGCCGTTCCACGTGATCAGCGCGCCCTTGTCCGTCTTCTGCGAGCTCAGGCCGCAGGACGCCGCCATTGCGCTTGATGTAAACAGAAGCACCGCGGCAAAAATCGCCGCCAGCCATGCCTTATATCGGTTTGTCTTCATAATTTTCACTTCCTTACCGTTCTTTCGCATTTCCGGAATGCGTCTCCATTTTACCTCGCGGACGCGCCTGCGTCAATCGTTTTTGTTATATTGCTATATATTTCCATTTTCGCTTGCATTTCCCTGCCGGATGCTGTATAATGAAATTCAAAGCAATACAGTGTATGAGGTGAAAATCATGTATAAGTTCCCGATTGGCATCATTCTGGATTCCTTCCGCAAGCCGTTTCCCGAGGCGCTGGACATCACACGCAGTCTGGGCGCGCAGGGCGTGCAGGTATACGCCACGCGCGGCGAAATGGCTCCCGAGAACCTGACCGGCCAGAAGCGCCGCGATTTTCTGAACGCCGTGAAGGATCGCGGGCTCGTGATCTCTGCGCTGTGCGGCGACCTCGGCCACGGCTTCCACGACCCCGAAAAGAACCCCGAGCTGATTGAGCGCTCCAAGCGCATTCTGGATCTGGCCAAGGATCTGGAGACCAACGTCGTCACCACGCACATCGGCGTTGTGCCCGCGGACGAGAATCATCCGCGCTTCCGCATTCTTCAGGACGCATGCGGCGAGCTGGCCGCCTATGCCGACAGCCTCGACGCGCATTTTGCCATCGAAACCGGCCCTGAAACGAGCCTGACGCTCAAGCGCTTCCTCGACAGCCTGCATTCCACCGGCGTGGCCGTCAATCTTGACCCAGCGAACTTCGTGATGGTCACCGGCGACGACCCCGTGCAGGCGGTTTACAACCTGAAGGATTACATCGTTCACACCCACGCCAAGGACGGCGTGAAGCTGCATGATTCCAACCCGGAGGCCGTCTACGGCCTTGTGCGCGAGGACGCGCTGGTCACCGACGCGGCGTTCCTCGAGGTTCCGCTGGGCGAGGGCGGCGTGCCGTTTGACAAGTACCTTGCGGCGCTGGACGACATCGGCTACAAGGGCTTCCTCACCATCGAGCGCGAGGTCGGCGACAGCCCCGTGGCGGACATCCACAGAGCCGTCGACTTCCTGAAGGAAAAAATTGGCTAACATTCGCCGGGAGGGCAGCCGCCCTCCCGCGTTCTTTTGCGGCACACGCTCAAAGGAGACGCTCATGGCTGAATTCTGGAATCCGTGGCACGGCTGCCGCCGCGTAAGCGAGGGCTGTGCGCACTGCTATGTGTTCGCGCTCGACCGCCTGCGCGGCGTGGAAACCGCGATTCACAAAAACGCGTCGGGCTTCTCCAAGCCGGTTTCGCGCAGGCGCGGCGGCGAGTTCCGCTATCCCTCCGGCACGACCTTCTTCACCTGCTTCACGTCCGATTTCTTTCTGGAGGACGCGGACGAATGGCGCGGCGACGCCTTCCGCATCATCCGCGCCCGACCGGACTGTACGTTTGAAATCTTCACCAAGCGCATCGACCATGCCCGCGCCCGGCTGCCGCTCGACTGGGACGACGGCTATCCAAACGTGCGTCTTTCCGTCAGCGCCGAAAATCAGCGCCGCGCCGACGAGCGCGTCCCGCTTTTGCTGGACTTCCCCGCCGCCGCGCGCGGCATAGCGGCCTCCCCGCTTCTGGAAGAGCTTCATCTGGAACGCTATCTGTCCTCCGGCCAAATCCAGTGGGTCTCCGCGGGCGGCGAATCATATGAAGGCGCGCGTCCGTGCGATTTTGATTGGATTCTCTCCCTGCGCCGCCAATGCGAAGCGGTCAAGGTTCCCTTCACCTTTCACCAGACCGGCGCAAATTTCAGAAAAAACGGGAAGACCTATCTCCTCCCGTCCCATCGTTTGCAGCTCGCTCAGGCGCGCAGGGCGAATGTCGACTACCGCCCGTAAGCCCTATTCCTTGCCTACCCGTTTTCGGTACTGGGCGCGCAGTTCGCCGGGCGTCTGGCCGGTTACCCGCTTGAACTGACGAATCAGCGACCCAGCGTCGCCAAAGCCGCACTGCCCGGCAATGTCATACAGCGTGTCGTCGCAGAGCAAAAGCTGCTTTCGCGCGTTTTCAATGCGCACGCGCACCAGAAACTGATAGGGAGACACGCCCGTAACCTGCTTGAACCTATGGCAGAAATGATACTTCGTCATATACGTTTGCCGAACCAGATCGTCCAGCGAAATCGTTTCCATATAATGACAGCGCATAAACAGAAGCGCGCTCTCAATATCGCGCTCGTCCGCGCTTTCGGCTTTATCCCCATTCGCCTGCTGAGCGCGCGTGCACTCCTTCAAAATCTCATTGAGAATCGACGCGCCCAGCGCGCAGGCCTGCGAATACCCCGCGATCGTATCTTGAATATACGTACTTAGAATCGTGCTCATGTAGCTATTCAGCATGGTGTCCTCGGACGAGAAGAACAAAAGCGGCAGCGTGAACGCGTTGTCCAGAAAAGGCTTCATCCCATCTCCGGCAAGGTGTACATATTCATACATCCAGTGGTCGCCGTTCGCCGCGTAATAATGATAGCGGCTGCAGTCGATCAGCACATAGCTGCCCACCGGAAGCTCGTAGCGCACGCCGTCCACAATCAGGTAGGCCGCGCCCTCCAGCGTGTGAATCAGCTGATAGTCCTCGCGCTTGTCCCGCTCGGTATAGAAGCCTGTGCCCACGACAAAATGCCCGCAGGACGTAATCTGAAACGGAAACTGCTGCGCGACGCCGGTATAAAAATACGCTCGACCTGCGTTCACCAGCGGCGGAACGGGACGCCTGAGCATTTTCTCCACTCCCCTTCGCAATCGCAAGAATTGCGCATCTATCCGCAAGAATCGTTATTGATATCACGCGCACATTATAGTACTATTGAAATGGATTTGTCAATAGGTACTGTTTTCGGAGGTGGTTTTATGACGAATTCCAATCGCGTCGTAATCCCTTATCAAAAATCATGGTTTGAACGCCTGCGCAGGGAGCTACGCAATAATTGGGCATTATATCTGCTCGTATCCATCCCCGTCGCATACCTGATCATTTTCAAGTATATTCCAATGTACGGCGTGCAGATTGCCTTCCGCAGCTATTCGCCCGCGCGTTCCATCACCGGCAGCCAGTGGCTGGGCTTTAAGCATTTTCAGACCTTCATGACGGATTTCAACTTCAAGCAGATCATGCGAAACACCATCCTGATCAGCCTGTATTCGCTTTGCACCTTCCCGCTGCCAATTGTGCTGGCGCTGATGCTGAACTACACGCGCTTTGATGGCTTTAAAAAGACGGTGCAGCTGGTCTCCTATGCCCCGCACTTCATCTCCACCGTCGTCATGGTCGGCCTGATTCTTCAGTTTTTCGATCAGCGCAGCGGCATTCTGAACATGCTCATCAACGCGCTGGGCGGCGAAAGCATCTATTTCATGGCCAAGGCGGAATACTTTCGCCCCATCTACGTGTGGTCGGGCGTGTGGCAGGGCGTGGGCTATTCGTCCATCATTTATATCGCGGCGCTGTCCGGCATTTCGCCGGAGCTGCACGAGGCCGCCATCGTGGACGGCGCGAACATCCTGAAGCGCATCTGGCACGTCGATCTTCCCGGCATCGCGCCGACGATTTCCATCCTGCTGATCATGAGCTGCGGAAGCATTCTCTCCGTCGGCTATGAAAAGATTTACCTTTTGCAGAACAGCCTGAATCTGGATGTAAGCGAGGTCATTTCCACCTACGTGTACAAACAGGGCATTGCCTCCTCCACGCCCCAGTATTCCTACGCCACGGCCATCGGCCTGTTTGTATCGCTGGTGAACGTGTTCATGCTGCTGATTGTAAACAAGGTATCCGACCGTCTGAGCGGAAGCTCTCTGTTCTAAGGAGGGAACGCGCTGTGAAAAAGCAAAAAGGGCATCTCTTCGTGCGCGACACGTTCGGCGACAAAATCATCCTCACGATCAACTTTATCGCGCTGTGCCTGTTTCTGATCATTATCGCCTATCCGCTGCTGTTCGTCATCTCCGCGTCGTTCTCGGCGGGCACGGCCACCATGTCCCTGTCCCTGATTCCCAAGCGCTTTTCGCTGGCCGGCTACGAGGCCGTGCTTCAGTATAAGGACATCTGGATGGGCTATAAAAACTCGCTGTTCTACATGGTGTGCGGCACGGCGCTGTGTCTGGCTATGACGGTTTTAATGGCCTATCCCCTGTCCCGCAGCGATTTTGCCGGCCGCAAGATCATCATGCTGCTCGCGATGGTCACGATGTACTTCTCCGGCGGCCTGATTCCCACCTTCTTAGTCGTTCAGAAGCTGGGGCTTTTGAACACCCGCTGGGCGCTTCTGCTGCCGGGCTGCCTGTCGGTTTATAACATGATCGTCATGCGCACCTACTTTAAAACCTCGATTCCCGGCGAGCTGCTGGAATCCGCGCAGCTGGACGGCTGCGGAAACATCCGCTACATGATCAGCATCCTTCTGCCGCTGTCCGGCCCCATTCTGGCGGTCATCGGCCTGTTCTACGCCGTAGGTATCTGGAACGCCTACTTCGACGCAATGATCTACGTGTCCACCAAGCGCAGCTACTACCCGCTGTCCCTGTTCCTGCGCGAGATTCTGATTCTCAACACCACGGACATCGATCAGCTGGACGTCAACACGCTCATGGCGCTGGAGGAGCGCCGCAACGTCATGAAGTACGCCGTGATCGTGGTTTCGTCCCTGCCGGTGATGATCATTTACCCGTTCGTTCAGCGCTTCTTCGTGAAGGGCGTAATGATCGGCGCGGTAAAGGGCTAAACGGAGCATCTTTGGCGCATGCGCGCTCAAGATAGAAAACAAGGAGGTATTTCCCATGAAGAAACTCGCACTGCTCATGGCCATCCTGATGATGGTCTGCGCGTCCGCCAGCGCCGTCACGGCGTCCGACGAAAACGTGTACCCCATTGCGGACGAAGTCGTGACCCTCACCGTATGGACTGGCAACGTCGCCAACCGCGACTATGTCAACTGCGACATGACCAAGTTTATCGAAGAAAAGCTTGGCGTCAAAATCGACTTCCAGTTCTATACCGACGACGGCAACACCGCCTACAACCTGATGCTCGCCAGCGACGAGTGGCCGGACATCTTCCTCGGCCCGTGGTTCAGCACCGACAAGATCCTGATGGGCGCGGAAGCCAAGATGCTCCTCCCCCTCAACGACCTGATTGAGACGCAGGGCTACAACTACAAGGCCGTTCTCGAAGAGAACCCCGGCTACAAGGCCATGCTCACCGCGCCCGACGGCAACATCTACACCTTCGTGTACACCGACAGCGGCGTGCACAAGGACAGCGAATACAAGATGTTCGTGAAGCAGTCGTGGCTCGAGAAGCTCGGCATGGAAATGCCCACCACCCCCGAAGAGTTCAAGGATCTTCTCATCGCCATCAAGGAAACCGACCTGAACGAGAACGGCGAAAACGACGAGATTCCGCTGATGGGCTACTACAACGGCCGCAAGACCGACCCCATCTGCTTCCTTATGAATCCCTTTGAGCTGTACACCGACAACTACTACACCATCACCGACGACGGCCAGATCGCTTTCCATGCCAACACCGACGGCTGGCGCGAAGGCCTCAAGTACATCGCCGACCTGTACGCCAACGGCCTGATCGCCGAGGAAACCTACGTGCAGGACAAGACCCAGTTCCAGTCCATCCTCAACAAGCCCTCTGACGAAGCCGTGATCGGCGTTATGCCCGTCTGGTATCAGGGCGACGTCATCGACGCCAACGTTCTCAACTGGGTTGACTACGAGCCCATCGCGCCCCTGAAGGGCGACGACGGCACCCAGCAGAGCGCGGCCCGCTTTGGCGGCAACTTCAACATGGTCGGCGCTATCTCCACCAAGTGCGAGAACCCCGAGGTCGCCTTTAAGTTCCTCGACTGGTTCATCGGCGAGGAAGGCACCTATGTCGGCCACTACGGCGTGGAAGGCAAGGATTGGGAGTGGGTTGACTCCAAGAGCTTCTACGGCGGCGACAAGTCCATCTCCCGCCTCGTGCCCGACGTCGAAGCGCTGTGGAACTCCGGTTCCTTCCCGCGCGCCGATAAGGCCGAGATCCGCTACGCCACCACCATGGATCCCGAGAAGATCTACACCGACAACACCTACGCGCTGGTGCATGCCGCGCAGGTCTACGAGCCCTACTACGTGAACCATCACATCCCGGACGTCGTATGGTGCACCGATGAGGACGTAAAGACCAAGGTTGCCAACTACAGCACCACCATCAACGATTACGTGAAGTCCACCGACACCCAGTTCATCATGGGTCAGCTGGACATCAACGACGACGAAGCGTGGAACGCCTACCTGAAGGGTCTGGAGGATCGCGGTCTGGAAGACTACCTCGAGAACCTTGCCGTGTACTACGGCCTCGAATAAGCCGCATTCCAAACTCCTGACGGCATAAAAACCCCGCGGACGAAAGGTTTTGCCAATCGTCCGCGGGGTTTCCTTTTCTCTCCCTACTCCTCTTTTGAAAGCCGTTCCATTCTGCCCCGCCTTTAGAGGCATCTCTCAAGAAACACCTCCAGCGGCGGCACGTCCTCCTTCCAGTAGGCGCGGCAGTCCGTCGTGCGGTTCAGAAGATGCTTGTTGAACAGCTCCCTGCGCAGCGTCGCGGGATCGTGAAATTCCGTCCATTCGTCCAGAATGTCATTCACCTCCGCCTCGGTATACTGCCTGCCGGCTTCAAATTTGCCGGACAGATAGTGCAGCGCCGTCCGCTTCTTTCGATTTTTCGCCGGAACCGCCTTCAAACGCATGTCCGCGCTCAAAAACGACCTCAGCTCTCCATATTCATCCATACACTACTCCTCCTCCCACTTCCGCGCGCGCTCGATCGCGCGCCGCCACTGCTGAAGCAGCCGCTCCCGGTGCTCGCCCGGCATGGTGGGACGGAATTCCTTCTTTCTCTGCCACACGGTTTTCAGCCGGTTGTCGTCCCACAGTCCCACCGCGCGCCCGGCCAGCATGGCCGCGCCCAGCGCCGTGGTTTCCGTCACCTGCGGCGTAACGACCGGCACGCCGAGAATGTCGCTCTGGAACTGCATCAAAAACTCATTCGCGCTTGCGCCGCCGTCCACGCGCAGCGCCGCCATGCGCACGCCGCCGTCCTTCTCCATGGCCTCAAGCACATCCGCCGACTGATACGCAATGGCTTCCAGCGCCGCGCGCACGATATGCGCCCGCCCCGCGCCGCGCGTGAGCCCGACGATCGTGCCGCGCGCGTACATATCCCAGTACGGCGCGCCCATGCCGGTGAACGCCGGAACCAGATAGACCCCGCCGTTGTCCGCGAGCGAACGCGCCAGCGCCTCCGATTCCGCCGCGGTCGAAATCAGCTTCATTTCGTCCCGCAGCCACTGAATCGCCGCGCCCGCCACGAATACGCTGCCCTCCAGCGCGTAGGTCGGCTTGCCGTTCACGCGCCACGCGACGGTGGACAGCAGCCCGAACTGACTGCGAACCGGCCGCGCGCCGGTGTTCATCAGAACGAAGCAGCCGGTGCCATAGGTGTTCTTGGCCTCGCCCGGGCCGAAGCATGCCTGCCCGTACAGCGCCGCGTGCTGATCGCCCGCCATTGCCGCAATGGGAATCTCGCGCCCGAGAATAGACTTGTCCAGCATGCCGATCACGCCCGACGAATCGACGACCGTCGGCAAAAGCGGCGCGGGGATGTCCATGGCGCGCAGAAGCACCTCATCCCACTCCTGCTTATGAATATTAAACAGCATCGTGCGCGACGCGTTCGTCGCGTCCGTCGCATGCACGCGCCCGCCCGTCAGGCGATACGCCAGAAAGCTGTCCACGGTGCCGAAGCACAGCTCCCCGTTCTGTGCCCGGTCGCGCACGCCGTCAACGCTGTCGAGCAGCCATTCGAGCTTCGTTCCGGAAAAATACGCGTCCGGTATCAGCCCCGTGCGGTCGCGGATGGTGTTGCCCAGCCCGTCCTCCTTCAGCCGCTCCACCAGCGGCGCGGTGCGGCGGCACTGCCACACAATCGCGTTGTGCAGCGGCCTGCCCGTTTCGCGCTCCCACAAAAGCGTCGTCTCGCGCTGGTTGGCAATGCCCACGGCCAGAATGTCCGCCGCGTCGATTCCCGCCTTCTCCACCGCCGCGCGCAGCGCGGTCAGCTGACTTTCGTAAATGTCCTCCGGATCGTGCTCAACCCAGCCGGGCTTTGGATAAATCTGCCTGAACTCAATGCTGTGCGACGCCGCGAGCGCGCCGTTCTCGTCAAACACGACCGCGCGCGAGCTGGTCGTTCCCTGATCCAGTGCCACGATGTACTTCATGAAAACGTCTCCTGTCGGCGAAATTTCATCCTGTCCGTAACCCTGCTTCCGTCATTCCCGCTCAAAACAGCCCCGTAATGTTCCCCTCGTCGTCCACGTCGATGCTCTCCGCCGCGGGAACCTTGGGAAGCCCGGGCATCGTCATAATGTCCCCGGTCAGCGCCACCACGAACCCCGCGCCCGCGGACACGCGCAGCGCGCGCACGGTGATTTCAAAATCCATCGGCGCGCCGAGAAGCGTGGGCTTGTCTGAGAAGCTGTATTGCGTTTTCGCCACGCACACCGGCAGCCCGCCGTAGCCTAGCTCCGTCAGCCGCTTCGCCTGCTTCTTCGCCTCCGGCGCAAGCACCGCGCGGCGGCCGCCGTACACGCGCGCCGTCAGATCGTTCAGCTTCTTTTGGATGCTGTCCGCCGCGTCATAAGCGAACGAGAAATGGTTTTCCTCCTCGCACAGCCGCACGACCTCGCGCGCCAGCGCCAGACCGCCCTCGCCGCCCTTCGCCCAGACCTCGCTGGGAACCACCTTCACGCCCTCCGCGTCCATCGCATGCGTGAGCGCCTCGATTTCCGCGTCGGTATCGTCCGGGAAGCGGTTGACCGCCACCACGCACGGAAGCCCGAACACATCCTTGATATTTCGCACATGCCGACGCAGGTTTTCTGCGCCCGCGAGCATCGCGTTCACGTTTTCCTGCTTCAGCGCGTCCTTCTTCACGCCGCCGTGCATCTTCAGCGCGCGAACCGTGGCCACGATCACCACCGCGTCGGGACGCAGACCCGCCATGCGGCACTTGATGTCCAAAAACTTCTCCGCGCCCAGATCGGCGCCGAAGCCGGCCTCCGTCACGGTATAGTCGGCCAGACGCAGTGCCATGCGCGTGGCAAGCACGCTGTTGCAGCCGTGCGCAATGTTGGCAAACGGCCCGCCGTGCACCAGCGCGGGCGTGTGCTCCAGCGTCTGCACAAGGTTCGGCTTGAGCGCTTCCTTCAGGAGCGCCGTCATCGCGCCCGCCGCCTTCAGGTCGCCCGCCGTAACCGGCTGGTCATCATAGGTATAGCCGACAATGACGCGGCCGAGCCGCGCCTTCAGGTCGGCAAGGCTCTGGGAAAGGCACAGGATCGCCATAATTTCGCTTGCCACGGTGATGTCGTAGCCGTCCTCGCGCGGACAGCCGTTTGTGCGGCCGCCGAGCCCGTCCACGATATTTCGCAGCTGGCGGTCGTTCATGTCCACGCATCTGCGCCATGTGATGCGGCGCGGGTCAAGGTTCAGCGCGTTGCCCTGATAGATGTGGTTGTCGATCATCGCCGCCAGCAGGTTGTTGGCTGCGCCAATCGCGTGAAAGTCACCGGTAAAGTGCAGGTTGATCTCGTCCATCGGCGCCACCTGCGCGTAGCCGCCGCCCGCCGCGCCGCCCTTCAGGCCAAACACCGGCCCCAGCGACGGCTCGCGCAGCGCCGCCATCGTGCGCACGCCCAGCCGGCTCAGCGCGTCGGCCAAACCGATGGTGGTGGTCGTCTTTCCCTCGCCCGCGGGCGTGGGCGTTATCGCCGTCACAAGCACGAGCTTTCCGTCCTTTCCCGTGTGCTCATCCAGCAGCTTCAGAGATACCTTGGCCTTGCTCCGGCCGTAGCGTTCCAGATAGGCTTCCTCAATTCCCGCGCGCGCGGCAATCGCTTCAATGTCCATAAGAGGGGTATTCCGGGCAATCTCAATATCGGTGTACATGGTAAACACCTCCTGTCTCCATCATACCCGAATCCGCCGCCCGCGTCAACCCCTTCTTTCCTCCCGCGCGCTCTTTTGCAGCGTCACGAGGATTTCCACGCTTTCGCTCGTTTCCTCCACGCGAAGCGCCGCGTTCACGCCGGCCTTGCGCAGTTTCTCCACCGTGCCGGAAATCGCGTTCACAAACATGCGCGCGTCCCGCACCACGCCCTTCACCTTGCGGCTCGCCGCGCGCCGCTCGCGCAGAAGGCTTTCGATCAGCGCGTCCGTCTGCCGCACGTTCAGCTGCCCCCTTGTGATGCGGCGAACCGCGTCCAGCTGCGCCTTCTCGTCGCCATCCAGCTTTAAAAGCGCGCGCGCGTGCCGTTCGGTCAGCTTTTCCTCGCCCACCGCCCGCCGCACGGTCTCCGGCAGCCGGAGAAGCCGCAGAAGGTTCGCCACCGACGACGGACTGCGCCCCAGCCGACGCGCCAGCGCGTCCTGCGTCATGCCCGTCTCGCGCAAAAGCTCGCGCATCGCCTGCGCTTCCTCCAAAAACGTCAGCTGTTCCCGCTGAATGTTTTCAATCAGCGACAGCGCGCGCATGTCGGCCTCGTCCGCTTCCATCACAATCGCGTCCACCCAGCTGCGCCCCAGCACGCGAAGCGCGCGCAGCCGCCGCTCCCCGGCGATCAGCGTATAGCCGTCCCCCGTGCCCCTGCGCAGGAGCAGCGGCGACAAAAGCCCGTTTTCCTCGATCGACCGCGCCAGCGCGCGGATGCTCTCCTCATCAAAAAGCGCGCGCGGCTGATACGGGTTCGCGCGAATCTCCGCCACGCGCACGCGCGAAAGCACCTTGGCCGAAGGCTTCAGCCTTCTTTCCATCATAAAACCATCCCCTCCGCTTATATATACGGAAGGGATGGCTGCTTTCAAAACCAGTCGACGAAGATATCGCGCCGCCGTCATCGTGTGCGCTTCAGTGACAGTACATCACCCCGCGCGGCCTTCCCGTCACTTCAGCGGCCGCTTCTCGGCAATGCCCGCCCTGCGGGGAAACCGATCCGGCGTAACGTCCGTTTTCAGAATCTCGATCACACGGTGATCCCAGTCGCGGCCGGGCACAGCCACCGGGCACACACGCGTCAGCCGCCCGTTCAGCTGCGAAAGCGCCGCCTGCGCGCGCTCGGCTTCCTCGGCGGCCATCGGCCCCTTCAGCGCCAGCATCCGCCCGCCGGGCTTCACAAACGGCAGCAGCCACTCGCTCAGCACGTTCGTTTCCGCCACCGCGCGCGCGCAGGCAACGTCATAGGCGTCCCGAAATTCCGGCTTCTTCGCCGCGTCCTCGCAGCGGGCATGCACGCAGTCCGCGTTCAGACCCAGCGCCTCCACAACCTCCTTCAGAAACGCCACGCGCTTGCCCAGCGCGTCCATCATCGTAACGTGAATGTCCGGGCGCATGATGGCCACGGGAACGCCGGGGAAGCCCGCGCCGGTGCCCACGTCGATCAGCGTGGATGCGCCGTCCAGAAACGGCAAAATGGTCAGACTGTCCAGATAGTTGCGGTCGACGGCCTCCTGAACATCCTCGCCCACGCGCGTAAGGTTCATTTCCCGGTTCGCCGCCGTCAGCCGGTCGTGATACGCGCAAAACGCGTCCGCCTGCGCGTCCGTCATCGGCACGCCCATTTTCGCCGCCTGCGCCTTCAGATACGCCTTCATGCCCTGCTTTCCCGCCTTTTCTTCTCCATCAGAATCATCAGAACCGTAATGTCGCCCGGCGACACGCCCGGAATGCGCGAAGCCTGCCCCAGCGACGCGGGCTTTACCTTGTTCAGCTTCTGCCGCGCTTCCACGCGCAGCGTGTCCACCGTCATGTAGTCCAGATCGTCCGGCAGCCGCATTTCCTCCTCGCGCAGGAACTTCTTCACCTCGGCGCGCTGGCGGTCGATGTAGCCCTCATACTTCAGCTCGATCTCCGTCTGCTCCCGCGCGTCCGCGCGCAGCTCCGGCATGCCGGATACGCAGGCGGCGAGATCATCGTAGTGCACGTTCGGACGCTTGATCAGATCGCTCAAACGCGCGGAAGCCGAAAGCTCCGTTTCGCCCTTTTCGCGAAGCAGCGCGTTCACAGACTCCGACGGCGCGACCCACGTTTTGCCCAGATACGCGCAGCCCTTTTCCAGCTGCTCGCGCTTTTCGCACATGCGCCGGTAGCGTTCCTCGCTCGCCAGTCCCGCGCGATAGCCCATCTCCGTCAGGCGCAAGTCGGCATTGTCCTGCCTTAAAAGCAGCCGGTATTCGGCGCGGGAGGTCATCATGCGGTACGGCTCGTCGGTACCCTTGGTGGTCAAATCGTCCACCATCACGCCGATGTAGCTGTTCGCGCGGTTGAGCGTGATCATTTCCTCGCCCTTCAATTCCAGCGCCGCGTTCATGCCCGCGTACAGACCCTGCGCCGCGGCTTCCTCATAGCCGGACGTGCCGTTGATCTGTCCTGCACAGAACAGGCCGCGAATGTGCCGCGCCTCAAAGTGGTTGGTCAGCTGCATCGGGTCGATGCAGTCGTATTCGATGGCATACGCCAAGCGCATCAGCTCGGCATGCTCAAGGCCGGGCACGGAGCGATACATACGCCGCTGTACGTCCTCGGGAAGGGAGGACGACATGCCCTGCACGTACCATTCCACCGTGTTCAGCCCTTCCGGCTCCATGAAGATGGGATGGCGCTCCTTGTCGGCGAAGCGCACCACCTTGTCCTCGATGGACGGGCAGTAGCGCGCGCCGGTGCCCTTGATCGCGCCGGAATACATCGGCGACAGATGCAGGTTTTCGCGAATGATCTCGTGCGTTTCGGGCGTGGTATAGGTGAGATAGCACAGCGCGCGGTTTTTGAGCGGCGCCGCGTCCGTCAGGAAGGAAAACGGCACGATGGGCGAATCGCCCTCCTGCGGGGTCATCTTCGAGAAATCCACCGTGCGCACGTCCACGCGCGCGGGCGTGCCGGTTTTAAAGCGGCGGATGGAAAAGCCATTGTCCAGCAGCGACTGCGTGAGCCCCGTGGCGGCAACGAGCCCCTGCGGGCCGCCCTCCCACGAGCACTGACCGATGATGATGCGGCTTTTCAGATATACGCCCGTGCACAGCACCGCCGCGCGGCAGCCGATTTGGGAGCCTGTCGCCGTTTCCACGCCGCGAATCTCGCCGTTTTCCACGATCAGCCGCCGAACCTCGCCCTGCCGGAGCGTCAGCCCGGGCTGATTCTCCACCGCGGCGCGCATCCGCGCCTTGTAGGCCATTTTGTCCGCCTGCGCGCGCAGGGAATACACGGCCGGGCCCTTTCCGGTGTTCAGCATGCGCGACTGGATGAACGTATCGTCGATGGCGCGGCCCATTTCGCCGCCCAGCGCGTCCAGCTCGCGCACCAAGTGCCCCTTGCCGGTGCCGCCGATGGCGGGATTGCAGGGCATCATGGCCACGCTGTCCAGATTCAGCGTCAGAAGCAGCGTGCGCTGCCCCATGCGCGCGCCCGCCAGCGCGGCTTCGCAGCCCGCGTGCCCGGCGCCCACGACGATCAGGTCAAATTCCTCGGTAAACAAACCCGCTTCCCTTTCCTTCCGTCAGCGGTACTGACTCATATACAGATCCGCGTAGAATCCGTTCTTCTTCAGAAGCGCCTCGTGGCTGCCCACCTCCATGATCCTGCCGTCCTTCATGGCCACGATCACGTCCGCGGAGCGAATGGTGGACAGACGATGCGCCACGACGAAGCTGGTTCGGCCCTCCATCAGGCGCTGGAACGCGTCCTGAATGCGCAGCTCGGTGCGCGTGTCGATGGAGCTGGTCGCCTCGTCCAGAATGAGGATGCGCGGCGTTTTCAGCATCACGCGGGCAATGCAGATCAGCTGCTTCTGCCCCTGCGAAAGCCCGCCGCCGTCCTCGGACAGCATCGTGTCGTAGCCGTCCGGCAGGCGCTCGATGAACGAATGCGCGTGCGCCGCCTGCGCGGCCTCCACCACCTGCTCGTCGGTCGCGTCGGGCGCGCCGAAGCGGATATTCTCGCGCACCGTGCCGCTCATCAGCCACGTATCCTGCAGAACCATGCCGTAAGCGCTGCGCAGCGCCTCGCGGCCATATTCGCGCGCGTCCACGCCGTCCACGGTAATGCGCCCCGCGTCCGGCTCGTAAAAGCGCATCAAAAGGTTAATCAGGGTCGTTTTGCCGCAGCCCGTCGGGCCAACGATGGCCACGCGCCGGCCGGCAGGCGCGCTCAGGTTCAGATGCTCAATCAGCTTTCGATCCTTCTCATAGGAGAACGACAGATCCTCAATGCGCACGTCCCCCTTGAGTCCCTCGGCCGACGCGCCCTTCGCGGGATCAGGCGTCATCTCTTCCTCGGCGATAAACTCAAACACGCGCGCCGCGCAGGCAAGCGCGTTCTGGAACTCGGCCACCACGCCGCTGATTTCGTTGAACGGCTTGGTGTACTGGCTGGCATAGCTTAAAAAGCACGTCAAATCGCCCACGGACATCACCAGCGGCCGCGCAATCGCGAACAGCGAGCCGATCACGGCGACCAGCGCATACACCACGGAGTTGACAAAGCGCGTCGCCGGGTTGGTGATGGAGGAGAAGAAAATCGCCTTCAGCGCGCTGGCGCGCAGGCTTTCGTTCGCCGCGCGGAAGCGGCCGCGCATCGTTTCCTCCTGCGAGAACGCCTTCACCGTCTTCATGCCGGACACGCTCTCGTCGATGATGGCCGTCAGCGCGCCGCGGTTCTCGGACTGCCTTTTGAACATGCTGTACGTGCGCTTCGCGATAAACGAGGACACCACCAGCGACAGCGGCGTGACGACCACGACTGCCGCCGCGATCAGCGGCTGCTTGACCAGCATGAAAACCAGCGTGCCCAGAATCGTAATCACGCCGGTAAACAGCTGCGTGAAGCCCATCAGAACGCCGTCCGACAGCTGCTCCACGTCCGACATGACGCGTGAAACGATGTCGCCCAGCGGCTGCGCGTCGATGGTCTTCAGCGGCAGCTTGGCGATTTTGCGGAACGCCGCCAAGCGAATATCGCGCGACGTATCGAACGACAGCCGGTTGTTCACCGCGCTCATCACCCACTGCACCAGCGCCAGCGCTCCCGCGCACACGCCGATTTTCACGAGAATTGCGCCGATGCCGGACAGATCGACCTTGCCCTTCTCAATCGCCAGATCGACCGCCTGACCCGTGAGCACCGGGATGTACAGGGACAGCCCCACCGACCCCAGCGCCAGCGCCAGAGACACAAGAATCCAATATTTCCGCGCGCCCAGATATTTCATGAGCGTCTTTACCGTGCTTACCTGCTTTCGCATACGTGATCGCCCTCCGGGAACTGGCTGAAATAGATTTCGCGATACAGCTCGCTCGACTGCATCAGTTCCTCATGCGTGCCCTGCGCGGACACGCATCCCTCGTCCATCACCAGTATCCGGTCGGCGTAGCGAACGCCGGACGCGCGCTGGGACACGATAAACACCGTCTGGCTGCCCTGCCGCGCGCGAATGGCGGCGCGCAGGCGCGCGTCGGTGGCGAAGTCCAGCGCCGAGGCGCTGTCGTCTAAAATCAGAATGTCCGCGTTTCGAACCAGCGCGCGCGCGATGGCCACGCGCTGCCGCTGGCCGCCGGACAGCGCCCGTCCGCCCTGACCGACCGGCGCGTTCATGCCCTCGGTCTTCTTGGAGAGAATGTCCGTGCCCTGCGCGCCTTCGATGGCGTTCAAAACGTCCGCGTCCGACGCGTCCATCCTGCCCCAGCGCACGTTGTCGGCAAGGCTGCCGGAGAACAGCACCGTCTTCTGCGGCACCATGCCCACGCTGCGGCGAATGTCCTCCGGCGACAGCCGCTTCACGTCCTGCCCGTACAGCTCCACGCTGCCGCGCGTCGCGTCGTAGAAGCGCGGAATCAGGTTGACCAGCGAGCTCTTGCCGGCGCCCGTCGGCCCCACGATGCCGATCGTCTCGCCGCGATGCGCGACGAAGCTCACGTCCTCCAGCGACGGCGCGCCTGCGCCGGGATACACCAGCTCCACGTGATCGAAGCGCACGGCCACGTCGGCCGCCCTGTCCAGCGCCGCGCCGGCGGCGCGCTCGGTCGCGTCCTCGGGCAGGTCGATCACGGTCTGCACGCGGTCGAAGCACGCCAGCGCCTTGGAAATGGACACAATCAGGTTGGCGAGCTTGATCAGCTCCACCAGAATCTGGCTCATGTAGTTGACCAGCGCCACAAGCTGTCCCTGCGACAGCGTGCCCGCGTTTACGCGCACAGCGCCGGTTCGAATCAGCACGATCAGCGCGAGGTTCACAATTACGCTCGTCAGGGGGTTCGTCAGCGCGCTCACGCGCCCCGCCTTGCGCTGGCTGGCGTTCAGCTGGTCGGACGCGCCTGTGAAGCGCGCGTTTTCGCTGCCGTCCCGGCCGAACGCGCGAATCACGCGCACGCCGGTCAGGTTCTCGCGCACCAGATTCATCACGCGATCCATGTTCGCCTGCGAGCGCTTGAACAGCTTCAAAGACCACGCCATCACGCCGAACACGACGATGGACAGCGCCGGAATCATCACCGCGAAAATCCACGCACTCTTTCCGTCCACGGTAAACGCCATGATCATCGAGCCGAACACGACGAATGGTGAGCGCAGCATCAGGCGCAGCGCCAGATTCAGACCGTTCTGCACCTGATCCACGTCGCCCGTCAATCTTTGCGTCAGCCGGGAGGAGCCGATTCTGTCCAGCTGGGAAGCCGACAGGCGCGTCACGCGGTCATACAGCGTCTCGCGCAGGCGCGACGCGAAGCCCACCGACGCGCGCGCGGCGAAGTACTGCGCCGTGATGGAGAACACAAGCCCCACCACGCCCAGCAGAAGAAGCAGCCCGCCCATCTTCCACACGTAGGCCTCGTCGCCCCCGCCGATGCCCTGATCGATCATCCTCGCGACGACCAGCGGCACAAACAGCTCAAACAGCGCCTCCAGCAGCTTAAACAGCGGCCCGAGCACGCTTTCGCGCCCATAGCCCTTCAGATACGCACCCAGTTTTCTGATCATGTTCCGTTCACAAGCCTTTCGCTCATCCGATTTCGGGGTTTTTCAGCGTCAGAAGATCGTGCGCCACCGGCTCATAGAACCGCCTGCGCACGGCCTCCGCGTTTCGTTCGCGCGCCAGAATCCACATCAGCTTGACCACGGCGGTCTCCGGCGTCATCGTGTACGCCTCGATTACGCCGCCCTCAGTCAGCGCCCTGCGGCCAACCTCGTACAGCTCCAGATCGCTGCCCTCGTAGGGAACCTGCGTCGTGAGCGCCACGACCTTGCCCGCCTCCCGCCAGCCGCGAATTTCCTTTAAAAGCGCACCGCCGTCGGAATTGGGCAGCCCGCCCACGCCGAAGCTCTCCACCACCAGCGCGTCCACGCAGCCGCGCAGCGCGTTCACCGCCTGCCACGGAAGTCCGGGGGTCAGCTTCACGACCGCCACGCGCGGATCCATCTCATGGCAGAACATCGGCTCGCTCGGCCTGTCCTCGCGGATATAGCGCAGCACGCGCCCGTCGCGCACCAGCGCCACCGGCGGATAATCCACGCTTTCAAAGGCGTTTCGGCTCTTCGTGCGCACCTTGCGCGCGCGCGTGCCGGTGATCACGTGGCCGTCGAATACGATGCTCACGCCGTGCGACGCGGCGTCGGACGCGTAGCAGAACGCGTCATACAGATTCGTGCGCGCGTCGGTGTCCTCCGTCACAATCGATCGCTGCGCGCCGGTCAGGATGATCGGCTTGGGCGAATGCATCACAAGATAGCTCAGCGCCGCGGCGGTATAGGCCATCGTGTCGGTACCGTGGGAAATCACGAAGCCGTCATAGGCGTCGTAATGCTCGCGGATGCACTCGGCAATGCTTATCCAGTTCTCCGGCCGCATGTTGGTGGAATCCAGACTCAGCGGCTGCACCGCGTCCACCGAATACAGTGATTCCAGCTTCGGCACGTGCGCCAGCAGCGCCTGCGCGCCCAGCCCCGGCTTCAGCCCTTCCCTGCCGGTTTCGGAGGCAATCGTGCCCCCGGTTGCAATCAAAAGAAGTTTTTTCATTGGCTTCTCCCGCATTCGTTCTTTGTCGGGCTCATCAAAAAAGCCCCGGCGCTGCCGCCGAGGCATCAGCAGGTCTATTATACACGTCCCCTGCAAATTTTCAGTGTAGATTCGGTATACATCAAATTGTAATCGGCGGGAACGCTGCCGTTTTCGAACCTTGCGACGTTCGGCCCGTCCACGCGCGCGTACCACGCCTCCGCTTCCGCCCGCGAAAGCCCTCCGCGCATTTTGCGCGCGAGCAGCCTTTCCCGAAGAACGGACTCCGGCGCGCCGAGCGCAATCGAGCAGTCACACAGCGCCCGCGCCTCATTCCAGCCGGGCGCGTCCAGCAAAAGCCAGTTTCCCTCTGCAATCAGAATATCCCCGGTCACCACCGCGCCGCGCGCGTCCACGTCGTGCGTCGTCCGGTCGTAGCGCGGCCAGACCACGCTCTCCTCCGTTCGCGCCCGCGCCAGCGTTTCCGCAAAATGGCGCACGTCGAACGTCTCCGGCCGTCCCTTCACGTCGCGCAGACGCACGCGCGCGCCGTCGATCGTCCGGTATGTCTCGTCGAGATACGCGTTCGGATAGTGAAAGCCGTCCAGTCCCAGCGCCTGAAGGCGCACGTCCGCCTGCCGCTGCGCCGCCCTCGCGCAGAGCACCTCGGCCAGCGTGCTCTTTCCCGCGCCGGGCGGCCCCGCCAGAAACGCGACGGTGCGCCGGGAAAGGCAGCCGCGCCGCGCAAGCAGCGCGTCGATCAGGGGATCGATCACCTGTTCCATTTCCCGGCACGGAAACTCGGCCTCCACCGGAAAGCCGTTAATCGTCAGCCGATAGCGTTTTCCGTCCATGCCGCCCTACGCCAGATTGACGATGCGCTCAGCCTTCCCACTCTCCGCGGCCTTCAGCACCGCGTCCATCACGCACACGGCCTCGATGAAATCGTGCGCGCTCTGCTGCGGTTCCTCCCCGTGCACGATGCGCGCGAAGTTTTCCGCTTCGATGTCGTAGCCCGCGCCAATGTCGATCTCCGACGTGGTAACCTGCTTGCCCAGCACGGTCGCGCCGTAGTTGTAGCTTTCGTCGCCGAACGTCAGATGCACGGCGTACGCGCCGTAATCGAGCACGGCGGCAATGCCGCGGTCGGTATGCTGCGCCGTGACGGCGAACGGATGATAGCCGAAGATCGTGAGCGCCGTCTCCGCCAGATGCGACGCGTAGAACCAGAAGTTGCCGTAGGCGTTCTGCATGCTGACCGGCGCCCACACATGCCCGCCGACGAGCTTGCCCTGCGCCTTCTGCTCGTCCGCCGCCGCCTTCAGCTTCATCGTGTCGGGCACCAGCTTCACGGACGAGCCGCCCGTCAGCCGCGCACCGTGCTTCGCCGCCAGCCGCACCAGCTCCAGCGCCTGAAGCGGGTCGCGGGTCACGGGCTTGTCGATGAACGCGGGAAGCCCGGCCTCAAGGAACGGCTTCGCATAGGGAAAGTGCAGCTTGCCGTCGCGCGACGTGACCATCAGCGCGTCGATCCTGCCGATCATTTCCTCCGGGTGGTCGCACAGAAGCTCCACGCCGCAGTCCTTCTGAATCGCTTCGCTCGCCGCGCGCTCCTCGCCGTAAATCGCGGCCACGCGCATGTCCTCATACTTTCCGGACAGGTTGAAAATCTTGGAAAACGCCTTGGCATGCGAATTTTCGCTGCCGATAATACCCACGCGAATCATAACGCCTCGTCCTCCTCAGCAAAATTTGTTCAGCGGATTCAATTCGTGCGCGCGCTGAATCACACAAATCTGCCGCCGCACCTGCTCCGGCGTGATAATCAGCGCCTCGCCGTTCGTCAGGTGGTTGTAGATGTTGGTATAATAGTCCCTCACCGCGCTCTCAAACGGGTTCTCGCCCTCGCCCGCGACCCAGTGTTCCTCGTGCCACGGCAGCTTCTCGGAGCAATACGCCGGTTCGCCGTCGGGAGACGTGAGCGGCGTGCGGGTCAGCCTCTGCTCCGGCGCTTCCTTCGGGTTAAACCAGCGCCATTTTGCTTCCGTGATCGACGCCCACAGACCGCCCTGCGTGCCCTGCACATTGTAGGTGCCCCACGGATACGCGTTGGACGACGAGATTTCCAAATCGATCACCGGCCGTCCCGGCAGCGTCAGGATGAGCTTGATGTAGTCCTCCGCGTCGCCGAAGGTTGTGACGCGATCCATCTTGCAGAAGATTTCCGGCATTTCGTCGCCGCCCAGCAGCGTCAGCGCCTGATCCAGCGGATGCGGGCCGGTGTTGAACAGCGAGCCCGCGGTGAAGTCCTGAATCGTCTGCCAGTCCCAGCGCCGCGCAAAGCCCGAGAACTGAATATTGATCGACACGACGCGCCCCAGCACGCCGGAATTGATGACCTCGCATACCTTCTTAAAATACGGCGCGACGCGCGACTGCTGGAACGGCGCGAGCATTTTGCCGGATTCCTTCGCGGCGGCGATCATCTCGTCCACCTGCTCCGCCGTGCCCGCGAACGGCTTCTCGCTCACGACGTTGAAGCCGTGCTTCAGAAGATCAATCGCAACGGGCGCGTGCATGTAGCTGAACGTGGCGTTCACGACGAGATCAATCTCGTCCCTGTGATCAAACAGCTCGTGATAGTCTGCAAACGTGCGGCAGCCGAACACGCGCTCGGCCTTTTCGCGCCGCTCAGGCAGCGCGTCCACCACAAAGGCCACGCGGAAGCGCTCCGCGTCCCCCAGAAAATGATGACCGTGAATCGAATAACCGCTTCGACCCTGCCCGATGATGGCAACATTCAGTTTCTTCATAGCTGTGTCCCTTCTTTCCATGCTTGTAATTTCACTCCAGACCCGCGAAAGCAAAGGCCTGTCAATTCAATCCCACGTATCCGCTCGCTTCCAGCAGCCGCTGCGCCGTGCTGCCGGTCAGCCATGAGAGCAGCGTCTGCACGTTCGGGTTTGCTTCCCCCTTGCGGGTGACCGCGTAGAGCGTGGAGATGAACGGATAGCTGCCGTTGCGGATGTTTTCCAGCGCAGGCTCCACCCCGTCGATCGCCAGCATGCGCACGTCGCTTTCCATCATGCCGCTCACGAAATAGCGGAAGCTGTAGCCGATCGCGCCCGGAAGATTGCGGTACTCGACGTTATCCACGATGGTTTCCATGCCCTCGACCACATAGCTCGGCGCTTCCACAAGCTCAACGCCGTCCATGATCTTTATGAGAGCGGTCTGACTTCCGCTGTTCTCCGGGCGTTGGTACGCAATAATCTTCCCCAGCTCCGGCGCGCCCAGCTGCGTCCAATCGGTAACAACGCCGCCGTAAATGTCCTGTATATTCTTTACCGTAAGACCCGTTACGGGACTGTCCTGCGGCACGATGAATACAAACGCTTCGTAGCCGATCGGCGTAAGCTCCAATTCCACACCCGCTTCTTTCGCCATCTGTAATTCCTCATCCGAGGGCTGTGCGCAGAAGATCACGTCGGTGTTTCCATAAATCAGGCGCTCATACGCGCGGTCGGTTTTGCTGCATGTGAGCAGACTGTCTGCGAACTCGTCGTACTCCGTATCGCGATAATTGGTTCGGTTGTACGGCGTATAGCGCGTGTCCTCGGGATAAATCGTCTGCGCATAAGCCGCGTACACCGGGAACAGCGCCGTCGCGCCGTCCAATCGTGGAAGCGCATATGCGGAGTCGAAGCCAACGTCCTCCCGCAGCGCGCCAGCCGCATTCTTCTGTCCTTCGAACGGCGCATAGTCGGCAAGGTTCAGAGACGAGCCCACCACCTGCACCTCGCGCATCACGCCGTTTTCAATCGCAAACGTCCGCTTCACGCCGTCCTTTTCCGCAAGAATCGTTCCATCGTCGCCAAAGCGCACGTCGTCAAACACTTCGTCCCACAGCGTTTCGCCCTGAAGATTCACAACGACGCTGTTTCCCGCCACGCCGAGACCCTCCCAGCCGTTTATATCCAGCTCCTCGAATGTCACGACGGCGCACTGGTCGTTGAAATAATAGATGCACTCATATACCGGTTCCAGCACCGTGTTGCCCTGAAGGTCGAGCAGACCGTGCCGGCCGTTCTTCTCCACCTTAATCAGACCGTCCTGACTGAAGATGATACCGTCAATCTCCAACGTGTTCAGGAACGCGCCCGTTTTGTCGATCACGCCAAAGCGCTTTCCCTCGCGCACGACGGCTCTGCCGTTTTCAAAGCTTTCGGCCTCTTCAAAGCGCGGTTCAATCGCATAGCCGCCCTGCGAATCGACATACCCCCACAGCGTGCTTTCCTTCGCGGCGGCCAAGGCGTCCGAAAACGGCTTCGCATAGTCAAATCGCGGCGCTATCCGCCATGTGTAGTCCTCGCCAATGTAGCCGTAAAGTCCCTTTTCCATTGCCAGCGCAAAGCCCTCATGAAAGCCGCCCACCCAATCGAACTGCGGCTCGGCAATCCATTTTCCATCATAGCCAAGATAGCCTATGCGCCCTTTTCTCGTAACTTCCAGCTTTCCATCCTGCTCACGGACGCTGCTCGCCCAGCGTTCCTGAACGATATTTCCTTCCGCGTCCACAAGATCATAGTAAAAATCGAACTTGTCCTCAGTTCTTCGCACGATATACAGCGGCGGGTCGGTCTGAAGCGCAATCGTCTGCGCCTGCGCATTCAGAGATGCGAAGAGAACCAGTATGAGCAATAGTGCGATGCGTTTCTTCATTTCATTCACCTTCCGTTCTTCTGTTCATGTAAGCAGTCGCCGGTCAGAATACCCTTTCCAGATAAATGTACATACATTCCCCATCTCGGTAGCCCATCTCAAAATGGTCAATCCGATAATCTTCCATGTAATCCGCAAGCGCTTCGCTAATGGATTGGCTGGGAAAATGCTCTTCCCGAAGAAAGTATCAACCACAACCCATCCGTCCAGAGGAATAACCCTTTCCATCTTCTTTATCATCGCATAGTCCAAATCCGTCATTGTTCTGTCTCCCTTCATCACTCACACAGGAATTTTCCGTCTGCACTTCTGACATCACGCCGTCCGCAAAGCCGAACAGGTGGCTTCCATTTCGGTTCTCCGCCGAAATCGTGCCGTCCTCCTGAATGGTGGCCGTCCAGAAGCCCTCCTCCGACAGCCGCTCGCCCTGAAGATTCACGATGAAATAGTCGCCCATGCCCTTAAGCGCCCGCAGTCCGCCCCGGGCTTTTCCGAGAATTCCGATTTCATTATACGCTACAATGGCGCACCAGTCATTGTAATCGTCAATCTGCGCATACTTCGGCTTCAATACAATGTTGCCCCGCAGATTGATCAGGCCGTACAGGCCGTTCTTCTCAATTTTTATCAGGCCGTTCTTGCCCGACTCAAAGCGCCCATACGTCTGGGACGACAGATACTCGGCCGTTTTATCCAGCAGAACAACCAGTCCGCCGTCCTCCGTTTTAAACACGCCGGCGCAGAACGGGGACAGCCTTTCATATGTCGGCGGACACCGGAACGCACCGGTTCGGTCGATCACGCCATAGCGCCCGCCCTCGCGCACGACCGCGCAGCCGCCGGAAAAGCCGCCCGCTTCATCGAATTTTTGTTCAATCACAAGGCTTCCCGCCGTGTCGACATAGCCCCACAATCCGTTCTTCTTCACGGCGCCATGCCGCCTGAAAACAGATTCGCTTCGTCGAACATGGGCGGCACAACCCACGCGTAATTCGAATCAATATAACCGAACAGCTCGCCCGCCTGCGCCGCGGCCATTCCCTCTGAGAAATTCCGCACGTCGTCAAACTGCGGCTCGGCGAGCCAGTTCCCGTCATAGCCCATGTAGCCGATAAGACCGTTCTGCCGGATTATCAGCACTTCGTCCTTTCGGACTACGGAATCCGCCCAGTGCGCCTGAACGACGTTTCCGTCTGCGTCCAAAAGATCATAGCAGGATTCCCAGTTGTCCGGATAGCTTTCCACGATATACAGCGGCGGGTCGGTCTGAAGCGCGATTGTCTGCGCCTGCGCGGCGAACGTCAGCAGAAGCAGCGTCGAAAGCAGAAGCGCGACGTGTCTTTTCATAGGAATCCTCCCTCCATCGTATGCGTTTATTTACAGTCATTATATCCTGATTTCCAGCAATCGTCAATCGCGCCGTGGAAGGTTTTGCATTTTTGCGCTTGCATAACGCTCCCGCTTATGTCATAATGGGATGGGTTTTTTTAAGACATCTTCCTTACGGAGGCTTTTCATGATTCGAAAGACCATCCTGTTTCCCGTTCTGCTGATGCTTCTGCTTCTGGGCTGCGCGCGGGCCGAAACCGCGGCAGAGTGCATCATTCTCAGCGAGACGCAGGTTTCCATCGACATGGCGACCGCACGCACGCATCCGCTTACGGCGAGCGTGCTTCCCGCGGAAGCCGACCAGACAATCGTCTGGGTCTCGTCCGATCGCTCCGTGCTCACCGTGGAGGACGGGCTTATCACCGCGCTGAAGACCGGCAGCTGCACCGTCACGGCCTACGCGCCCGGGGAAAGCACGGTTTTCGCGCAGGTGAACGTGACCGTGACCAGCAGCCTGCTGCCCACGGCGCTGACCGGACTTCCGGAGCGCATCACCATCGAGCCCACCCAGACTCTTTCTTTGAACGTAACCGTGCTGCCCGAGGGCGCGGATTCCTCGCTTCTGTGGCGCACGAACAATCCCTCCGCCGTCTCCGTGGACGAAAACAACGTGCTCACGGCCAAGCGTGAGGGCACCGCGCTTCTGAAGGTCGTTTCCGCGCGCGATCACAGCGTCAGCGCGCAGGTCATCGTAACCGTGAAATACAAATCCGCGCCGGACAGCGTGACGCTGAGCCAGCATGAAGCGACGCTCGCCGTGGGCGAAGCCTTATCCGTAGAAGCCTCGACCGCGCCGGAGGACGCGTCGGCAATCGTCCGCTACAAGTCCAGTGATACCACCGTCGCCACCGTGGACGACGACGGCCACATTACCGCCGTGGGCTACGGACAGTGTGAAATTCTCGCGGCCTCCGCGCGCGACACCCGCGTGCAGGATCGGCTGGCGCTGACCGTGACGGACGAGCGCGTGCCGGAGCGCATTGTCGTTTATCCCTCGCCCATCACGCTCGAGCCCTCGCAGACGCAGGCCTTGGACGTGGTGATCTTCCCGCAGACGCTGAACGCCGCCATTTCCTATAAAAGCGCCGACGCAAGCGTCGCCAGCGTGACGGCAGACGGCGTAGTGACCGCCGTCGGAGAGGGTACGACGGACGTATTTGTGTATTCCGTATACACGAACAAGGTCTTTTCGAAAATCCCCGTGCGCGTGAAATACGGCAAGGCGATTCAGCAGCTTTTGCTTTCCTCCGGCGAGCTCGCGCTGAAGCGGGGCGACACCGCGCCGCTGGGGCTTACGCTGTATCCCGAGGACGCGAGCCGCGCGCTGGTGTATGAATCCTCAAATCCCGAAGTCGCCTATATAAATGAGGATGGCAGCATCGTCGCGGCCATGTACGGCGAGGCCACCCTTCGCGTGAGCTCCTACCGGGATCCCTCCATGTACGCCGAAATGAAGGTCACCGTGGCCGACAATCTGTGTCCGCGCACGATGACCGACGCCGGAAAGAAGGAGCGCTACGTGCTGCGCGCGGGCGAACGCCTTTCCGTCTCCCTTTCGTTTACGCCTGAATCCGCCGACCGTTCGGTGGTGTGGCTGTCCAGCGACGAAAGCATCGTTTCCGTTTCCGAGGATGGCGCTCCCGTCGCCCGTTCGCGCGGCGTGGCCACCGTGCGCGCACAGAGCGCGCTTAATTCCGCGCTGTACATCGACTATTCCGTCACCGTGGAGGACGATGAATACACGCTGCTCATGCCCGCGCGCCGCACGACCGTGGACGAAATCGACGACAATCTCGCCGCCATTGAAAAAATCCGCCTGTGTACGCATCACGCGCTGGACGAATTGAGCGCCGCGGGAACCATTCCCGCGCAGGAGGCCGAGAAGCGCGGGGAAATCGTCGATGCGGCCTTTGAAATGTACGCCTTCCCGTGGATGGTCACGAGCGTGCAGGCCTACTGGAACGACACCAATTCCGAGGACGGCGCGAAGGATTTCAAGCCCGGCATCGTGTATTACGGCCTTCCGTACATGTCCAGCTACAATTCCTTCCACACCTATACCGTGAAGCGCGCGCTGGAGGAAAAGAAATATGTGCCGGTCGAGGGCGAAAAATACTACCTTCTCAATCAGGAGGGCAAATTCACGCGCAACTACGCCGGCAACGACTGCTCCTCCTTTGTCGCGCTGGCGATGTTCGGCTACGCGGACTATAAGAATAAGGACGTAAAAACCGACACGCTGCTCAAGGACGACCGGCTGCGGGCGATTACCGACGCCTCTACGCTGCGCGCCGGGGACATTCTCGTGCGCCACAACTCGCACGTGATCATGTTCCTCTACTGGGCGGACGAAAACCACACGCAGGGCGTGTTCATCGAGCAGGGCGGCAGCGAACCGTCCATAAACACGATTTCCGCCTCGGTTTATACGATTTCCGATTATCTGGATCATTTCTATCGCATTCGGCGCATACGCAGCTTTCGCGAGCAATAGACAGGAGACGAGCCATGCTGTATCAGATTTTGAACGCAAAAATTCTCACGCCGCTTGAGGAAACCGCCGGTGCGGTCGTCGTGCGCGACGGCCTGTTTGCCGAGATCGCCGCGCGGCCGTTGGAGGGCGTTCCCTCCGTCGACGCGCGCGGGCTGTACCTCGCCCCCGGCTTTATCGACCTTCACGTGCACGGCGGCGGGCGCTGCACGCCGATGAGCGGCCGTGCGCAGGACGTGCTTGCCATGTGCCGGGCGCACGCGCTGCACGGCACAACCTCCATCCTGCCCACCACGCTGGCCGCGCCGAGGGATATGCTGCTGCGCGCCGTTTCCGCCATTGAGGAAGCGCGCCGCGCGGACGCGCCCTTCCGCATTCTGGGCGCGCACATGGAGGGGCCGTGCCTGAACCCGGCGCAGGCCGGGGCGCAGGCGCCCGGCGCGCTGACCCTGCCGAAGGATCTGAACCTCGACGAATTTCTTTCCGTCTGCCCCTCCGTGCGCATGATGGGCGCCGCGCCGGAGCTGGACGGCGGCATGGCGCTCGGCGACAGGCTGGCGGATAAGGGCATCGTCGCGTCGATCGCGCACTCAAACGCCACCTACGATCAGGTGGTCGAGGCCGCCGCGCACGGCTACCGCGACATTACGCACCTGTACTCCGCGTGCAGCGGCATCGTGCGCGTGGGCGGCTTCCGCGTGCCCGGTGTGATCGAAGCGGGTCTGAACCTCGATGAATACACTGTTCAGGTGATTGCCGACGGGCGGCACCTGCCCATCCCGCTGCTGCAGCTGATCTATCGCTGCCGCGGCGCGGAAAGCATCATCCTCATCACCGACGGGCTGGAGTTTGCCGCCGCGGACAATCTGAAGGAGGGCGAAATCTACACGCAGTTCAACGGCGTTCGCGCGCTGTACGAGGACGGCGTGATGAAGCTGCCCGACCGCACGGCCTTCGCCGGTTCCGCCGCCACGATGGATCGGCTGGTCTTCCATATGCGCAGGGCGGGCGTTTCGATGGCCGAGGCCGTGCGCATGGCGACGCTGAACCCAGCCGCGCGAATCGGCGAAACGAGGCTCGGACGAATCGCTCCGGGCTGCGCCGCCGACTTTGTGCTGTTCGATAACGACGTAAACGTGAGGCTGGTTGCGACGGGTGGCCGCGCGCTGCGCGACGATTGTCAGCTTCTGGAGGGCGTGCGCGCATGATCGACGTATGCCTGCTGGGCTGCGGCGGCATGATGCCCCTGCCCGGCCGATTTCTTACTTCTCTATATGTGCGTACCGACGGCCGCGCCGTGCTGATCGACTGCGGCGAGGGCACGCAGACCGCCGTGCGCTGCGCCGACCTGCGCTTTAAGTGCATTGACGATGTGCTGATCACGCATTCCCACGCCGACCACGTGAGCGGCCTGCCCGGACTGCTTCTGACGCTCGGAAACGAGGGCCGCACCGCGCCCCTGCGCATGCACGGCCCCGCGGGGCTGAAGCGCGTAGTGTCCGCGCTGCGCGTCATCGTTCCGGAGCTGCCCTACGAAATCGAAATCAACGAGCTGCCCGCCGAGGGCGCGACGTTCTCCGTCGCGGGCGGCCTGCGCGCCGTCGCCTTCCCCGCCGACCACGGCATGCCCTGCTTCGGCTACGCGCTGTATCTGGATCGCCCCGGCAAGTTCGATTCCGCGAAGGCGCGGCAAAACGGCGTTCCCCTTTCCCTGTGGAGCCGTTTGCAGGCCGGGGAGGCACTGGACGGCTTCCGCCCGGAGGACGTGCTCGGCGAAGCCCGGCGCGGACTTTCCCTGCTGTATGCCACCGACACGCGTCCCGTCGCGGACATGGTTCGTCTGGGCAGAGAATGCGACCTGATGGTCCTCGAGGGCATGTTCGGCGACCCTGAAAAGGACGAGCGCGCCCGCCTCACGCATCACATGACGATGCGCGAAGCCGCGCAGATCGCCCGCGACGCGCAGCCCGCCCGCCTCTGGCTCACCCACTTCAGCCCCGCTACGCCGCATCCGGAGGAATACTTGGAAGAAATGCAAACCCTCTTCCCCCGCCTTCAAATGGGCGAATGCGGCCTGAAGGAAACGCTGAATTTCGTCTGACCCTCGTTCAGGCAAGAATTTTCGAAACGACCATCATGAAAGCGGTGAGAAGCATGATCATTACGAAAAACGAGCTTCAGGGCAAAACCTTCCATCTGCTGCAGGCGTGGTGCGACGAGCTGATTCATCTTCAGATTTCCATGCCGGGGAACGCGCGCTTTGACGGCGCGATTCTCTGCCCTGCCTGTCAGGTCATTCACGGGCGCTGCCACGACGCGATCTATCCGATGATGTACATGGCGGACGCGACCGGCGACCAGAAGTATCTGGACGCGGCGAAGAAGCTCTTCCGGTGGGGCGAAACCATGCTCTGTGACGACGGCGGCCTGTACAACGACGCACAGTCCACGTGGAACGGCATTACCGTTTTCAATGCCGTTTCGCTTTGCGACGCGCTGAAAAAGCACGGCCACCTGCTGGACGCGCAGACGAAGCGCGAATGGGAAGCGCGCCTGCTTCGGATGGGCGACTGGCTGTTTCAGAACCTGCGGCTCGGCATGCGCACGAACATCAACTACTTTGCCACCAACTGCAACGCCATGGCGCTGCTGGGCAATTACTTCGACCGGGACGATTACCGCCAGCTGGCGCACGAGCTCGCGCGTTATTGCATGAGGCACATCAGCGCAAACGGGCTTCTGTTCGGCGAGGGACAGCCCAACGACGCGGTCAGCGAAAAGGGCTGCTACGCGATCGACATGGGCGGCTACAATGTGGAGGAATCCCTCCCCTCTCTGTGCCGCTACGCGATGGAAAGCGGCGACAAGGAAGCGTTCAACGTCTTCGTCGACAGCTACCGCGCGCATCTGGAATTCATGCTGCCCGACGGCGCGTGGGACAACAGCATCGGCACGCGCGCGTTCAAGTGGACGTACTGGGGCAGCCGCACCAGCGACGGCTGTCAGGAGGTGCTGTTCCATCTCGGAAAGCAGGATCCCGTGTTCGCGGAAGCCGCGCTGCGCAATCTGGAGCTGTACGAAAAATGCACGCACGATGGCCTGCTGTTCGGCGGCCGCGACTACTACGCGCACGGCGAGCATGCCTGCTCCCACCACACCTTCTGCCACGCAAAGGTGCTGGCCGGCGCGCTGGACAGCGGCTTTGAGGATCTGGAGCGCATGCCCCTGCCCTCCGACAATTTCAGCGGCCTGAAATACTATTCGGAAATCGACAGCTATCGCATCGGCGTGGGCGACTGGCGCGCCAACGTGACCGCGTATGACTTCAACTATATGACCGGCGGCCATGCCTCCGGCGGCGCGCTGAACCTTCTGTGGAACCGTAAGACCGGCCCGGTTATCGCCGTCGGCGCGGTGGACTACAGCATGCACGAGATTCACAACCAGCAGCTTTCCCTGAAAAAGGCCGAGCACCGCTCCGTATGCCCCCGCGTCGAGCTGGTAAAAAGCGGCGTCCGCTACGCCAACCACTACGATTTCCACGCCTCCATGAACGCCGAGGAGCGCGACGATACCGTTGTCATCCGCGCCAGCGCCGTGCTGTGCGATAACCACAACGCGCCGATTCCGGAGAACTACGCCTGCACGCTCACCTACACCTTCGCGAAGGACTGCGTGCGCATTCACGGCAGGGTGGACGCGGCGATTGCCGATCAGGCCGTTTATTACCTGCCCATCGTTCAGGGCAGCGCTGCCGCCGAGATGGAAACGGGCGCGCTTCTCTCCCGCGAAAAGAGCTTCAACCTGAATCCCGGCTTCCTCTGCACGGAATACAAAATTGCGCCAAACGAGCGGGGCGAGTTCGCGGTGAAGCTCTTCGTATAACGCGAACGACACGCATCCCCTTTAAGGCAACACCTTGCTTGCGGTGTTGCCTTAAATCATGCGCGGAGCCATCTCAAAACGGTGAGTTTTTTTCGCGTTCCAAAAACCATAGCGTGGGCTCGTGAGTCTAACAGGTGACCGGTCAGGAAAGCGAAGGAGCATGTACATGACGAGCCAAGAATTTACGAACCGAATCGCGGTGCTGATACCCGTGCTGTATCGCGTTTGCGCCTCGCAGTTTCGCGAGGGCTGTGACCGCGAGGACGCGGTGCAGGAGGCACTGCGCAGGGCGTGGGAGAAGGCGGACACGCTGCGCGAGGACGCGTATTTCGACACGTGGGTGATACGCATCCTGCTGAACGTCTGTCACAGCATGCAGAAGCGGAAGCGGCGGTTTCTTCCGGAGGAAGCGATGCCGGAGCGCGCCGCGCCGGATCGAGCGGGCGACAGGGCGCTTTACGACGCGCTTCTCATGCTGGACGAAAAGCTGCGCACGCCGATTCTTTTACACTACATTGAGGGCTACCGCGTGGACGAGGTCGCGCGCATGCTCGGAACGCGTCCGGGCACGGTGAAGACGCGAATGAAGCGCGGGCGCGAGAAATTGAAGGAACTGTTATCCGGGGAGGAGATTCGATGGTAAGCAAGGATGATTTCAGGCGCGCGCTGGGCGAGCCCGACGAGGCGTTCGTTTCGCGTGTGAATGAAACGCTGTCTTCTCTCCGACTTCAGAAGGAGGGAAAACACATGAAAAAGGCAACTCGAATTGTGGCGCTGGCGGCGGCGCTTCTGCTGGTATCCGCCGTGGCGCTGGCGGCGACGAATCCGGAGTGGTTCGGCCTCGACCGCTTCCTGCACTACTACGCCCGCGTGGGCGAGAACCGGCTGAACGAGCATCCGGAGATGATCGAGACGAGTCTGGCTTCGTGCGAGCTGACGGGCGTGCGATTCACCGTGAACGAGGCGCTGTATGACGGCATCGGCACCTATCTCGTGGTGGAGGCCGCGCCTACGGAGGAAGGCGTAATGCTTGTCTGGGTAATCGACCAGGGCTGCAAGATCTCCGCGGCGGGGTCCGGCGGGCCGGGGCTGGCCATCGACGAATACGCGAAGCAGAACGGGTTTACGCGCGTGGAATACGTGAACGTGTCTCCCTCAGCCGACAGCACGACCTTCGACGGCGGCGACTGCGTGTATGAGGACGGCGGGCGCGCGGTGTTCCTGCTGTTCGGCAACCCGGAGGGCGCGCCGGAGACGCTGAACGTGACGCTGGACTGTGGCCTTTACAGCCCGGAGAAGAACGGCTTCGTCGAGAGGACGCCGCTGAGCTTCCCGCTGACCCTGCACAGCGAAAACAACCACGTGCTGAAGAACGTGCAGCCGGCGGAGTATCCGTCCGTGGGCGTGCGCGTGGACACTGTCACGCTGACCGTGACGCCCGTGGCGGCATACGCGTCCATCGAGTACACCGTGCTCGATCAGGCGCTGCTGCTCAGCGCGACGGACGACGGACTGGTGTTTGAATTTGTGGACGAAAACGGCGAGGCACTGAAGTCCGGCTCCGTGGCCGACGGCAGCGTGGAAAATCTGGGCGACGGGCGGTATCGCGAGATAGAGTCCATCGAAACAGGCGACCTTGAGTCCTTCGCCACGCTGCGCATGCGCGCGTTCGAATGCTGGAATAAGGCGCGCTTTGAGACCGTGGATATCCACATGGTGGAAGTGAACGGATGATAATCGTTTTCCTTCGCATTCGGGTTTCTATAGCCCGAATGCGTTTTTTATAGGCCGCCTCTAAAATCCGGCCTGCTGATGCATTGGCAAGCGACCCGGGGCTACGACATGTTCACGGCCTGCGCGGTATTCTGCGCCATCACGCCCACCAGCGCATGTGGGACATAGGGTGCTTCCAGATAGGCGGCTTCCTCGTCCGCCAGCGTGAGCGCTGCCGCGTCGACGGCACCCTGCACATGAGGTCTCTTCGTCATGCCAACCACGGGAACGGCGCCCCCGCGAAGCAGCCACGCCAGCGAGACGGCCGTCATGGAGGTTTCGTGCCGAGCGGCGATTTCCGCGACGCGATTGATGATCACCGCGTCCTGCGCCTGCGTAGCATCGTATTTCAGGCGGGCGTAGCTGTCCTCGGTCAGGCGCTGAGACATTTCGCCCGAGTGCTTCGCCAGCCGTCCGCCAGCCAGCGGACTATAGGGCGTAACAGCAATGCCCGCGTCCCGGCAGAAGGGAAGCATTTCGCGTTCCTCCTCGCGGAAAATCAGGTTGTAGTGCCCCTGCACGGACACAAACCTCGCCCAGCCCTCGCGCTCGGCCAACGCGTTCGCCTTGCACACCTGCCACGCAAAGGCGTTCGAAATGCCGATGTAACGCGCCTTTCCGGCCTTCACTACGCGGTTCAGGCCGTCCATCACGTCCTCAAGCGGCGTTCGATAGTCCCACATATGATAGATGTACAGATCCACATAGTCCATGCCGAGATTCCGCAGACTCTGGTTCAGCATGCGCTCGATGTGCCTCTGTCCGGAAACGCCGCCCGCGATTTCCTCCCGCGTGCGGGGCAGAAACTTCGTGGCCACGACCACGTCCTCCCGACGGGCGAAATCGCGCAGCGCGCGGCCAAGATACTGCTCGCTGGTGCCGCTTTGGTATGCAATAGCGGTATCGAAGAAATTGACGCCGTTTTCAAGGCCGTTTCGGATGACGGCGCGGGAGTCCGCCTCGTTCAGCGTCCATGTGTGCTGACCCTGCGCCGCGTCGCCAAATCCCATGCAGCCCATGCAGATGGGCGAAACCATCAGGCTGGTTGTGCCAAGCGGTACGTGCTTCATGTGCGCCTCCTTTATTTATAGACTTCAAGCATCAAAACTGGCGAATCGGCAGGCTTTCGTCATCCGCTCCCTTTTCGATGGAGCGAATCTGCACGTAATAGCTCACCGTGTCGCTGGCCTTTACGAGCACGCGGTCGCCGACCTTATGACCCATGATGGCCTGCCCCAGCGGCGATTCCTTGCTGATGCACTGGTGGAATACGTCGCGGCGCAGCGTGGTCGTCAGCTCGATGACCTCGCTCTCGTTGTCCTCCTCATAGAACAGCTCCACCTTGTCGAACAGGCCGACCTCGTCGTCCCTGCTGGTCGCGTCGATCACCCTCGCGGAGGCGATCATGCGCTTCAGAAAGCGAATGCGGCTGTCGCACCGGCGCAGCTCCTGCTTGGCCGCCTTGTACTCGTAGTTTTCGCTCAGGTCGCCGAACGCGCGCGCGGTCTTCACGTCCTCGATGATCTTCGGACGCTGCTCATGCGTGCGGTAATCGATTTCCTCCTGCATTTTCTGAATATCTACCTTCGTGAGCTCGTCATGCATGGCATGGTACCTCCCGTATACTGTCGCGTGATTGCCGGGAACGCTCCCAGCATACATCCATTATATCACGCCTGTAAAGCCCTGAACGAAAAAACGACCCGGAGACGGACTCCGGATCGCCTTTAGACGAAAAAGCGCTTACGCGGCCTTGTCGACAGCCTCGGTGTTGATGAAGTCGTACAGCATCTTCGCGCCGTCGGCCAGACGGGGCGCGGGACGGGACAGCTCATTGTTCGCCAGATTCAGAACGGCTTCATTCTTGATGGCGGTCATCTCTTCCCAGCCCTTGCGGCCAAGGATTTCCTCCACGGGCGTGGGGCCTTCGCCGTAGTACATGGAGATGGTGACGATGTAGTCCGGATTGCGGGCGATAACCTGCTCCTCGGAGATCTGCGACCAGCCCTCAACGTCCTCAAAGCAGTTGGTGAGGCCGACCATATTGGCGATTTCGTTCATGAACGTGCCCTTACCGGCCGTCCACAGGCCATACTGAAGCGGAGAAACCTCGAAATACACGGTCTTGCCCGCGTTTTCGGAGGCCTTCTCGGCAACCTCGGCGAAGGTGGCCTTCATGGATTCGATCACGGCAGCCGCCTCGGCGTCCTTGCCCATGAGCTTGCCGATCAGCTCGATGGCGGTGTACACGCCTTCAATATCCTGCGCGTCGGACACGACGACCTTGATGCCGGCGTTTTCCAGCGCCTGAACCTGCTCCTCGGTCTGCGCCATGGTGCTCATCAGCAGCACCTGCGGCTCGAGGGCGATGATCTCTTCGAGATTGGTATCGCGGCCGGACTGAACGGCGGGCACGTTCAGAACCTCGGCCGGGTAGTCGCAGTACGTACCGCGGCCAACCAGCGTGTCGCCGGCGCCGATGGCGTACAGGATTTCACAGTCGGACGCGGTCAGCGCGACGATGCGCGTGGCAGGCTTGTCCAGCGTGATCTCACGGCCGGTCATGTCGGTAACGGTGATGGAGGTGTCGGTCTCCGCGAAGGCCAGCGCGGAGGTGAAGAGCGCGAAGCAGAGCACGAGAGCGATGAGTCCAAATTTCTTCATGGTTCTTCTCCCTTTCTTTTATTGTAAGCGGACGGCGCCGGGAAAAGAAAAACGTTCCCCTTCGGGAACGACAAAAAAGCACCGACGGGCATAGCTCCGCCGCCTTTTCTGCATGTTCCCCTTCCCAAGGAGCAATGCCTGTTTAAGCGTGCCGCATAACCAGGTCTCCCGACTTTGCCTCATCCGGCGCGGGCGTCTTCCCACGATTGAACGCAGTGACATGGTGCCCGTCCGTCCGCTTCACGGTGACTGGGATCGTCCGGGATTCACACCCGGTTCCCTTCGCTCCCCGAAGGGAGCGGCGCTTGCGCGCGGTTATACACGCGATCCGATTACATGTGCTATTATACAGCGCCTTTGTGAAACGGTCAACCTTGATTTGAAATTTTCTGTTGAGAAGAGCGGGCACGTGTGGTAAAATGATGGAGAAGGGAGAGATGATAGGATGCTTACAGAGCTGGCAGCGAAAAACCGAAGCTATCGCGGATTTGATCGCTCGCGTCGCGTGACGCGGGAGGAGCTGGAGGACATGGTTTCCTGCGCGCGGCTTACGCCGTCGGCGGTGAATCGTCAGCCGCTGAAATACGCGCTGTCGTGGACGGACGAGGTGAACCAGCGCATTCAGCCCCTGACGGCGTGGGCCGGGCTTTTGAAGCCGGGCATGGTTCTGCCGAAGCCCGGTCACGAGCCCGTGGCGTTCATCGTCATCTGCGTGGACACGCGCATCTGCGCCGAGCCGCGCGGGGCCGACCGAGATCTGGGCATCGCGGCGCAGACGATTCTTCTGCGCGCCGTGGAAATGGGGCTGGGCGGCTGCATGATCGGCGCGTTCAAGCCGGAGCTGAAGACGGCGCTCGCGCTGCCCGAGTACGCGCATCCCGCGCTGATTCTCGCGCTTGGAAAGCCGGATGAAACCGTGGTGCTTGAGGAGGCGGGCGATTCCGTTGCCTACTATCGCGACGAAAACGGCGTGCATCATGTACCCAAGCGGACGCTCTCGTCCATCCTGCTGCCGATTGAATAGAGAAAAAACCGTCTCCGCGGATTCTAAATGGTTCCGCGGAGACGGTTTTCAGTTGATTTTCAAAAGCATTGTGTGCGCGCCGTCCATCTCGATAACGAGCAGGCCTTCCTTTTCCAGCTTCTTCATCACGTCGCTGAAGCGCTTGAAGCCCAGCGCCTTCTCGTCGAAATCCGGATACTTTTCCTGAATATCGGCCTTGAGAATCGAGGGATTGATGCGCTCGAAGCCCTCCTTCTTGAAGCGGGAAAGGCAGCCATCAAAGGCCTGAATCCAGTTGCTCTTGTCCAGCTTTGCCTGCGGCGCGTCCGCGGGAGCGGAAAGGCCGACGATCAGGGACGAATCCTCCGTCCACGCGCACAGACGCTTGGATTGTCCGGCCAGCGCCGTCATGAGCTTGCCGAACGTGGCACAGCCGTAGTTGCGCTCGTTGAAGTCCGGCCGCAGACGCATCAGCGCGTCCTTCAGCTCGCTGGCGTACATCTGATCCTCATCCTGATCCTCCAGAATGCTCTCCACCGTCGCGGCCAGCTCGCCCAAATCGCTGCCGGTCTGATCCTTGCTCTTCGGCTCCGCAGGCGCCTTCGCGACCACGGACTCCAGAAAAATAAACTCGCTGCACGCCTTGATGAAAATGCCGCTGGCAACCTCGCTTCGGGAAATGCCCAGTACGTGCTTGCCCATGCTCTTCAGCTTGCCGACCAGCGGCATATAATCGCTGTCGCCGGAGACGATGCAAAAGCTGTCAATCAGCGGATTGGTATAGGCAACCTCCATCGCGTCGATGACCAGCTGAATGTCCAGACTGTTTTTCTGATTCTTTCCGTATCGGAGAGACGGAACCACACTGAACGTGTTCGAAAGCAGGGTTTCCTTTAGATTGGAATAGCGGTCGGTATAGCCGTATACCTTGCCCAACAGGATATCCCCGCGGATTTTGACCTTTTCAATGATGTTCTGAAGCATGGATTCCTTCGCGCCCGCGTTCTCCAGATCGACGAACACGGCAAATTTCGATGTGCCCACAAAAACGCCCCTTTGCGTCAAACTTTTCCTTCTTCTCTATTGTACCGTGTTTTTCCGTTTCTGTCAAATCCGCCGCATTTCCAACATCACTCGTCCATCCCTTTACAGCCTGCCGCGTGCCGGTCTTTCACGATTTCACGATTGCCCTAAAAAAACTCAAAACAGGGGTTGACAAATGGCAGGAGCCAGTGTATAATGGATAACGCTGGTTCGAGGAGAGATGGCCGAGTGGTTGAAGGCGCTGGTCTTGAAAACCAGTGATGTCGAAAGGCACCGGGGGTTCGAATCCCTCTCTCTCCGCAGGCCATCATGGAGAAGTACCCAAGAGGCCGAAGGGGCTCCCCTGCTAAGGGAGTAGGGTGCGATAAGCGCCGCCCGGGTTCAAATCCCGGCTTCTCCGTTTTGTCCGTTTTCCGTGAGGGAAACGGACTTCTTGTATTCTCTGAAAGGGACTGCCGCAGAATCATGGTTCTGCGGCAGTCCCTTTTAGGGAGTACAAAAGCTTCTCGGATGCGAAAGAAATTTATTCCTCGATCAGGCGAATCGACGGCTGGGCGTTCAGGGACAGGGGCGCAGGGTTGCCGGTCATCAGGCGGTAGAACGCGGCCGAGCCGATCATCACGGCGTTGTCCGTGCACAAAGCCACCGGCGGCATATAGACCTTGAGACCCATCCTTGTGCCGCGGCGCTCGATCTCTCGCCGCAGAAGGCGATTGGAAGCGACGCCGCCTGCCAGCGCCACGGACTTCGCGCCGGTATCGCGGCAGGCCGCCAGCGTTTTATCCACAAGCATATCGACGACTGCCTTGCGCAGCGACGCCGACCAGTCCGCGACGCGAAGCTCCTCGCCCTTCTGCCGAAGCGTGTGTGCCTGATTGATCACGGCCGTTTTCAGGCCGCTGAACGAGAAGTCGTACTTGCCCTCCGTGTGAATCCTCGGGAACCGATAGGCCTCCGGATTCCCCTCCTCCGCCAGCTTATCCAGCAGCGGGCCGCCCGGGTACGGAATATTCAGCACGCGCGCCGCCTTATCAAAGGCCTCGCCCGCCGCGTCGTCCGTCGTGCGCCCCAGCATCCTATACGCGCCGTAGTGCTCCACGCTCACGATATGGCTGTGCCCGCCGGAGGCGACCAGACAAACAAACGGCGGTTCCAGCTCCGGATTTGCGACAAAGTTGGCGCTCACATGTCCCTCGATATGGTTGACGGCAATCAGCGGCAGGCGGCGGGCATACGCGAACGCCTTCGCCCAGCTTACGCCGGTCAGAAGCGCGCCGACGAGCCCGGGCCCGAACGTCACGCCCACCGCGTCTATCGCGTCCATGTCCAGCCCTGCCTCGGCCAGCACGCGGTCGAGCAGCGGATCAAGCGCTTCCACATGCATGCGCGAGGCGATCTCCGGAACCACGCCGCCGTACAGCGCGTGCGTGTCCACCTGCGAGGCAATTTCGCCCGACAGCACGCGGCGGCCGTCCGCCACAAGCGCCATCGCCGTTTCGTCGCAGGAGGATTCCACCGCCAGTATGACCGCGTGCCCGCGCGCCTTCAGCTCGCACGCCCGTTCCCTCGCTTCATCCGCGTAGCTCATCTTCCGTCCTTCTTCCTTTTAAAACCAGCCGAACCATGTACAGCACCGCGCAGGCAAGCAGGCACCGCAGCACCGCGGAAATGCCCACGCCCAGCGCCATGTTCATAAAGAATTTTTCCGGCATCACGCGAATCAGCGCGTCCTCCTCAGGATTCAGAAGCCACAGGCTGTTGTCAAAAAACAGCCTGTGAAACGTTTCAAACGCGCCGTGAAACCGCGTCGCCGCGAAAATTCCGAGCACGGCGCATATCGCGATCACGCCGCCCGCCGTGCGCGCGAACGCCCGCGGCAGCCGTGCCTTCTCCGACGGCACCGCAAAGACCAGCGTCAGCCCCATCAGCACATACATGCCGATGCGCGCACGGTTCAAAAGCGCGCGTACATCCTGCATGTGCGCCTGAGCGCGTTCGCTGAGCCCCTCAATCGAGTCGCTGCGGCCGGACAGGTATTTCGCCACGTCCTGATTCAGCGCCAGCCTGTCCTCCGCCGTCACAGAGGAGCTTTCCTCCGTCACGCCGCTCCGCATCTGCGCGAGATTATAAATCTCGTCGTTCAGTCCCACGGAAAACAGCGCCGTCAGAAACACCCACAGCGTCAGGAAAAACGCCGCAAGATACGTGCACAGTGTCTTCATGCTCCCTCCCTCGCGCGCCGCCTCGGCGCACGCCGGAAGACGGCCTCCGCGCCATGCTCGAAACGATCAAAGCTTCTGCAGATAGGCCGTCACGAAGCCCTCCAGATCGCCGTCCATCACGTCGTCGATGTTGCCCATCTCGTAGCCGGTGCGGTGATCCTTCACCAGCGTATAGGGCTGGAAGACGTAGGAACGAATCTGGCTGCCCCATTCAATCTTCTTTAGCTCGCCCTTCACCTCGCCCATCAGCTCCTGCCGCTTCTGCTCCTGAAGCTCGGCCAGCTTGGCGCGCAGCATGCGGAAGCAGGTTTCCTTGTTCTGCAGCTGGCTGCGCTCGTTCTGGCACTGCACCACGATGCCGGTGGGCAGGTGGGTGATGCGCACGGCGGAGTCGGTACGGTTTACGTGCTGGCCGCCCTTGCCGGACGAACGATAGGTATCTATGCGCAGATCCTCGGGCTCAATCGGAATCTCGCCTTCGTCCTCAATGACGGGCGCCACGTCCAGCGAGGCGAACGACGTGTGCCTGCGCGCCGCCGCGTCAAACGGCGAAATGCGCACCAGACGGTGCACGCCGCGCTCGCTCTTCATAAAGCCGTAGGCGTAATCGCCGGAAACTTCCCACGTGACCGACTTGACACCGGCCTCGTCTCCTTCCAGCATGTCCAGCTCCTTCACGGTAAATCCCATGCGCTCGCCGAAGCGGGTGTACATGCGATACAGCATCTGCGTCCAGTCCTGCGCCTCGGTTCCGCCCGCGCCCGCATGCAGGGACAGGATGCAGTCGCACCCGTCGTATTCGCCGGTCATCAGCGTGGTCAGCTTCAGCGCCTCCAGCTCCTCGCGCAGCTTCTTCAGCTCCTCGCCGATTTCGCCGGCCATTTCGTCGCCGCCCTCTTCCTCGGCCAGCTCCATCATGACCTCCACGTCGTCCGCACGGGACTGAAGGGATTGATAGTGGTTGATGCGGTTTTCGCAGGAACGCATCTTCTGGTTCACCTTTTGAGCGCGCTCCACGTCATCCCAGAAGCCGGGCGAGGCCATATCCTCCTGATACTCGATCAGCTGCTCCTTCAGATGCTCGATGTCCAGCGACTTGCCCGTTTCCTCAATCATAGCCTTGAGACTGGTGATCTCCTGGCGAAACACTTCCGATTCATACATACGCTTTTCCCTCCATCCGTTTTCGTCAGGTTATCCGTTTCTGCCGCAGCATTCCTTGTATTTCTTCCCGCTTCCGCAGGGGCAGGGATCGTTCCGCCCCACCTTCTGACCGGCCTTCACCGGCTGCTTGGCGACGGACTGATCGGTATTGGTCACGATGTTCTTCGCCACCTCTTTGCGCTCCGGCGGGCGGGTGATAATGGCGAAGTGCAGCCTGCGAAGCGTGTCCTCCTGAATCAGGCGCACCATTTCCTCAAACATGTCGTAGCCCTCGTGCTGATATTCCACGATGGGCTGGCGATTGCCGTACGCACGCAGGCCGATGCCCTCGCGCAGCTGATCCATGCAGTCGATGTGATCCATCCACCGGCGGTCGACGCTGTTCAAAAGCAGCGTGCGCTCCACCTCTCGCATGTCAAAGCCCGCTTCGGTAATGCTGCGCTCGCGCTCCTCGTAGAACTTGCGGCTGCGCTCAAGCAGGAGCTTCGCAAACTGGTCGCGGTCGCTCAGCTGCAAACCTTCGAAGACCTCGCGCACCGTGCCGGGAATCAGGCACACGCGCTCCAGATATTCGGACAGCCCGGCGATGTCCCAGTCCTCCAGCGCGGCGTTGTCGGCCACATGACGCTTGACGGCTTCCTCGATGAGCGCCTCGCGCATATCGTCGATGCGCTTTTTCATGTCGCCGCCCTCCAGCACCTCGCGCCGCTGCGCGTAGATGATGTTGCGCTGCTGGTTCATCACGTCGTCGTATTGCAGCACGTTTTTACGAATCTCGTAGTTGCGGCTCTCGACGCGCTTCTGGGACGACTCGATCTGCTTGGAAAGAATGCCGTATTCGATGCGCTCGTTTTCCTTCACGCCCAGTCGATTGACGATGGGCTGAATGCGGTCGGAGCCGAACAGGCGCATCAGATCGTCCTGCAGCGAAATGAAGAACTGGCTGGAGCCGGGATCGCCCTGACGGCCCGCGCGGCCGCGCAGCTGGTTGTCGATGCGGCGGGACTCGTGCCGCTCGGTGCCGATGATGTGCAGGCCGCCCAGCTTCACAACCTCGTCGTGCTCCCTCGAAGTTTCCTCGCGGAACTTTGAATACAGCGCGTTATACTTCTCGCGCGCCTCGCGCACGATTTCCGGAACGTCCTCCGCGTGGCCGACGGCCTCCTCGATGACCTCATCCTCATAACCCTGCATTCTCAATTCATGCTTGGCCATGAATTCGGCATTGCCGCCCAGCAGAATATCGGTGCCTCGGCCGGCCATGTTTGTGGAAATCGTAACCGCGCCCTTCTTACCGGCCTGCGCAACGATTTCGGCTTCCTTCTCGTGGAACTTGGCATTCAGAACGGTATGCTTCACGCCGCGCAGCTCGAGCAGGCGGCTCACGTATTCGCTCTTTTCCACCGAAACGGTACCCACCAGCACCGGCTGGCCGGTGGCGTGGCGGCGAACAACCTCGTCCGCGACCGCCTCAAACTTGCCCTTCATCGTGGTATACACCGCGTCGTTCATGTCCACGCGGATCATCGGGCGATTGGTGGGAATGGTCACGACGTCCAGCTTGTAGATGCCCTGAAATTCCTCCTCCTCCGTCTTGGCCGTACCGGTCATGCCGGAGATTTTCTTGTACATGCGGAAATAATTCTGGAACGTGATCGTGGCCAGCGTCTTGCTTTCGCGCTCCACCTTCACGTGCTCCTTGGCCTCGATGGCCTGATGCAAACCGTCGGAATAGCGGCGGCCGGTCATCAGACGGCCGGTGAACTCGTCGACGATGATCACCTGTCCGTCCTTCACCACGTAGTCCACGTCGCGCTTCATCAGCACGTTGGCGCGCAGCGCCGCAAGGATGTGGTGATGAAGCTCGTTGTTCTGCGGGTCGGTGAGGTTTTCGATGCCGAACGCCTGCTCGGCCTTACGAACGCCCTCCTCCGTGAGGATAATCGTCTTTTCCTTTTCGTCGCGAACGTAGTCCTTGTCCTCGCCCTCGCGCAGACGCTGCACGAAGCGATCCGCCTGCTGATACAGCTCGGTGGACTTGTCGCCCTGCCCGGAAATGATCAGGGGCGTGCGTGCCTCGTCAATCAGGATCGAGTCGACCTCGTCCACGATGGCGAAGTTCAGCGGCCGCTGCACCATGTTCTCCCTGCGAACAACCATGTTGTCGCGCAGGTAATCGAAGCCCAGCTCGTTGTTGGTGGCGTAGGTCACGTCGGCGGCGTAGGCGGTCTGGCGATCCTCCGGCGTCATGTCGTGCAGAATCAAACCGACCTTCAGACCCATGAACCGGAAGATCTTGCCCATCCACTCGCTGTGGTATTTCGCCAGATAGTCGTTCACCGTTACAATGTGTACGCCCTCGCCCGGCAGCGCGTTCAGATAGGCAGCCAGCGCGGCCGTCAGCGTTTTGCCCTCGCCCGTGCGCATCTCCGCAATGCGGCCCTGATGCAGCACGATCGCGCCCACCAGCTGCACGCGGAACGCCCGCTGCCCCAGCGCGCGCCTTGCGCCCTCGCGCACCGCCGCCAGCGCGTCGACCATCAAATCGTCCAGCGTTTCGCCCTTGCGCAGCCGCTCGCGGAAGAGCGCCGTCTGCCCACGCAGCTCCGCGTCCGTCATCGCCTGCATCTTCGCTTCCTGCGCTTCGATGGCGTCGACGATCTTCATCAGTCTTCTGACCTCCGCCTCGTTCGAGCCGGAGAGAATTCGCTTAAAGAAATCAAACATTTTTTCCATGAACGGTACTCCCCCGTTTCCAAATCAGTTTATTATAGCATGCTTTTCCGTTTCTGGCAATAGCTACGGCACCTGACCTACCGAGCCGACGCCATGCAGCGCGCGCTGCGCCCGCCATTTCATCCGCGCCGCGGGCTTCATTCGTCCGACAATGCCCAGATACGCGTCCCGCGCCAGCGCGTAGGTCTGCCTGTCTGCCGGGCGCGCCGCATAGCGGCACACGGCCACCGCCGCCGAGAAGGCGATGAACGCCTCCGTGCACGCGCCGCGCTCCAGCGCGCGCGCCGCCAGCGACGACGGCGTGTCGCCGGGTTCATAGCGAACGCCCGCCTGCGAAAGCGCCGTGAGCATCGCCCGATACCAGAGCATCAGCCGATCCTCTCCGCGGAACTTCTCCGAGACGGAAAGCGGATCCGTCGCTTTCAAACGTCTGCGCACCAGAAGCACCGCCGCCGCAATTACAAGCAGCAGAAGAATCAGAAGCAGCGCCAGCCGCCAGCCGCGGCCGCGCGAGGAATCGTCCTCTCCTGTGCGCGGCGCATTGTCCGGCTCCGGCGTGGTTTCCGGCTCGTCATTCCCGGTATCTCCAAACATTCCATCCTCGTTCGGGTCGGGCGTGGGCGTTGGGGTCGGCTCGTTTCCATCCGCGCCGTTCGATGGGTTCGTCGGCTCCGGCGTGGCCGTAGGCCTGTCCTCCGTCATTCCGTCCGTCGGCGCGGGCGTGGCCGTGGGCTGCGTTCCGCCCGCGTTTCCGCCCTGCGCGTCGTCGCCCTCGTCCGGCTCCTGCTCGTCCTGCTGATCGTCCGGCGGCGTAGCGTCAAATACCACCCAGCCGAAGCCCTTGAAGTACACCTCCGCCCACGCGTGCGCGCTGCGGCCGGTCACGACGCATTCGCCGTTTTCATCCGGGACGGCCAGATAGCCCTCCACATAGCGCGCCGGAAGTCCGGCAATGCGCGCCATGACCGCCATGGCCGACGCGAAATACACGCAATAGCCCTCCGGCGCTTCCAGCACGAAATAGGACACCATGTCGCGTCCCTCCGGCACGGGCTCCGGCGTAAGCGTATACTGCCCGCGCAGCTTCAGCCAGTCGCAGATTGCCTGCGCGCGCTGATACGGCGTTTCCGCCCCGGAAATAATGTCATACGTCTGCTGATACAGCGCCGAATCGATGCCCAGCGGCAGGTCGCGGTTCAGCACCAGCGCGGCCGCGTAGGCCGGGTCGTCCGCGCCCTCGCAGTCGGCAAGCGCCTGCTCCAGCTCAAGCTCGTTTGCGGCGAAGCGCTCAATTTCCAGTGTGTACCGGTCTCCGGCGCGCAGGGGTCGGTTGATGAACATCTCGCCAAGGTTGTTGAAATACACGTTCGCGTCCGCGATGTCCACATCCTTCGTGCGCGACGGCGTATAGATCGACCAGCTCGGATTGTCCTGAAGCACCTCAACCCCGATCGTTCCGCTCGCAAGATACCGCTGCGCCCGTTTTTTGCCTAAATCAAGGGCGGCCTCGAAGTCAGATCTGTAAATCAGCCCCTCGATGCCGTGCAGCATATAGCGGCGAACCTTGCCCGCCTTGTCCTCGTTGCTTTCGTCCACCCACGCGTGCGTGTCGTAGACATAGCGAATGCCTCCGCGCAGGTAGACTGTCTCGGAGGTTTCCACGCGCATCAGCTCGCTGTCGGAGGGATACGCGGGGCCGCCAAAGCGGTCGCGCCGCATAATCCAGCCGTCGGAGGCAATGGAGAACGAGCGCCGCTCGTCCAGATTGTCCTTTTCAATATTCAGCGTGCGCAGAATGAAGCGAAGCGTCTTCTGCGACGCCTTCTCCAATACCGGCAGGCGAGCGCCCGCCGCGGGCGTACAGCCGACCGCCACCAGTGCGGCCACCAGCGACAGCGACAGAAGCGCCTTCGGATGCGCCCTCTCCGCATTTCCGGAGCGCGCGAACATGGCCGAAAGCGCCGCCAGCACCGGCGCAAAATGCCACGACAGCCGGCTTTCCCCATAAAACCAGCCGACCGCCAGCACGGCCAGCGTCAGAAGCGCCATCAGATATACACCCTTGGCCTGCTGCGCAATAATATAGGAAGCAACCAGCATGGCAAGCATGATGCCCACGCCAAGCTCGTTCATATATTCGTCCAGCGGCTCCTTCGTCCTCGCGGCGCGCAGAATTTCCATGATCCGCGTAACCGGCCGCCATCCGGCAAGCAGCGCGATTCCCGCCGCCAGCGCGATCGCCGAAAGCGTAATCTGCGCCGAGCGCCGAGAAAGCGAGAAGCCAAACAGCGCCCCGGCCGCCGCGAACGCGCCGCCGTATATCCACGCCGCGCGAAGCGTCAGCTCCGCGTCGGCCGCCAGCAGCATCGTAAGCCCTGCCGCAAGAAGCGCCGCGACGAGCACTTCGCCCAGTCGGCCACGCGTATGGGCATCCAAGCTTTTCATTGCGCCCCCGCCCCCTCTCCGGCGTAGAAGGGATTGTCGCGGCGGGCGATCACGTCCGCCATCTCCAGCCTTGCCATCAGCGCGTCCACGTCGGCGCGTCTGGTATCGGTAATCCAGATCACAGCCACGGCCACGCCGCTCATCTGCCGAAGGCGAATGGCGCAGTCCGCCAGACGCGAGGTAAGCCGGCTCGTAATCAGCACAATCGCGCCCGTGCGATCCAGTCGGCGCGTCGCGTCGGCCAGCGCCTGCTCATACGGCGTTTCCGCGTCAAAGGCCACGCGCGCCAGCGCACCGGCAAACGCGCCTACATCCTGCGCGCCGCACCCCTCGATTTCCCCCGCGCGCCCCAAAAGCAGGCGCACAGGCGCGTCCACGTCCAGCTGCGCGGCAATCACGCTCAGCGTCGCCTCGCACAGCGCATCCTCAATCGTTCGCGCGCGCTCCGCCACCGCGTCCAGCCGCGCGAGATCCGGCATCACAAGCATGTCCGGGCGAGCCGCCTCGTCATAGGTTCGCACCATCGGCTTCAGGTTGCGCATCGAGGGGTCATAGGTTTTCATTGTCAGCTTCCAATGAATGCGCTTGATCAGGTCGCCGTCGCGCCAGTCGCGCACGCCGGACGGCGAGGATGCGTCGTCCGGGAACCGGCGAACCTCCTCCGGCCCGGTGTCGCCCATCTGCATCTGAAACGGAAGCAGCGGCCTTCGCCGCGGCAGCACCGTTACCTCCCCGCCCGCGGCGGAAAGCGTTCTGCGAAACGTGAAAAGGTCAAACACATCCGTCACCCATACGCTTCCGGAAACCGGCGCGTACACGCCCCTGTGCGGAAACACCTTCTCGCCCGAAGCGCGATACACGCGAAACGGCATGCCGCCAAAGCGGATGGAATCCGTTCCCGCGCCGCCCGCCACGTTTACGACGATGTCGCCGACCGGCAGGATCGACCGGAACGAAACCTCCGCCTGATAGCTGGCCTTCTCTCCGCGCAGAAGGCGCGCCGCCGCGCAGACAACCCGCGCGCGCAGCGTAAGCAGCGCCGTCACCACCGACGCGAGCGCCAAAGCCAGCATGACCAGCATGCAGATGGCCGCGCTTAACAGAACCGGCGAGCCGATCGTCAGCGCAATCACGGCCACCAGCAGCATGATAAATAGAAAACTGCTTGTTCTCGGCTTCACTTTGCCCTCACCGGAACGGGTACCCCGGCAATCAGCCGCAGAACCGCGCGTTCCGCCGTCATGCCCTTCGCGCTCAGCCGCGCCTCCGGGCTCAGCACAACGCGGTGCGACAGCACGGGAGACGCCATCTTGCGGATGTCCTCCGGCATCACGTAGTCGCGTCCGTCCAGCATTGCGCAGGCCTGCGCCGACCGCATCAGCGCCAGCGCGCCGCGCGTGGAAATGCCGCGCGCAAACGAACGGTTCGCGCGCGAGCTCTGCGCAATCGCCGCCACATACGCGCGCATTTCCTTGGAAACGCGCACATCTCCCACCATTTTCTGGAGCCTGAGAATGTCGTCGCGCGTACACACGGGCTGAAGCTCGTTCAGCGGCTTTTCGCCGGACATGTACATGTTCAGAATCTCAGCCTCCTCCGCCTCGGTCGGATAGCCGATCGACACACGCATGAAGAATCGATCCAGCTGCGCCTCCGGCAGCGGATACGTGCCCACAAAGTCCACAGGGTTCTGCGTGGCCAGCACAATGAACGGCTTCGGCAGCGGATGCGTCTCGCCGTCCAGCGTCACCTGCCCCTCCTCCATAACCTCCAAAAGGCTCGACTGCGTTTTCGGCGACGTGCGGTTGATTTCGTCCGCAAGCAGAAGGTTGGCAAACACCGCGCCCTTGCGATACTCCATCACATTGGTTTTGAAATCGATAAACGTGTAGCCCACCACGTCGCTGGGCGTCACGTCGGGTGTAAACTGAATGCGTTTATAGTCCAGCGCCAGCGAGCGGGAAAACGCGGTGGCCAGCGTCGTCTTTCCGACGCCGGGCACGTCCTCAATCAGCACATGACCGCCGCACAGGATGGCGTTCAAAATCAGCTCCACCACGCCCTCCTTGCCGACGATCACCCTGCCGATATTCTCCGTTAGCAGCTGCCTGAGCTTCTGTGCCGGTTGCATCATGTTATTTCTCCTCGAATATTCCCAAAGTAGTCCTTTGTTCTGTCGCATGACGGACGAAAAAAGTTCCCTTTCTATTATATCCCCCTCGTGCCCCTCGCGCAAGTTGAGTCTGTGTTGCCTGCGTAGGCCTAAAAGGTCATAAAAAGAACGCCCGGAATTCTCCGGACGCCCTTGAAACGCCTGTGATTACTGCTCCAGCTTGGCCAGCAGTTCTTCCATGCTGATGCCCTTGGCCTTCATTGCGGAAAGCAGCTCCTCGGCGCGCTTTCTCTCCTCGCTCTTGGCGGCAGTTCTGCCGCGCTGCGCGACGGGACGGTTCTTAAGCTCCACCAGATGCTCTCTGCGGGCGAGAACCTTGTTCAGCTGCTCGGTGCTTCTTGCCAGAGCGACCTTGCGCTCTTCAAGCTTTTTCTCCGTTTTCGCAACCAGCGCTTCGCGCTCGCTGTTCAGCTTGGTAAGATCCTCAACCTTCTTGTCGGCCATCGCTATGCGCTCATCCAGCGAGGGATACGCCTTGCGGGTCTTCTCAACAGCAACCGTCTCCGTCTTGGCTTTCTTTCCGGAACCCTTTACTCCTCTGGGCATTTGAAAACATCCTTTCTTCTTCCGTCGGTTCTGATATGCTTTCCATCGCGTCCCAATCATTATAGCACGTTTTCTTCCAGATTTACATACATATCGAAGAAATAACACGGAAATCAATTTTCAAGGATCAAAGATAGGCGATCAGGTTCAAGGAGGCAATCCAGCATCAGCTTGGATATTACTCTGCTGGAAGAGGTTCTTGCTTTGTATTGTTTTAAGAAGCTTATTTCCACTTCTCTTTGCCATACAGCCCTGAAATGTCGCCGGTCGTATACGCAGTC
>CAVERI010000002.1:0-100308 GCA_963618055.1 bacterium | reverse complement strand
GGATTCGCAATTTGCACCGGCGAAATCCAGACATCAGCGTATGCGAGATGTACGGAAAGCTACGCGAAGAAAAGGCCTACAGCCGGCATCCGGGGTCGCTGTACCGTGTCTTCGTAAGGCTTGGATAGCGAAAGAAGGTGGAATCTACGAAAGCGAAGTCGAAGCATCTCGGGAAGTACGATACGCCCACCCAATTGGGCGTAAAATGGCAAATGGACGTGAAATATGCGCCGAAAGTCTGCTACGCCGGTACGGATGGAAACGTGTTTTTCCAGTACACCATGATCGAGGAAGCCAGCAGGAAACGGTTTATCCATGCGTATAAAGAACAGAGCAGCGATCCCTGTGAAGGGCAGAATGAGTGCCAAAAGCTAAAATGTTCAAGGCCGCCTTGAATCCCGACTTCCTTACTTGGGTTTTGTTTGGAAAGTAAATGATGGCACCTTGGTAAATGATGGCGCCCTGCTTGACAGGCTTTTTCGTTTGTCTCTTTCCTATGCCTTTTTCCTGACTTATGCTTGGAGCTTCAAGCTATCTGCCCGATGCCCTCTTCGCTCATTTTTCTCTTCCTCTCTTATCTTCCTGACATTGCCCCCCCAACGTCGTTTTTTCCAATGGCTTCTACAAATCCTGAAACAACAGCGGTTCGACATTGCAATTTTGTGTGTTAATATTTGTGGAATCCTATTGCAAAATCATCTCTCGTGTGGTATTATAGTTCTCGCGTTCAAGAAACGCGCTGATGTAGCTCAGTCGGTAGAGCGCATCCTTGGTAAGGATGAGGTCACCAGTTCGAATCTGGTCATCAGCTTGGAAGAACCGCCAGAAATGGCGGTTTTTTCTTGCGTTTTGGAAATAGAAAACGCGCTTGCAAAACGGGGGAAGATGGGATAAGATGGAGTCACACAGGGGGAGGGAGAGCTATGAGGCTTTGCAAGGGAGATTGCATCGGTCTGGCGGCACCCAGCCATCTCGCGACGCGGGAGGGCTATGCGCCGATTATTCAGGCGCTGGAGGCGCGCGGGTATCGCGTAAAGACGGCGGAGAACATGTTTACGAGCGCGTGGGGCTTCGCAGCTTCGGCGGAGGCTCGCGCGCGGGACATCAATCAGCTGATTGTGGACGACGAGGTGAAGCTGATCTTCTTTGGCGGCGGTGAGGGCGGCGACGAGGTGATTCCGCTGATTGATTACGCCTTGGCCGCGGCGCATCCGAAGATGTGGCTCGGCTTCAGCGACGGAACCAGCATCCTGTCGGCCATCAATCGCCGCGCGGGGCTGCCGGTGCTGTATGGGCAGTCGCCGGGCACGCTGGTGGAACCCTCGGCCTATAACGCGGCGAACTTCCATGCGCATGTGGAGGAAGGGTGTGCGCCCATGCACCTGAAAAGCGGCGCGTGGCGCACGGTGACGGGCGGAGCGGCCAGCGGCACGCTTTCCGGCGGGTATCTGGACAACTATGTGTTTCTCGCGGCCAGCGGATGGATTGCGCCGAAGCCGGACGAGGACCTGATTCTGGCGCTGGAGGAGCATGAAATGTTCTTCGGCGTTGAGCACGTGAGCGATTCCATCGGCCGTCTGGAGCAGACGCCGGTGATGCCGCACGTGCGCGGCATCCTGTTCGGGCACTATTCCGACCCGACGAACGAGCATCTTCTGTTTCGCCTGAAGCTGCTGGGAGAGAAGTGGGACATTCCCGTGGCCTATACCGATGACTTCAGCCACGGCGTGAATCAAGCCATTTTCCCGTTCGGCGCCCGCGCGACGCTGGATACGGAGAACGCGGCGCTTGCCTATTCCTATACGTAAGGCGCGCGAGCACCTATTGACGGAAAACGCGAAGACGGGAGGCTCCTTCGTAATTTCAAAGGCTGCAACCGCAAACGCGCCCATCCGGCCTGTTGGAACCGGATGGGCGCGTTTCATGTTCAGTGCAGCTTGGTGAAGGGGAAGGTCTGGCCGAAGTCCTCGACGGTGACCTTTTTGAGCTTCTGGGTTTTGCGGGGACGGTCGTTAAAGTCGGTGGGGGTCTGGGCGATTTCGTCCACGGTTTCCATGCCCTCGATCACGCGGCCGAACGCGGCGTAGCCGCCGTCCAGATGCGGCGCGTTCTCATGCATCACGAAGAACTGGCTGCCGGCGGAGTTTGGCATCATGCTGCGCGCCATGGAGAGCACGCCGCGCTCGTGGCGGATGTTGTTCACGAAGCCGTTTTGCTTGAATTCGCCCTTGATGTGCCAGCCGGGGCCGCCCGTACCGGTGCCGGTGGGGTCGCCGCCCTGAATCATGAAGCCGGGAATGACGCGGTGGAAGATCAGGCCGTCGTAGAAGCCGCTTTTCACCAGCTCCACGAAGTTGCCGACGCTTTCGGGCGCGAGCTCGGGGTAGAGCTCCGCCTTGAAGGTGTGACCATTTTCCATTTCAAAGGTGACGATGGGATTGTTCATGTCGTTAGCCTCCGATTTTTTCTACAGTATATTCTACGCCCTTGGTATCCACGCGGATGGTCTTGATTTTCTGCTCGCTTACGGGGCGGTCGTTCGCGCCGGTCTGCGTTTCGGCGATGGCGTCCACAACGTCCATGCCGTCCACAACCTCGCCGAAGGCAGCGTACTGCGTGTCGAGATACGTGCCGTCGGCATGCATGATGAAGAACTGGCTGCCCGCGGAATCAAACGACGAGGAGCGCGCCATGGAGATTACGCCGCGCGTGTGGGACAGGTTGTTTTCAAAGCCGTTGGCGGAGAATTCGCCCTTGATGGAGTAGCCGGGGCCGCCGGTTCCGACGCCGTTGGGGTCGCCGCCCTGAATCATGAAGCCCTTGATCACGCGGTGGAAGATCAAGCCGTCATAAAAGCCCTGATTGGCCAGCGTGATAAAATTGGCCACGGTGTTGGGCGCGACGTCCGGATACAGCTCCACGGTGATCACGCCGCCGTCCTCCATGGTGATGGTGGCCACGGGGTCGGCTTCGTTTTTCAGTGTGTAGGCCGTAATGCGCTGCGTGGACGTTTGGCCTTTGTTGGACTTGCAGCCGGTCAGCGCGGTCAGGCTCACAAGCAGCATAAGCGCCAGAAGAAGGGAAAGCGAACGTTTTTTCATGAGATGTCTCCTTTATTTTTCGGCGTTTTCCTCGCCGTATTTATACACCTCGTAGGTGTAGCCCTTCGTGTCCACGCGAATGGACGCGATGGTCTGCCGAACCAGCGGGCGATAGCTCTTATCCAGACTCATGCCGCACAGCGAGTCCAGCGTGCGCAGGCTTTCCGCGTCGCTTTTTTCAATCCAGCCGAACGCGGCGTACTTTCCGTCGTATTCCAGACGGGTGGACTGCATGATGAAGAACTGACTTCCGGCGGAGTGATAATCGTCCTCCAGACGGCACATCGAGATCACGCCGCGCTCATGGGACAGCTTGTTGAGCGTGTAGCCGTTTTCGCTGAACTCGCCGTCAATCGTGTAGCCGGGGCCGCCGGTGCCGTCGCCGTTGGGGTCGCCGCTGCGCAGGAAGTAGGTGGGGTACACGTAGTCGATCTTCATGCCGTCGTAGAATCCGGCGTTCGCCAGCGAAATGAAGTTTGCCACGGTGTTGGGCGCGCTGGCAGGGTCGAGCGTGAAGGTCATGGTCGAGCCATTGTCCATGGTGATGACCGCCGTGGGCTTGGGAACGTCGGCGTAGGGGCTTACCAGCTCCTTGGACGCGCACGCGCACAGCAGAAGACACGGAAGCAGCAGAACGGCAATCAGCCGGCGTCTTTTCATGGCGTAACCTCCCCCAGCAGCAGCGCGCGCTTTCGCTCGACCATTTCGTCTACGCGCCGGATGTATTCCTCAATGTTGCGCACGTTCGGCGCGCGCTCAATGCGCCGCTCGCGCGGGAACAGCCATTTCGTAATCGCGCCCGCGCCCAGCGCCAGCACGCGCGCGGTTTCCTCCATGTTGCCGATGTTGTACAGGCAGGCGTGTCCGGCCTTGGCGTAGCCCACGTTTTCCAGATTCCCGGCCATGTATTTCTGCCGGTACAGGTAGTAGGGCCGCCAGCCGCCCTCCGCCAGCGTCTGCCGGGCATAGCGAATCATTTCGTCCGCCGCGGCACAATCTGCCTGATTGTGTGCGCCGCCCTCGCGGGTGAGCGCCTCGTGCAATCGGCTGGAGCGCTTGATCGCCAGCGAATGTACGGTGACGGATTCCGGATTCAGCTCGCGCACCTTTTCAAGCGTCCGGCGGAAGTCGTCCGTCGTTTCGCCCGGCAGCGCGGCGATCAGATCCATGTTGATGTGGTCGAAGCCCTCCTCGCGCGCCAGCGCGTAGGCGCGAAGCGTGTCCTGCGAGGTGTGCGCGCGCCCGATCACGCGCAGGGTCTCATCCTTGAACGTCTGCGGGTTCACGGAGATGCGGCTGACGGCGTGCGCCTTCAGCATGCGCAGCTTCTCGCGGTCGATCGTGTCCGGCCGCCCGGCCTCCACCGTCCATTCACAGCCGCCCGGGAAGGCAGCCATCGCGGCGGAAAGCACCTCGTCCAGCTGAGCGCAGGTGATGGCGGTCGGCGTGCCGCCGCCGATATAGCCCGCGCGCAGACGGAGACCTAACGCGCGCGTCAGCTCGGCGGAACGGGCAATTTCGCGTTTCAGCGCCTCCACATACGGCGCGGTCAGCCTGCCGTCGCCGATTTCGCCGGAGGCGAACGAGCAATAGGCGCAGCGCGTCACGCAGAAGGGAATGCCGATGTACAGGTCGAACGCGTCCGCGGGCGGGTTCACCAGCCCGCGCTGCATCTCGATGATTTCGCCCAGCAGCGCCGCCTTTTCGGGGCTTACGAAAAATTCGCGCGTCAGCCACGCTTCGGCCTCCTCGCGGGAAAGGCCGCGCTCCATGGCTTCATACATCAGCCGCGTGGGGCGGATGCCGGTCAGGGAGCCCCACGGAGGCATGCGGTCGAGCGCGTCCGACAAAAGGCGGAAAACCGCCGTCTTTGCCGCGCGCTTGAGCACGCGCTTTTCCTCCAGTCCGCCGCGCACGGCGTTCGCGGTTACGGTGATTTCCCGCGCGCCGTCCAGCCGCGCACACTCAATCCATGTGTCGCCCGCGTCCGTGTGCGTGTGGACAATCGACACGTCGCCCGCGTCCGGCAGGATCGGCACGTCGCCCAGAAACAGGCGCACGACCTCGCCGAGCTCCGGGTACAGCCATTCGACGTTGGTAGTCAGACGGATGGAATTCATCGATGAAACCCTCTTTTAATCGCGTCCAGCGTGCCGCCCTCGCCGTGGCCGGGAAGCACGCGCAGGGAACCGTCCAGCGCGAGAAGGCGCTTGAGCGAGTGATACAGCTGCGTCCAGTCGCCGCCGTACAGGTCGGTGCGGCCAATGCCGTTTGCAAACAGCGTGTCGCCGGTGAACAGCACGCCGTCGTCCTCCGCCAGCAGGCAGACACCGCCCATGGTATGGCCGGGGGATGGGATGGCGCGAAAGCGGATACCGGCGAACTCGTGCGTGCCCTCGGTTAAAAAGCCGTCCGGCGGCGTGGGTTCAAAGGGCGTTTGCGCGTCTGCGGGGCGCAGGGAAATTCGTTCCTCCGTCAGCGCCGGCGCGTCGGCCTCGCCAATGTACACCTTCGCGCCATGGGCCTCCTTCATATGGTGCGCGCCCAGCAGGTGGTCAAAGTGGCCGTGCGTCAGAAGGACGGCCTCGGGATGAAGGGCGAGACGGGCAATCGCCTCGTCCAGCGCGGGAACATCGTCGCCGGGGTCGATGACGACAGCGGCAGGCGAGCCCTCCCGGCGAAGGAGATAGCAATTCGTCTGGTACGCGCCGAGCGCGAGCCGGTCGATCAGAAGCTTGCTCATTCGGTTCAGAAATCCTTTCTGCTGTCCAGAAGAATGGTCACGGGGCCGTCGTTTACCAGCGACACCTCCATGTGCGTGCGAAAGCGCCCGGTTTCCACGCGCAGACCGGCGGCCTCAAGGTCGGCCTTTACCTGCGCGCAGACGGGCTCGGCCTCCTCCGGCCGCGCCGCGCCGGAGAACGACGGGCGATTGCCGTGGCGCGCGTCACCCGCCAGCGTGAACTGGCTTACCAGCAGCACGCTGCCGCCCACGTCCTTCAGGGACAGGTTCATCTTTTCGTCGGCGTCCTCAAACACGCGGAGGCCGGCGATTTTCTTTGCGATATAATTGCGGTCGGCGTCGGTATCTCCGGCCATAACGCCCAGAAGCACCAGAAAGCCGCGCCCAATTTCGCCCACGCGCGCGCCCGCCACGTCTACGCTGGCGCGGGACACGCGCTGAATGATGGCTCGCATGCGAAATTTCTCCCTTCCCGTCAGAAGCTGACGCGGAATACCTCGATGATGTCGGAACGCTTGCGCAGCTGCTTGATGATTTTTTCCAGCTGCGTGGTGTCCTTGATGGACAGCGTGAGTGTGATCTGTGTGGTGCCGTTTTTCATCGTGCGCGCGGAGACAGCCACGATGGGCACCTCCAGCGCGGCGAACAGCGTGCTCAGGTCGGCCAGCAGGCCGGCCTTGTCGTAGCCGATCACCTGAATGTCCGCGTCATACGCCGCGGAGGCGGACGACGCCCACGCGACCTGCACCATGCGATCCCGCTCCACGCCCTCATCCTGCATGTTCACGCAGTCCGCGCGGTGTACGGACACGCCGCGCCCGCGGGTGACGTAGCCGATGATGTCGTCGCCGGGCAGCGGGTTGCAGCAGTGTGCGAAGCGCACCAGCATATTTGGGTCGCCCTCCACCACCACGCCCTGCGCGGCGTGCGTCGCCGGGCGGGGCTGCGGGGTTTCCGTGGGCGTAGGCAGCTTGGGCGCTTCCGGCTTCTGCGTCTTTTTGAATTCCTCCGCCAGACGGTTGATCACCTGCGCGCACGACAGGCCGCCGAAGCCCACCGTGACATACAGATCGTCCAGCGACGAAAGCGTGTAGCGCTTATACAGAACCTCCAGAAACTCCGGCCTGCACAGCTGAGAGAAGGAGTAGCCCAGACGGCGCGCCTCCTTTTCCAGCAGGTCGCGGCCGCGGACGAGGTTTTCGTCCTTCGATTCGTTCTTCAGGAACGAGCGAATCTTCGTCTTCGCCTCGCTGGTCTTCACGATGTTCAGCCAGTCCAGCGACGGGCCGTGGGAATTCGCGGAGGTCATGATTTCCACGAAATCGCCGGTTTCCAGCTGGGTCGTCAGCGGCACGATGCGGTGGTTTACCTTTGCGCCCACGCAGCGGTTGCCCACGGCGGAATGGATGCGGTAGGCAAAGTCGAGCGGCGTCGCGCCCTTAGGCAGGGAGATAATGTCGCCGCGCGGCGTGAACACCAGAACCTCCTCGGCGAACAGGTCTACGCGCAGCAGGTTGCCGAACTCGCCGGGGTCGCCGGTTTCGCTCTGCCAATCCAGAATGCGGCGCAGCCAGCCCAGCTTTTCATCCAGCGAGTCGGCCGCCTTGCCTTCTTTATAGCGCCAGTGCGCGGCAATGCCGTATTCGGCGCTTCGGTGCATCTCCATCGTGCGAATCTGCACCTCGAACGGGCGGCCGTCCGACCCCACGACCGTGGTGTGCAGCGACTGATAGAGATTGTCCTTGGGCACGGAGATATAGTCCTTGAACCGCCCCGGCACCTGCGGCCACAGGGAATGCACGATGCCCAGCGCGGCGTAGCAGTCCTGCTTGGTATCGACGATCACGCGCACGGCGATCAGATCGGTGATCTGCTCGAACGTCTTGTTCTGCGTTTTCATCTTGCGGTAGATGGAATAAAAGTGCTTGGGACGGCCGTCGATTTCCTGCACGTGAATGTGCTCCTTTTCCATTCCCGCGCGGATGGAATCGATGATCTCGCGAATCCACTTTTCGCGCTCGGCGCGCTTCATGCCCACCTTCTCCACAAGGCTGTAGTAGCCCTCCGGGTCGATGTAGCGCAGGGCAAGGTCTTCCAGCTCCCACTTTACCGCGTATACGCCCAGCCGGTGCGCCAGCGGCGCGTAAATGTCCAGCGTTTCGCGGGCAATGGGAATCTGCCGCTCGGGCTTTTGCGTCTTGAGCGTGCGCATGTTGTGCAGGCGGTCGGCCAGCTTGATCAGCACCACGCGAATGTCCTTCGCCATGGCGATGAACATCTTGCGGATGGACTCCGCCTGCTGCTGCTCGCGGGTGAAGAAATCCATGCGCGTGAGCTTGGTAACGCCGTCCACCATCAGCGAAATTTCGCTGCCGAAGTCCTTCTCGATGGTCTCCACGGTGCAGCCGTCCACGTCCTCCACGCAGTCATGCAGAAGACCGGCGGCGATCGTCGGGGGATCGAGCATCAGGTCGGCCAGAATCAGCGCCACGTGGGCGGGATGCGCGAAATACGGCTCGCCGGACATGCGCTTTTGATCCTTGTGCGCGTTTTCGGCAAACCGGTAGGCGCGCTCAATTACGCCCATATCCTCGTTCGGATGAAATTTCTGCACGTGTGTGATCAGCTCGTCCAGCGTCGGATATCCGGGGGTCGCCTGATCGTTCATGAGCTCACCTTCCTTTCATTGCCTGTTCGCGCCATGCCTGCATGCGGCGAAACAGGGGATTCTCGGCCGGGTCGCGCTTCACAAGCGGCGCGAGCGTCACGTGAAACCCGGCGGTTTTTGTGTCCTCAATGGTCAAAAGCGCCATGTCCGAGAGTATGAGAAGCCCGGCGGCGCAGGCGGACTCGCTTTCGTCCGCTTCCTCGGCGATTCCGCGCACCAGCGCGTTCCGCGCCAGAAAATGCGACGGGCGGCGGCTGACGCGGCGCGCGGCGGCGTAAATGCCGCGCAGCGATTCGAGACCCGGCATGCGGGCGAACAGCGGGCTGACCGGCACGCCATCCAGACGGAACGAGGCGTTCATCAGCCCGTCCGGGATTCCCGCCAGCACGACGGTGTCATAGCCCTCCGGCGGCGCGCCCGCGGGCAGCACCGCGAGTGAATGAAAGCAGCGCGCGTCGGACGGGTATTCGCCAATGAATACGTCCAGCGGCTGGCCGCCCGCGGCCTCCAGCGCGGCGCGCGCGCCCTCGATGGACGCGGCCACAATCAGAACGCCCTGCACGCGCCCCGCCAGCTTTTCGCGAAGCGCCTGCGCCGAGATCGGCGGCGCGGGAATTTCCGAGTATGCCCAATTATACACATGGTCTGTTAAGAACGTTTGAAACAGGGAATCCGCGCGCGCGTCAAGTTCCGAAAGTCGTCCGCCGGCGTCGCGCGCCTCCAGCGCCGTAAGCTGTGCCTGCACGCTTACACGCCCCTGATAGCGGTTGATTGAGGCCTGAAACACCGCGTCGGCCGTGCGCGGCAGGTGCCCGGCAAGGTCGCCGCGGCGGAACCAGATTCCGTCGGTCATGCCGCCCGCGCTGCGCAGGCACAGCTTCAGGTGCGCGCTGTCCGCGCCGACGGGGCGGGCGGAGACAATCTCGCATTTCATCAGAAACTGCGCGGAGGGGTTGCCGCAGCCGGTGGGCGCGAGCGCCTCCAGCGTCTCCACGGCCTCCGGCGTAAGGTCGTCCGCGTCCACCTCGCAGTCGTACTCCACCCGGGGAATCCACAGCTCGGCGGGATAGGTCTCCTTCAGATACGCGTCCAGCCCATCCCAGAACGCGTCCAGATTTTCCTTTTTCAGCCGCAGCCCGGCCGCCATCTTGTGGCCGCCGAACTGAATCAGCGTATCCGCCACGTGCGAAAGCGCGTCGTGAATGTCCACGCCGTCAATCGAGCGGCAGGAGCCGGTGTATACGTCGCCGTCCAGCGACAGAACCACCGTGGGGTAGTGGTAGCGCTCCGTCAGCCGGGACGCGGCCAGACCGATTACGCCGCTGTTCAGCCCCTCGCCGGGAATCACGATCACGCGATGCTCGGCGAAGCGGAACGAATGCAGCAGCTCGTCCGCCAGCGCGTAGGCGTCCTGCTCCAGCGCCTTGCGGCGCAGGTTTTCCTCGTTCAGCTGCCCGGCCAGCTCGGCGCACTCGTCGGCGTTCGTGCCGGTAAGCAGCCGGTAGGCGCGCATGGCGTCGCCCAGCCGCCCGCTGGCGTTCAGGCGCGGCGCGAGCTGGAAGGCTACGTTGCCGGAGTTGATCACGCGGCCGGTCATGCCGCTCGCGTCGATCAGCGCGCGGATGCCGGGGCGCGGGGACACGTTGATGCGTTTTAAGCCCAGCGCGGCAATCGCGCGGTTTTCATCCTGAAGCGGCACGATATCCGCAATCGTCGCAAGCGCCGCCAGATCCACATAGTCCATTGCCGCGTCACGCCCGCCCAGCGCCGCCACAAGCTGAAACGCCACGCCCGCGCCGCACAGGTAGGGGAAGGGATAGCCATTCAGAAGCGGATTCACAACCGGGCAGGGCGGCAGCTCGCCCTCCGGCCGGTGGTGGTCGGTAATCACGACGCGCATGCCGCGCGCCTGCGCCAGCTTTGTCAGCTCCACCGAGGTAATGCCGCAGTCCACCGTCACCAGCAGCCGGTGGTTTTCGCACACCTTCAGCACCGCGCTCTCGTTGAGTCCGTAGCCCTCCTTGTGCCGGGAGGGCAGGTACACGTCCACCCGCGCGCCGATGGAGCGCAGATAGCTGGAAAGAATGGATGAGGCGCAAACGCCGTCCACGTCGTAGTCGCCGTATACGCAGATGCCCTCGCCCGCGTCAATGGCCGCGCGAATCTCCTGCACGGCCTGATCCATGTCCGAAAGCAGAAACGGATCGTGCAGCTGGCCGCGCCCGGGGCGCAGGAAGGCGCGCGCCTCATCCTCGCTGCGAATGCCGCGAAGGCAGAGCAGCCGGTGAAGGAGCGCGGGCATATCGGCGGGACGCGGCCATTCGGGCGCGCCTGTGGAGCGTGGAAGGCATTTGAGCATGGGAATCCTACCTCATTATCCCTGTTATCGTTTGACGGCGGCGCGGATTTGATTCCGAAAGGCCGCCTTCGTTTGAAAAAATATGGGAATCCGCCGCTTTTGGCGGGTTCCCATAGCATGGGGAACGCGAAATCAGGCCTTGGCCTTCTGCTTTTTGCGCGCCTCCGCCCGGTTCATAAGGAACGCCCAGACCGGCGCGTTCAGCAGGTTGGAGGAATAGGAGCCGGCGAGCATGCCGACGATCAGCGGGAAGGTGAACTCGCGAATCGAGGCCACGCCCAGTACATACAGCGCCACCAGCGTGAACAGCGTGGTCAGCGTGGTGTTGATCGTGCGGGACAGGGACGCGTGAACGCAGGTCTCCACAATTTCCTTATTGGCGACGGTGGTGCCCACGCGCTTTTTCATCTCGCGGATGCGGTCAAAGATGATGATGGTGTTGTTGATGGAGTAGCCGACAATCGTCAGGATGGCGGCGATAAACGACGAGCTTACCTGATACACCGAGCCGAAGAACGTCATGAACGCCAGCATCATAAGGACGTCGTGCACAAGGCCGAACAGCGCGGCAACGCCGGAATACAGATCGAAGCGGAAGCCGATGTACACCAGCATCAGCGCCAGCGCGATGGCGAGGGACAAAAGCGCGTTGCGCACCAGATCGGCGCTGGAAACCGCGCCCGTGTGCTCGATGGACACGTAGGTGAAGTTCGGGTAGCGGCTGGACATTTCGTTCTCCAGCACGTTGCGCACGGCACTGGACTGGTCGTTCAGCACGACGATCACGCGCGTCTCGGGGTTCTCCGCGTCGTCGTCCAGCTCCTCGGCCTTCACGACGGTGTAGGGGATGCGGTTTTCATCCAGCGCGTCCATCACAGCGTCCTGCAGCTTGTCGGAGTCCGCCAGCTTTTTCCAGATGAACAGATAGCCGCCGGAATAGCTGCTGTCCAGTTCGTTTTCGCTCACGTAGGCGGCGGTCAGGTTGGTGATGGTCTCGTCCGTCAGGCCATTAGCCTCGGCGGCCTGCTTTACAAGCTTCTTCATGTCGTCCGAAAGATCGGTCAGGGACAGGCGAATCTGCAGGTTCGTCATGGCGCCGGTGCCGTCGTCGCCGGAGGCGGCCTTGGCCACCTGCGCGTCGGTGTAGCCGTGGCGGCGCAGAATGTCCACAACGTCCTCAGTATTAAATTCCTCGCCCACGGCGTACTCAAGCAGGGATCCGCCGGTGAAGTCGATGCCCAGATTCAGGCCGTGACCGGCAAGGTTCAGAATGATAGCCGCCAGCACGAGCACGGCGGGAATGAGCATGAAAAGCTTTGTATAGTCGGTAAATTTCTTCTTCATTTCCGTTCGGCCTCCTTATCGGGTATAGAGCGAGCGCTTGGTGAAGCCAAGGCGCAGCGCGTGCTTGAACAGGAATTTGGTAACGAAGACCGCGGTAATGAGAGAGGTAACGACGCCCAGCGCCAGCGTGTAGCTGAAGCCCTTGATCGAGCCGGTGCCGAAATACATCAGCACGAAGGCGGCGATCAGCGTGGTTACGTTGGAATCGATGATGGCGCGCAGCGCGTTTTTAAAGCCGTTGCGGAACGCGGAATCGTAGCTGAGGCCGCGCTTGAGCTCCTCGCGGAAGCGCTCGAAGATGACGACGTTCGCGTCCACGGCCATGCCGATGCCCAGCAGGATACCGGCGATTCCGGGCAGCGTCAGCTGAATCTGGAATTCAGCCAGCGCGTAGAACACAATCAGCACGTAAATGGCCAGCGCGAGATCGGCCATCAGGCCCGGCAGGCGGTACATGACGATCATGAACACGAAGATGATGCCCACGCCAATGACGCCAGCCAGCATCGCGCGGTCAATCGCGTCCTCACCCAGCGTGGCGGAGATGGCGCGGGTTTCGCTTTCCTCAATATCCAGCGGCAGCGCGCCGGACATGATCAGCGTCTGCAGGCGGTAGGCCTCCTGATAGGATTCGGTGGCGCTGGCGGAGCCGTTCATCGAAATGGATACGTTGCCGCCGGAGATGCGTTCCTTGATGGTGGGCGCGGAAATCATCTCGTCGTCCAGATAGATATAAATGGATTCGCCGATGTAGCGGGCGGTGGCCTCCTCAAACGCGGTGGCCGCGTCGCCGTTCAGAACGAAGGTAACTACGTAGCCGCCGCCGTCCTCGGCGCTGTCGTTGTACCAGATCTCGACCTTCGATACGTCCTTGCCCTCGACGACCACGTTTCCGGCGGGATCGACGAACGTCAGGTGCGCGGGCGTGCCGATGATGTCAAGCACCTCCTCAGGGTCGGACACATCCGGAATCTCCACGCGGATGTAGTTCGAGCCCTGCAGGGAAACGTTGGCCTCGGTAAAGCCCTGCTCGGTCAGGCGGCTGCGCAGAACCGACGCGGTGCCCTCCAGCAGATTGCGGAACTCGTCGGACGAATATCCGGCGTCGTCCGCGTAGAAGACGGTATAGATACCGCCGCGCAGGTCAAGGCCAAGGCTCAGCAGATCTCCGATCGGAGCGGGCATCTGCGTGTGGTTGATGGTCAGCCCGGTGAAGGCGATGACCGAAAAGAAAACGATCAGCGCCGTGACGACGGCCAGAGTAATCCAGCTTTTCTTCCTCATGTGCGTTCTGTTCCTCCCGTCGGGTGCGCTTGCGCCCCGCATTCATACAGTTACATATTATATAATCCTTTATTCGGTTCGTCAACCGTAATCGTTGGAAAACATCCATATCTGCGGTTTTTGAACGCAAAATCGGAGAGGGGCGGCCGTCTTTTACCGTCCGAACCCGCCGTCCACGCCCAGCACCTGCCCAGTGATGAAGGCGGCGTCGTCCGAGAGCAGAAAGCGGATGGCGGCGGCTGCGTCGCGCGGCGTGCCCAGCCGTCCCAGCGGGGTTTCCTCCGCGAGGGAGGAAAGCGTTTCGTCGTCAAAGCAGGCGAGCATGTCCGTCTGGATCACGCCGGGGGATATGGCGTTCACGCGCACGCCGGACGGGCCGACTTCCTTGGAAAGCGCCTTCGCAAGGCCGATCAGTCCGGCTTTGGCAGCGGAATAGTGCGCCTCGCACGACGCGCCCACCTCGCCCCAGATCGACGTGACGAACACGATGGCACCGTGTTTGCGAGAAATCATGCCCGGCAGGGCGGCCTGCGCCGCGTAGGCCGCGCCGGACAGGTTCACATCCAGCATGCGCCGCCATTCGTCCGAGGTCACATCGGGAAACAGCCTCTGCTGGGCAATTCCGGCGCAGGATACCAGCGCGTCCACTCGACCCAGCCATTTTTCCGCGTCCGCGAAGGCGGAAAACACCTGCGCGCGGTCGGCTACGTCGCACTGCACGGGATGTGCGCCCGTTTCGCGCGCCAGCGCCCGCGCGCGTGCCTCGCTGGCGGAATAGAAGAAGGCCACCGACCAGCCGTCCGCCGTCAGCAGGCGAACGGTTTCGGCGCCGATGCCGCGCGAACCGCCGGTAACCACACAGCTTTTCATAGGAAGCCCTCCGAAAAATGGATTTTCAGGGGAATATTCTGCGCATGGGCACGGTTTTCCTGCCGCTGAATTGTTGCAATTCGGCGTTTGTTCTTGACAGGGCGCGGAATCTCCGATAAAATAAAGATGGATTTTTGTAGCCGCGGGGGTGCGATTACGGACAGACGCGCATGGAAACGAGTTCTCTGGATGCTGACGCTCGCATGGATTCTGTATGCGGGTCTGTGCGCGCTTGCGGAGGAGCCGCTGGAGGTCGCGGCGCGCTTTAATCCCAGCGAGCTGGCGGAGCCGGGCGAGGCCGAGCTGACGGTGACGCTGACGAACACCGGCAGCGCCGCCATGACGGACGTGCGGCTGTCCCCGTCGGAAACGCGCGAGGGCGAAGCCATAGGCGACCTTGCGCCCGGCGATACCGCGCGATTTGTGCGCACGGTTTCGGTCGGCCGAGATACCATGGCCGCCGGGTATATGGACGTATACATATCCTTCAAGCTCAACGGCACGGCGGTTCGCCGGCAGACGCGCGCGCGAATCAGCACGGTGTCGGCGGCGGTGAAGGCGCGCTTCACCCGCGATGTAAGCACGTCGGCTGTGCGCGCCGGAGATTCTGCGGCGATTACCTACCGGCTGGAAAACACAGGCTCGGTGGAAATGGTCAACGCGGTGGTAACCGACGACGCGGCGGCGTTTACGTCCGCGCCCTTCCGGCTGAAGCCGGGCGAGTCGCGCGCGTTTACGCACGTCATGGTCGTGGAGTCGGACACGGATACCGCGCCCGTCGCGACGTTCGCGTCGGCGCTGTCCGGCGGGCAGTACGCGCTGCGCGCGGAAAAGGAAACGATTGCCGTCGCGGCCGATGAGATTCGCTTTACTCTTCCGGAGGAAGCGCTGTCCGTTTCGGCGGGCGGGAAGGCGCGCTTTCAGCTGAAAATCGAAAACGCCGGAAAGCTGGACTATGAAGCCTTGGAGCTGACGGAGTCGGCGCTCGGCTCGTTCTGCGGCCTGCCGGGTCGCCTGAAGGCGGGCGATTCGTTTGAAATTGAGATCGAGACCCCGCCCCTGACCGAAAGCGCGGCCTACGCGTTCACGCTGTCGATGCGGGACGCGGGCGGAAATCACGTGTTTTTTCAGACCGATACGGTCAATGTGCAGGTGCGGCCGCTCGCGGAAGGGGAGGCGACTCTCCGCGTGACCGTGACGGACGAAGAGAAGCCCGCGTTCCTTCTGACCATCTCCGGCGCGAACGGCCGGGAGACGGAGGCCGTGCTCGGCGAAAAGACGCTGGGCGACCTGAAGGAGCTCGCCTTCCTGCCGGTCGGAAGCGAAATGAGGGTATCCCTGTCCGACGAGGACGGCACGCAGGAGGAATATCACTTCTATCTGAAGTGGCAGGCGGAGGACGGCGAGCACGTCGCGTGGGCGGAAGAGCCGGTGCAGGCGCGCCACGCCGCGCGCGCGGCCAAGGGCGGCAGCGGCGTACAGACGCTCTTTTTCACGATTCTCAACGACGGCGCGCTTCCGGAACGGATTCTGCTGATCTGTGCGGCGGCGGTGGTTCTCACGGCGGCGATTGTGATTGTGAAGCATTTGCGCCGCCGGCCGGAGGCAGGCGAGCTGGAGCACACGAGCAAGTTTAAGCCCGTGCGCGAGCAGGGCCGTCAAAAGGAGAAATAATCCATGTTTCAGGGCTTTACCGAGCAGACGTTTGAATTCTTCATGGCGATTCGGTTCAACAACAACCGCGAATTTTTCTTGGAGAATCACGACTGGTATCAAAACAGCGTGCGCACGCCCTGTCTCGATCTGGCCGCGGCGCTGGGGGAGACCGTGAACGCGCTCGACCCGGAGCTTGAAACGCGGCCGACGAAGGTGCTTTCGCGCATCAACCGCGACGTGCGCTTTTCAAACGACAAGTCGCCGTACCGCGATTACCTGTGGCTGGCGTTTCGCCGTCCCGGCGAGGAGCGGCGCACGACGCTGGGCGTGTATGCGGACGTGTCGGACGATGGAATCAACTACGGCATGGGGTTCTACGATGAGAACCTGCCGCTGATGAAGGCGTTCCGCGCCACGCTTGAAAACGCGCCCGCCGAGTTTCTGGAAATCGCCGCGGAGGTGGAGAAGGAATTCGAGCTCCATCCCAAGGCGTACAAGCGCATGAAGATTCCGGACGCGGTTCCGGAGGCACTCAAAAAATGGTATCCGCTGCGCGGGTTCTATGTGGAAAGGACGATTTCCGACTACGCGCACATGATGTCCAAGACGCTGGACGAGGAGATTGCCGAGGGCTATCGCCGTCTGACGCCGCTGTATCGGTATTTTACCCGCCTGACTCCGATTCTGGACTGACGCGGGAAAAATCGCATCCCGTTCCGAACGCTTCGGAACAGCCGCCCGGCGCGAAACCGCGGAGCCCTGTAAGCCGCGCTGCGCGCCGCCCGCCGCGAAATGACGCGGCCTGCCGGAATCCTCCGGGGGAGGGCGGAGGCTCGCACGACCAAAGGGGGTTTTTATGGTTTCCGACAGTACCCGGCTTTTAAGCGGCGCCGTGATTCGCGCCGCGGAGTCTCTCCTTACCAATGAACTGACCGAAAAGCTGGGCTATGCCTTTGCCCTGTGGCTGGCGAAGCGGCTTGACACCACGCCGGACAGGCTGTCCGTGTCCGTGGGCCGCGATTCGCGCCCGTCCGGCCCGCGGCTGCAGCACGCGCTGATCGACGGCCTGACCGCCGCCGACGCGGATGTGTACGATTGCGGTCTGGCGACGACGCCGGCCATGCAGATGTCGATCATGCTGAAGCAGATTCGCGCCAGCGGCGCGGTAATGATCACCGCCAGCGCGCGGGAAAGCGGCATGAACGGCTTTAAGTTCTTCACGCCCGACGGCCCGGTGTCTGCCGAGGACGCGGCGGAGATTCTGAACGGCGCGCTGAACGCCACCGTGCCGCATCGTCTGGTGAAGAAGCTCGATCTGATGAGCGCCTACCGCGAGCGGCTGAAGGACAACATTCTTGAATTCATGGGCGACGATGTGGCGCTGCCGCTGCTGGGTCTGCACGTGGTGGTGGACGCTTCCGGCGGCGCGGGCGGCTTCTTCGCGGAGCTTCTGTCCTCGCTGGGCGCGGATACCGAGGGCAGCCTGAACCTTGTGCCCGACGGCACCTTCGCGCTGCACGAGCCGAACCCGGAAAGCCCCGCGGCGCTGGCGGCGCTGTCGCGCGCCGTGGTGGAGGAGGAGGCCGATCTGGGCGTGATGTTTGACGCAGACGGCGACCGCGTGGCGATTGTGGATCAGACCGGCCGCGCGATCAACCGCAACCGCCTGATTGCGCTGATTGCCGCCATCCTGCTGGACGACGAGAAGGATCTCACGTTTGTGACCGACTCCGTCACGTCCTCCGGCCTGAGCCGCTTTATCACCGAGTGGGGCGGCACGCACTATCGCTACCGCCGCGGCTATAAAAACGTGATCGAGGAGGCCAAGCGCCTGAGCGCGGAGGGCATTCGCGTGCCCGTGGCCATTGAAACCAGCGGTCACGCGGCAATGGCGGAAAACTATTTCATTGACGACGGCATGTATCTGGCCACAAAGGTCATCTGCGAGGCCATGTGGCGCAAGCGCGACGGGCTTACGCTGTCCAGCCTGATTGACGAACTGCAGGAGCCGGCGGAGAGCGTCGAGGTGCGCCTGCCGATCATTCAGGAGGATTACCGCCGGGCGGCGGGGTATGTGATCGAGGCGATTCTGTCCAACACGCTCACCAACCCCGAGTGGCGGCTCGCGCCGGATAACCGCGAGGGCGTGCGCATCCTGTTTTCGCTGGACGGCGGCGTGGATAACGCATGGTTCATGCTGCGCCTGTCGGTGCACGATCCGGTGATGCCCGTGAACGCCGAGAGCGACGTGGAGGGCGGCCTTGAATACATCCTCACGCAGCTGTACGCCGTCCTTGAAAAGGACAACGAGGAACTGGATCTGACGCCTTTGAAAGACGTGATCAATCAACTGAAGACCAAATAAGAAACGGGAGTGACCTATGATGAACAAGGAAACCATGGTTGTCAACGCGATTCGCATCCTGTCCGCGGAAGCGGTACAGAAGGCCAAGAGCGGCCACCCGGGCATGCCCATGGGCGCTGCGGCGATGGCATATGCCGTATGGGGACGCGAAATGAAGCATAATCCCGCCGACGACAAGTGGGCGGATCGCGACCGCTTTGTGCTGTCCTCCGGCCACGGCTCCATGCTGCTGTATTCCCTTCTGCATCTGTTCGGCTACGGCCTGACGATTGAGGATCTGAAGCAGTTCCGTCAGTTCGGCTCCAAGACCCCCGGCCATCCGGAGTACGGCCACACCCGCGGCGTGGAAACCTCCACCGGCCCGCTGGGCATGGGCATTTCCAATGCCGTCGGCATGGCGATGGCCGAGAGCTATCTGGCCGCAAAGTTCAACCGCGAGGGCTTCCCGATCGTTGACCATAACACCTACGTCATTCTGGGCGACGGCTGCATGATGGAGGGTCTGAGCCACGAGGCCTGCTCGCTGGCGGGCACGCTGAAGCTGAACAAGCTGATCGCGCTGTATGACGACAACGAAATCTCCATCGAGGGCTCCACCGATATCGCCTTCCGCGAGGACGTGCAGGCGCGCTTCCGCGCCTACGGCTGGAACGTGATCGACGTGGCGGACGCGAACGTGTTTGAAAACGTGGACGCGGCCATCAAGCTTGCGAAGATTTCCGATAAGCCCACCCTGATCGCCTGCCATACCGCCATCGGTTACGGCTCGCCCAAGGCCGGCATGCCCAGCGCGCACGGCGAGCCTCTGGGCGAGGAGAACATCGTGGCGCTGAAGAAGAACCTTGGCTGGATTGACGACGTGCCCATGAGCTTCGCCGTACCCGCCGAGGTGTACGAGACCACCGCCGCCGTCGCCGAAAAGGGCGCGAAGGCCGAGGAAGCGTGGAACGAGATGTTCGAGGCGTGGTCGAAGGCGTATCCCGAGCTGCGCAGGGAATGGGACGTGTGGCACAGCGACGAGCTGCCGGTCGACCTTCTGAAGGACGAGGAATACTGGGCGTTCGACGGCAAGGCCGCCACGCGCAATTCCTCCGGCGTGTGCGTGAACCGTCTGGCCGCGCGCATCCCGAACCTCATCGGCGGCAGCGCTGACCTGTCTCCCTCCAACAAGACCTACATGAAGGGCGAGGGCGACTTCTCCGCCGAGAACCGCACCGGCCGCAACCTGCACTTCGGCGTTCGCGAGCACGCGATGGCCTGCATCTGCGCCGGCATGAAGCTGCACGGCGGCCTGCGCCCGTACTGCGGCACCTTCTTCGTGTTCTCCGATTTCATGAAGAATGCCATGCGCGTGGCGGCGATTATGAAGCTGCCGGTCACCTATGTGCTTACGCACGACTCCATCGGCGTCGGCGAGGACGGCCCCACCCATCAGCCCGTGGAACAGCTCGCCGGTCTGCGCGCCATTCCCGGTCTGGTCGTGTTCCGTCCCTGCGACAGCAAGGAGGTCGCCGCCGGCTGGTATGCCGCAATGACCCAGAAGCGCCCCGTGGCGCTGATTCTCTCCCGTCAGGACTGCGCGCTCAACGAGAAGAGCGGCCCCGACGCGCTCAAGGGCGGCTACATCATCGCCGACAGCGAGAAGGCCACGCCGGACTGCATCCTGCTGGCCTCCGGCAGCGAGGTTGAGTGCTGCGTGAACGCCAAGGCGCTTCTGAAGGAAGAGGGCATCGACGCGCGCGTCGTCTCCATGCCGTCCTTCGAGCTGTTCGACGAGCAGAGCGAGGAATACAAGGAGTCCGTGCTGCCCAAGTCCGTGCGCGCCCGCGTGGCCGTGGAAGCCGCCGCGACGCTCGGCTGGCATAAGTACGTCGGCTTCGAGGGCGAGGTTCTCGGCCTTGACGCGTTCGGCGCGAGCGCTCCGTATAAGGTGCTGTTCAAGGAGTACGGCTTCACGCCCGAAAACGTGGCGCGTCTGGCCCGCAAGACCCTGAACAAGTAAGCCGATACCTAAGGCGCCCCCGCACAATTCGGCGGCACGTCGGGCGATGTCTTTTCCGCCATCTGCGGCATGCGAATTCCTCGATTTACCTCCAGTAAACCTTCGGAATTTGCATTTGCATCTGACGAAAAATCCATTCGTCAGCCGACCACCTCATTTGTGCGGCGTTGACCTAAAAAAGAACCGGACGGGAGCCCCTCCGCAGGGAGAAGCCTCCGCCCGGTTTTCCTGTGCCCGGCGCGTCACAGAAGCAGCGTCAGCGCGCAGACGATGGCGACGATTGCGCCCGCGGCGCTCAGGACGCCGTAGATTTTCCGGGATTCCGGGTCTTTCCTTTCCTTCGCAAGATAGTAGAGCCCTGCGGCGAGAACCAGTATGCCGATGACGAGACCTGCGATTTTGATGATCATTTCCTCTTCCTCCATTTCAATAGCAGTGCGGAATTCGCAATCACGAGCACGGAGCCCGCGTTATGCACCAGCGCACCCACGACGGGATTCAGGGTTCCGATGATGGCCAGCGTAATGGCGAGAAGGTTGAGCAGCATGGAGAAGCTCATGTTCAGGCGAATGGTGACCATCATGCGCCGGGACAGGGCGATCAGGTGCGGCAGCTCCTTCACCTCGTCGTCCACCAGCGCAATGTCCGCGGCGTCCACGGCAATGTCGCTGCCCACGCCGCCCATGGCGATGCCGACGTTGGCCCTTTTGAGGGCAGGCGCGTCGTTCACGCCGTCGCCGATCATGCATACCGGCATGCCGCGGCGCTGATATTCGTCGATAGCGGCCAGCTTGTCCTCCGGCAGGCAGTTCGCCCGCACCTCGCGGATGCCAAGCCGCGCTGCAATCGCGCGCGCGGCGTTTTCATGGTCGCCGGTCAGCAGCACCGGCTGAATGCCGGCGCGCGAAAGCGCTTTGATCGTCGCGGCGCTTTCTGTGCGCAGCGTGTCCGACAGCGCGAGGAACCCGGCGAACGCGCCGTCCACGGCGACGTAGGTAACGGTGCAGCCCTGCGCAATCAACGCTTCGGCCTCGGCGGGCGGAACCATCTCCACGCCGTGCGCCTTGAGCAGCTCCGGGTTTCCGGCCAGCACGGTCTTTCCTTCGACCACGGCGCGCACGCCGCGCCCGGGCAGCATGCGGAAATCCTCTGCCGCGGGGATGGGAAGGGTTTCTTCCTTTCGGAAGCCGCTCACAATGGCCTTGCCCAGCGGATGCTCGGAAAGCTGCTCCGCCGCGGCGGCCAGACGATACAGCTCAGACGATGAAACATCCGAAGCGCCGTTTACGGAAACGACCTCCGGCGTGCCGCGCGTCAGCGTGCCCGTTTTGTCAAAGGCGACCACCTTCGCCGCCGCGAGCCGTTCCAGCGCGTCGCCCTCGCGAACGAGGAAGCCGTGGCGCGTGGCGTTTCCAATAGCGGCCATGATGGCGGTGGGCGTGGCCAGCACCAGCGCGCAGGGGCAGAACACGACCAGAATCGTTACGGCGCGGAGAATCTGCCCGGTGATGGCCCACGTCAGCGCGGCGGCGGTGAGCGCGATGACGACGATCCACGTCGCCCAACGATCCGCCAGTCCGACGATTTTGGCCTTCCCCGCATCGGCGGACTGCACCAGACGAATCATGCGCTGGATGGAGCTGTCCTCGCCCACGCGGCTCGCCTCCATTTCGAACGCGCCGAACTGATTCACCGTGCCGCTGGAAACCGCGTCGCCGACGGCCTTGTCCACCGGCAGCGATTCGCCGGTCATGACGGCCTGATTGACGGAGGTCTGCCCGGCCACAATCACACCGTCCACCGGCACGGTTTCGCCGGGCAGCACGCGAATCCGGTCGCCGACGCGCACCTGATCGGCCGGAAGGGTTTCTTCGCCCTCGCCGCGCAGCACGCGCGCGGTCTGGGGCGTCAGGTGAACCAGCTTCTCAATGCCGGCGCGCGCCCGTGCGACGGTCAGCTCCTCCAGAAGGCCGCCGAGCTGCATGATGAACGCGACCTCGCCCGCGGCGAATTCCTCGCCGATGCACACCGACGCGATCAGCGCCAGCGAAACCAGCACGTCCGCCTTGATGTCAAAGGCGGTAATCAGGCCGATTACCGCTTCCAGCACGATGGGCACGCCGCACAGAACGATGGCGACCCATGCCATATCAAAGGGGAGCGGCTGAAATTTGAACAGACTCATAACAACCGAAATGCCGGAAAGCGTCAGAAGCACGATATCCTTTCGAATGCCGCCCAATTCCAGCAGCCGTTCCAGCTTTTCCATTGCTTGCTTCATGAATCAGACTCCCTTCCATACCCACTGGGGTATATGCGTATTATACATATAGGGGTATAGGTTGTCAAGCGGGCACAGAAAAAAAGTCTGCCCATAGAGCCGACTTTTTCAGAAACGGATGGGGGAAGAGGACTATTGCATGTTGGCGAAGCGTTCCACGGCCTTCGTGAAGCTCTCGAGGGTCTTCTCCGCGTCGCCGTGCTCGATGCCGTCGCGCACGCAGTGCCGGATATGGCCTTCCAGCACGACCTTTCCGCAGCCGTTCAGGGCGGACTTCGCCGCGTTGATCTGCGAAAGAATGTCCTCGCAGGGCACGTCCTCGTCGATCATGCGGTCGATGGCCTGCACCTGCCCGATGATCTTCTTCAGCCGGCGGTGCAGATTGTCGGAATCCATGCATTGCTTCATTGTGCGGCGACCCTCCTCTGTTCGGGAATATACGTAATTATAGTCTGCGGCCGTTCGATTGTCAACACGATTCAGAAGTCAAAAAGGGCTGCCGCGAAGGCTTGTTTCGCGGCAGCCGGAGGAGAATATATGCGTTATTTGATTTCGATCCTGCGCGGGGTCTTTTCCTCGGGCGTTTTCTTGGGCATGGTGAGCTTCAGAACGCCGTCGGTGAATTCGGCGGAAATCTGATCCTCGGCGATGTTGTCGAGCGAGAAGCTGCGCTCCACCGAGCCATACCGGCGCTCGCTGATTACGTAGTGCTTGTCGTCCTTCGCGTCCTTCTTTTCACTGTTCCACTCCGCGGAGATGGTCAGCACGCCGTCGTCCACCGAAACGTGCACGTCGTCGCGCTTCGCGCCGGGAATCTCGGCCTCCAGCAGGTAGTGGTCTCCTTCATCCTTCACGTCCACGCGCATGCTGTCCTGCTGCATCGAGCCGAAGAACGGGCGCATGAATTCGTCAAAGAAACGGGTTTCAGGGAGCGTATTGTGATTTCTGTAAGCGATCATATTCGACATAACGGCAACCTCCTTTGGGTTTCCAGAAGTTCATTCATTTTCCGTCTCAGGACCCTCGCCCTTTCGACAGTGAGAAGTATACTACGAAGGTCAAAGAAAGTCAATAGTCAAAGAAGGGAAATAACAAACGTTTAACAAAACGAAAAGCCATCGGATGGGCTTGAAAATAGAAGACAGAGGGGGTATAGTAGATGAAAATACCGAAGGCGGCGAGAAGCATGACGGAGAGACTGTATTACGACGATGCCTATCTGAAGGAATTTGACGCGGCGGTGCTGGCGTGCGAGCCGGAGAAGGACGCGTGGCGCGTGCGGCTGGATCGCAGCGCGTTTTATCCCACCAGCGGCGGGCAGCCCTACGACACAGGCACGCTGGGCGGCGCGAGCATCATGGACGTGTACGTGGACAAGGACGGCGAGGTGTGGCACGTGGTGGACGCGCCGCTGACCGTCGGAGAGCGGGTCGAGGGGCGCATCGACTGGACGCGCCGCTTCGACCACATGCAGCAGCACGCTGGCGAGCACATGCTGGCCGGAGCCTGCTGGCGGCACTTCGCCGGGCACACGATCGGCTTGCATCTGGGCAAGGACGATTCGTCGATCGACGTGGAGCTGTCGGACGGGCGCATGCGCCTGACGGCGGAGGAGCTGCGCGCGCTGGAGGACGACGTGAACCGCCACATTCAGGCGGACGTGCCCATTCGCTGCTGGTTTCCGGACGAAAAGGAGCTGGAGACGCTTCCCCTGCGCAAGCCGCCGGCGGTGAAGGAGCATGTACGCGTGGTGCAGATCGGCGACGACGAGTTCTGCGCCTGCGGCGGCACGCATCCGTCGAGCGCCGGGCAGATCGGGCTTGTGAAGATCATCGACGCGCGCCCGAGCCGGGGAAAGCTGCGGCTGACGTTCGTGTGCGGCATGCGCGCGTTCCTGTATTTCCGAAAAATGTACGACGCTGCCACGGCGGCGGCGGGCGCGCTGTCCACGGGCTGGGAAAGCCTGCCGGAGAAGGTAGATGCGCTGAACGCGCGCGCGAAGGACGCGGAGTATCACCTGAACCGCGAGCGGCGCGAGCGGGCGCTGGAGGGGCTGGACGCGCTGCGCCGCGGCGCGGAGACTGTAGGCAGCCTGCGCGTCGTGACGCATGTCTACGACGGCCTCCCCGCGGACGCGCTGCGCGACGTCGCGTCGGCTCTGATTGAGGCGCCATACACGCTGGCGCTTCTGGCTGACCGCACGGAAAGCGGCTTCCTTCTGCTGTTCGCCCGCTCGGAAAACGTGGCGCTGCACGCGGGAAGGCTGCTGTCTGAGGCGGCAAATGCGTTCGGCGGCAAGGGCGGCGGGCGGCCGGACTTCGCGCAGGGCGCGGCGGCTTCCGCGGAGGCGGTGGAATTTGCGCTCGCGCGGATTCGGGATGGAAGCGCGACGTGACAGGCGCGTGTCCGCTTGAGGGTTCGCCCGCTCGGAAAACGTGGCGCTGCACGCGGGAAGGCTGCTGTCCGAGGCGGCGAAGGCGGCGAGCGGTCGGACTTCGCGCAGGGCGCGGCGGCCTCGGCGGAGGCAGTGGAATTTGCGCTCGCAAAGATTCGGGATGGAAGTGCGGTATGATGCGCGTTAACGTGAAATCTATCCATATTTGACGGAAACGCTTGCTCATAAATATGCGGAAGGCGGTATACTGAAAGTACAATGTACGAAAGGAAAATCGGAAATGCCGCATATATTGAAACGTCTGTTTAGCGCGCAGGCGCTGCTGCCCAAGAGCGGCGCGCGGGGAGAGGTTCCCTCCACGAAGGACGCGTACATGAACCTTCTGCGCATCGCGCTGCCCAGCGTGTGCGAAATGGTGCTGATCTCGCTGATGGGCTCCGTCGACACGATGATGGTGGGCGGAATCGGCACCGAGGCCATTGCCGCCGTCGGTCTGGTGGGGCAGCCGCGCATGCTGATGCTGTGCATGTTCTTTGCCATGAACACCGGCATCACGGCCGTCGTCGCCCGCCGCAAGGGGCAGGGAGACCGCGTGGATGCGAACCGCACGCTGCGCACGTCCCTGATCATCATCTTCCTGATGAGCCTTGTGATGACGGTGGTCGGCATGCTGGTCGCGCGTCCGCTGATGCGTCTGGCCGGCGCGAAGGCCGACACGATTGACGACGCGGAGGCGTACTTCCGCATCGTAACGGCGGTGCTTCCGTTTAACGCGCTGTCCATGGCAATGTGCGCCGCGCAGCGCGGCATTGGAAACACGCGCATCACGCTGTATGTGAACGTGACGAGCAACGTGGTAAACGTGTTCCTGAACTGGCTTTTGATCAACGGCATATGGATTTTCCCGCGGCTGGAGGTCAGGGGCGCGGCGATTGCCACGGCCATCGGCCTGTGCGTCGGCTCGGTGCTGGCGTTTGTTTCGCTGGTGCGAAGCCATGAGGGCGACGCGGGTTTCCTGCGCCTGTCGGTGAAGGACGACTGGCGCTTCAGCATGCCCGCCGCGCGCGCCGTGGTGAAGGTGGGCGGAAACTCCATGCTGGAGCAGATTGCGCTGCGCATCGGCTTTTTCCTGTACGCGCGTCTGGTGGCCGAGCTGGGCACACAGGCGTATGCGTCGCACGTGGTGTGCATGCAGTTCCTGAACCTGTCCTTCACGTTTGCCGACGGCATCGGCGTGGCCAGCACGTCGCTGGTCGGGCAGATGCTGGGCAGGGAGCGTCCCGATTTGAGCCACCTGTACGGCAAGATTGCCCAGCGTATCGCCGTCGTGGGCGCGGTGCTGCTGGCCTCGGCGATTGTGGTGTTCCGCTATCCGCTGGTGGGGCTGTTTACCGACGATCCCACGGTGGCGCGCCTCTCGGCCAACGTGATGCTGATTGTGGCGCTGTTCCAGCCGCTGCAGATGCTTTCGGTCATCACCTCCGGCGCGCTGCGCGGCGCGGGCGACACGAAGTATGTGGCGCGCGTGATGCTGATCTGCGTCGCCATCATCCGGCCTACGCTGGCGTTCAGCGCCATTTGGCTGATTACAAGGTACTTCACGCCCGTCTATGCCGAGGCGGCGTTCGCGGGTGCGGCGGCCACGCTGACCTACTGGCTGGCCTACGAAGCGCCGGAATGGGCGCTGCTGGGCGCGTGGGCAGCGAGTCTGGTGGATATGGCGCTGCGAATGGGGCTGGTTATGAAGCGCTTCAACGGCGGCAAGTGGCATTCGATTAAGGTGTGAAGGCGGGAAAACACGAAAATGAATATGGAAAACATCCGCGCGGTCGCGTTCGATATGGACGGCACGCTGCTGGACTCCATGGGCTACTGGCGCGGCGAAAACCGACACTTTCTGGAGCGGCGTTCGCTTCCGATTCCCGAGGATCTGAAGGACACGATCGACACGATGTCCAGCCACGCCTTCGCAAGGCGGTTCGTCGCCGACTACGGCGCGCCCAACACGTTCGAATCCGTGATGGACGAATACCATGAGGTACTGCGCGGGCTGTATCTGACGGTCATTCCCGCCAAGCAGGGCGCGGAACGCTTCCTGCGGCTTCTGAAAACGCACGGCATCAGGATGTGCGTGGCCACGGCGACGCTGCGCGACACGGCCGTCGCGGCGCTGGACAGACAGGGCTTCCTGCCGTATTTCGAGTTCGTGACCGACGGAACGGATATGGGGCTTACGAAGAGCGATCCCCGATACTTTGATAAGCTCGCCGAGCGCCTTGGCGAGAAGCCGGAGAGCTGCGCAATGTTTGAGGACTCCGCCTACGCGATGCAGAGCGCCCGGGCGGCGGGCATGAAGATTCTGGGCATTCGCGAGAACGTGTACGCCGATAAGCCCGACGAAATGGCGAGCATCCTCGAAAATTGCGACCTGTTCGTGGACACCTTCGACGAAGCGGCGGATACGCTGTTTCCCGGAGAGAAATAAAGCCAACGCACATAGGAAAACGTCTCTGCCTGTGAATCCGGCGGAGACGTTTTTCTATGCGGTTATTGCGGTTCCAGATACGCGCGGCGGCTGGCTTCGCGGAGATTGTCTCCTTTGCCACCAGAGAGGGAGGCTGGCTGGGAAATTGCAAATGCTGTTTGCCGATGCGAAGGATGGAAGCGCGCTACAGCGTTGGCGAGGGAGCTTCGGCGCTTTGGTAGAAGGCCGGGCTGGAAAGCTCCAGCTCGGAGAGGGTTTTGCGGAGTCTTTTGGCACAGGTTTGAAAGGAGAAATATGTGAGTGAGCCGGACACGACGGCTCCGGCGACGGGCACGATCTTTGAAACGCCCTTCGCGAAGATCTGTTTGGTCATCTTCACGCCCACCTGCTGGGCAATTTTTTTGACGAGCGGATAAACCGCGGTCTTCGTGAGCGCCTTGCGCGACAGGGACTTCACGGTCTTGGCGGCGGCCATTTTGGATATGTACTGAATGCCGCTCACCGCGCCGTGCACGCCGAACATGGCGCCCATGAAGAGCATCAGCTCCGTCATGGTTTCGTCGGCAATGTCCGTTCCGGTCAGGTCGAGCTCGGCAAAGCCGTACAGGTAGATGAGCTTTTGCAGGATGCGCAGGACAAAGCCGAAGTACTGCGCGACGTCCGCCGGAATCGCCACCGCCATGCCAAGGCCGCCCGGAATGCCGGAAAGCGCGGAAAGGCTCGTTACCTTCGCTGTTTCCGCCGCAATGGCCGCTGTGGCGATGGGATCGATGAGGGCGCGCTCGATTCCGGCCTGCGCCGGGTTCGTCTGAATGGCGCGCTCGACGGTCTCCGGCAGGCATACGCGGGAAAGCTCCGACCGCAGAAACGAAGCGCGGTCAACGCGGATTCCCGGAAGCCGCATGCCCTGACGGATTACCGACTCCGCGGATAACGCGCCTGCGCCGGTTTTCTCGGCGACAAGCGTTTTCAGCTTCTGCCCGACCGCGGCGAGACTCTTGTCCTCATTCATTGGACACAACCTCCTTTGTATGAAAAAAACCGCCGGTTTTGAAGCCGGCGGCCGAAAGGATAAGATTATTCGGCGTGGTCAACGGACGCCATGTACTTGATGAGCTCAACGACCTTGTTGGAGTAGCCCCACTCATTGTCGTACCAGGAAACGACCTTCACGAAGGTGTCGGTCAGGGCGATACCGGCCTTGGCGTCGAAGATGGAGGTGCGGGCGTCGCCGATGAAGTCGGAGGAAACAACCGCGTCCTCGGTGTAGCCCAGGATGCCCTTCAGTTCGCCTTCAGAGGCTTCCTTCATGGCAGCGCAGATCTCCTCGTACTTCGCGGGCTTGGCCAGATTGACGGTCAGGTCGACGACGGAGACATCCAGCGTGGGAACGCGCATGGACATGCCGGTCAGCTTGCCGTTCAGGGACGGAATGACCTTGCCCACGGCCTTCGCAGCGCCGGTGGAGGAGGGGATGATGTTGCCGGAGGCCGCGCGGCCGCCGCGCCAATCCTTCATGGACGGGCCATCAACGGTCTTCTGGGTGGCGGTGGTGGAGTGCACGGTGGTCATCAGGCCGTCGGTGATGCCGAACTTATCGTTCAGAACCTTGGCGATGGGGGCAAGGCAGTTGGTGGTGCAGGACGCGTTGGAAACGAACTGCATGTCCTTGGTGTAGGTGTTCTGGTTCACGCCCATAACGAACATGGGGGTGGAATCCTTGGAGGGAGCGGACATGACGACCTTCTTGGCGCCCGCCTTGATGTGGCCGGCAGCCTTCTCCTGGGTGAGGAACAGGCCGGTGGACTCGACGACGTACTCAGCGCCCACTTCGTCCCACTTCAGGTTGGCAGGATCCTTTTCGCAGGTCACGCGGATTTCGCGGCCGTTCACGATGATGGAATGGTCGGTGTAATCAACGGTGCCTTCGAACTTGCCGTGGATGGAGTCATATTTGAGCATATAAGCCATATAATCCGGGGTGATGAGGTCGTTGATGGAAACAACTTCAACTTCCGGGTGGGACAGGCTGGCGCGGAAGACCAGACGGCCGATGCGGCCGAAGCCGTTGATACCAATTTTGATCATGGTGATTACCTCCTAATTATTGTCCATGCGGTATTTTACCTCAAATCCCGCCAATTTACAAGCCTGAGAGAGCTTTTCATATGTTCAATTCTGGAAACGGTGAAGTTAAATGTTGTCGGATGGTGAAAAAGGGAGGCGGGTTTACACATTTTTCATCATTTGCCGGGAGGAATCCTGAAAAACAGGTGTTGTATTTCGCGCGCCGGCGTGATATAATAATCGTAGCGCCGCCAAGTCCGGCGGCCAAGGAACGTGCTTTGGATGCTTCCGCTGGGCGGAAGCGCGCCCCCGAAAGCCGCGCCGCATCGTGCGGGGCGGTTGATGTTTGCAAGGGGCGCATACGGTGGAACGCGGAGGAAGAGTTACTTGCCAAATCAATCAATGCCGCTTACGCGCGTGGAGCGCGCCGCAATCCGGTTGGCTGAGCAGCTTGGGTTCGAATGGGTCGATCTCGAGCTGGTGAAGGAGCCCGCCGGAAGGTTTTTGCGTTTTTTTGTGGACAAAGAGGGCGGAATTACGCTGGACGATCTGGAAAGCTACCATAGAAAAATCCTGCCCGAGACCGAGGACGTGGACTACGACTACATGGAGGTCTCCTCGCCCGGCGTGGATCGGCCGCTGAAGAAGGAACGCGATTTTGAGCGCGCCCGCGGTCAGCTGGTAGAGGTGAAATTATATAAGCCGTTGGATGGGGCAAAGGTTTGGCAGGGCGAATTGCAGGGCCTGATCGACGGCAAAATCGTCATCCGCGCGCAGGCGGGCGACATGGCCTTCGACCGCAAGGCCGTGGCCGTGGTAAAGCCGGTTGTGGATATTGACGAAGAGCTGCTTGAGGACGGCGCGGGGCTTGAGGAATCGCCCCTGTCGTCCGATCCGACATAACGAAACGGGAGGAATACGGCATGGCGACGGGTTTCGCGGATTCCGCGGAGGTTATCTCCGCAATCGACGCGCTGGCAAAGGAAAAGAAAATCAATAAGGAAGTTCTGTATTCGAAAATCGAGAGCGCGCTGGTGTCCGCGTATAAGCGCAGCTTCGGCAAGACCGACAACGTGCGCGCCGTGATCGACCGCACCACCGGTCAGATCGAGGTGCTCGCGCACAAGAACATCGTGGAGAGCGTCGCGGATCCGGCGGCGGAGATTTCGCTGACCGACGTGCGCGCCAATTATCCGGCGCTGTCGATGTACGGCATCGGCGACGTGATCGAGGTTCCCACCATGCCCAGCCAGTTTGGCCGCATTGCCGCGCAGACCGCCAAGCAGGTCATCGTGCAGCACATCCGCGAGGCCGAGCGCGGCGTGATTTACGATGAATACATCGAAAAGGAAAACGAAATTCTGACCGCCATCGTGCAGCGCGTGGAAAACGGGCGCGCGTTTGTGGAGCTTGGCCGCACCGAGGGTGTGCTGGAGCAGGCACAGCAGATGCCCGGCGAGGAAATCAAGGTGGGCGACCGCCTGAAGGTGTACGTGCTGGAGGTTTCACGCCAGAACCGCGGCCCGCAGGTTATGGTTTCCCGCACGCATCCGGGGCTTGTGAAGCGCCTGTTTGAAATTGAGGTGCCGGAGATTCGAAGCGGCGTGGTGCAGATCAAGTCCATCGCCCGCGAGGCCGGCTTCCGCACGAAGATGGCCGTGTTCTCCACCGACAGCAACATCGATCCCGTCGGCGCGTGCGTCGGCCCGCGCGGCATGCGCGTGGAGAACGTGGTGAACGAATTGAAGACCGAGAAGATCGATATCGTCAAGTGGTCGAGCGATCCCAAGGAATATATTGCTTCCGCACTCAGCCCGGCGCGCGTGCACAGCGTGTTTGTGGCGGACAAGGAAAAGTCCTCGCGCGTCGTGGTGCCGGACAACCAGCTGTCGCTGGCCATCGGCAAAGAAGGCCAGAACGCCCGCCTCGCGGCGAAGCTGACCGGCTGGAAGATCGACATCAAATCGCTCAGCCAGATGAACGAGGCACTGGCAAAGCAGGCGGAGGAAGAGGCGCAGGCGGAGGCCGAGAAGCCGGAGGCCGCGGAGGGCGAGCAGGAGAATGCTTAAAACGCGCAAGGTGCCGATGCGCATGTGCGTCGGCTGCCATGAAATGAAGCCGAAGCGCGAGCTTCAGAGAATCGTGCGCTCGCCGGAGGGAGAGGTTTCCATTGATCCCGTCGGCAAGAAGCCCGGCCGCGGCGCTTACGTGTGCCGCAATGTGGAATGCCTGAAAAAGGCGCGCAAGACAAAGGCGCTGGAGCGCAAGTTCGAGGCGGCGGTGGACGCCGCGGTGTTCGACGAGCTTGAAAAGGCGTTCGCGAGCCTGCCGCCGGTGGAGGAGGCTTCGGATGAACCGGGCGTGTAATATGCTGGGTCTGTGCGCGCGCGCCGGCCGGCTGGTTTCGGGCCAGCAGGCGGTGGAAACGGCGCTTAAGGCCGGAAAGGCGAAGCTGGTGCTGGTAGACGAAGGCGCGTCGGACGGCACAAAGAAGGCGCTGGGCGATGCGTGCCGGTATCGCGGCGTCGAGCTGATTCAAATGGGGGAACAAGCGCTGGGCAATGCCATTGGCAGACCCGGGCGCATGGCGGCGGCGGTGACAGACGCGCCGTTTGCCGAACGCATCCGTCAACTGCTTACAAAGGCGGATTGACGCGGAAATTATCGGGGGTGGATTCAGGGAATGGCGAAAGTCGCAACCAAGGAACTCAGCGTAAACGCCGCAAGCTTGCTGGAGAACGTGACCCGTTCGCGCAAGCAGGCGCAGGAAGCGCTCGGCATGCTCAGACGCATGTCGGACGATCTGTCGCGCGCGGAAAGGGAGAAGAAAGAGGCGATGGAGCGGGAAGAACTGCGCATGCAGTACGAAGCCGCCGTCAAGTCCATGAACAACGCCTATTCCTCCGATCAGCCGAAGCCACCGGAGAGCGCGTCGGCGGAGGAGCCGAGCGCGCCGAAGACGGAAAACGCGCAGCCCGCCCGGGAGGAAGCGCCGATTGAGGCGGCTTCGAAGTCTGAGATAGCGCCGGTTCAGGAGGAGGCAGCGGAGGAAAGCAAGTCCGCCGCCGCACAGCCGCCGCGCGCGCCGAAGGCTGCGGAGACCGCAAAGCCGCGTTCCGCCGCCGCGCAGCCGCAGCCGAGACCGGCCGCAGGGCAGTCGCCGCGTCCGATCAATCCGCAGCAGGGTGGAGCGCAGGCGCCGCGAGGGCCGTATGGCCGCCCGGCGAACCCGCAGCAGCCCGGTGGAGCGCAGGCGCCGCGCGGGCCGTATGGCCGCCCGGTGAATCCGCAGCAGCCCGGTGGCGCGCAGGCACCGCGCGGGCCGTATGGCCGTCCGGTGAATCCGCAGCAGTCCGGCGGTGCACAGGCTCCGCGCGGGCCGTATGGCCGTCCGGTAAACCCACAGCAGGGTGGCGCGCAGGCTCCGCGCGGGCCGTATGGCCGTCCGGCCGGTCAGGCTGGCGCGCCCGGCGCCGCGTCCAGACCCGCGGGACAGCGTCCGCCGGTGGGCGGCGCGAGACCCGGCGGATTTGCGCCGCGTCGTCCTGCCGCGCCCGAGCTCACGCCGAGCGTGGAGAAGGAGCGCGTAAGCAATTACGATCCGAATAAGAAGCAGTATGTGCGTCAGGTTGACCCGGAGCACAATACCGCCAAGAATAAGCGCCAGCAGACCCGCTCCGCGGCTCCGTCGGTTCAGATGGATGACGATTTCGTGCGCGGCGGCAAGCGCAAGCGCAAGGTCGTCGTACAGGCGCCGAAGCCCGAGCCGGTGAAGATCGAGAAGGCGGTCATGACTGCCGAGAAGATCACCGTAAAGGATCTGTCCGAGCGCATCGGCAAGCCCGTAAGCGAGATCATCAAAAAGCTCCTGATGCTGGGCATCTTTGCCAACATCAATAACGAGCTGGACTTCGACACCGCGCAGCTCATCTGCACCGAGTTCGGCGTTGAGCTTGAATTGAAGCTGGCCGAAACCGCGGAGGACGCGCTGGAGGCCGAGGACGTAGAGGATACCGAGGAGAATCTGGTCAGCCGCCCGCCGGTCGTCACCATCATGGGTCACGTCGACCATGGCAAGACCTCACTGCTCGATTATATCCGCAAGAGCCACGTGACCGCCAGCGAGGCCGGCGGCATCACGCAGCACATCGGCGCGTATACCGTGGAGCTTCACGGCCAGCGCATCACCTTCCTTGACACCCCCGGCCACGAGGCGTTCACCGCCATGCGTGCCCGCGGCGCGCAGGCAACGGATATCGCCATTCTGGTCGTCGCGGCGGACGACGGCGTTATGCCGCAGACCATTGAGGCCATCAACCACGCGAAGGCCGCCGGCGTGCAGACGATCGTCGCCATCAACAAGATGGATAAGCCGACCGCCGATCCCGACCGCATCCGTCAGGAGCTGACCAAGTACGAGCTGGTGGACGAAGCATGGGGCGGCGACACGATCATCGTGCCCGTTTCCGCGCAGACCGGACAGGGCGTCGATCAGCTGCTGGAAATGATTCTGCTGGTCGCCGAGGTGCAGGACTACAAGGCGAACCCGAACCGCAAGGCGCGCGGCATCATCATCGAGGCGCGTCTGGACAAGGGCCGCGGCCCCGTCGCCAACGTGCTGATCAAGAACGGCACGCTGCGCGTGGGCGATACCATCGTCGCCGGCATGGCCTACGGCCGCGTCCGCGCCATGGTAAACGACAAGGGCGAACGCGTGAAGGAAGCGCGCCCGTCCGACCCGGTGGAGGTAATCGGCTTTAACGACGTGCCCGAGGCGGGCGACATTCTCTCCGCCGTGGACGACGACAGCCTGAGCCGCAAGGTCGCCGAGGAGCGCCGTGACAAGGCGCGCGCCGCGCTGATCAAGGCGCAGAGCAAGACCACGCTGGACGATCTGTTCAACCAGATTTCGGAGGGGCAGGTCAAGGAGCTGAACATCATCATCAAGGCCGACGTACAGGGCTCCGTCGAGGCCGTCAAGCAGTCGCTTGAGCGCCTGAGCAACGACGAGGTCAAGGTCAAGGTGATTCACGGCGGCGTCGGCGCGATCACGGAAACCGACGTCAACCTTGCCAGCGCGTCCAACGCCATCATCATCGGCTTCAACGTGCGCCACGACAACAGCGTGCGCGACCTCGCGGAACGCGAGAAGGTGGACATCCGCCTGTACCGCGTCATTTACAACGCGATTGAGGATATTCAGGCGGCCATGAAGGGCATGCTTGCGCCGAAGTTCAAGGAAAACGTGCTGGGCCGCTGCACCGTGCGTCAGACCTTCCGCGTGTCCGGCGTGGGCACCGTCGCGGGCTGCTACGTTACCGACGGCAAGATTCAGCGCAACGCGCAGATTCGTCTTTTGCGCGATAACGTCATCGTGCATGAGGGCAAGATTGATTCCCTCAAGCGCTTCAAGGATGACGTCAGGGAGGTCGCCGCGGGCTACGAGTGCGGCCTCGGCATCGAAAACTACAACGACGTCAAGGAAGGCGACGAGATCGAGTGCTTCGTCATGGAGGAGATCGGCCGCTGATTCCCGGGGCGTAAGGATTTCATCTGATCGACAGCGGTCGGCGGACAAGATGCCGCCGGCCGCGTTTTCGAAAAGGAGGGTACCATGGGATTTGATCGGACGGATCGCATCTCTGAAGAGGTGCGCCGCGCGCTGGACAAGATTATTCGCGGCGAGGTGAAGGATCCGCGCGTGTGCGGCACGTGGTCGATCACGCATGCCGACGTTACGCGCGACCTGCGCTATTGCCGCGTGCGCGTGTCGGTGCTGGAGGAGGAGCTTCGAAAGGATATGCTCAAGGCGCTGAAAAACGCCGCGGGCTTTATTCGCCGCGAGCTCGGCCGCGAGGTTGACCTGCGCTACACGCCGGAGCTGATTTTTGAGCTGGACACGAACATGGAATACGCCGCCCACATTCAGCAGGTGCTGGCGGAGGAGGAAAAGCGCGCGCCCAAGGACGCGCCGGAGGAAGAAGCATGATTGGGTCGGCGGCGGAGCTGGCTCGCTGGATTGAAGCGCACGACGACATCGCTGTGATCGTTCATTTTCGGCCGGATGGCGACGCCTACGGTTCCGCATTGGCGCTGACGGCGGCGATTCGCGCGCTGGGCAAGCGCGCGTTCCCGGCGTGCGACGATCCGGTGGAGCCGAAATACCGCTTCCTGCCCGGCTGGGAGGATTTCGCGACGGCGGAAACCCTGCCGTTTCAGCCGAGGGCGGCGCTGGGCGCGGACGTGTCTGACCGCGCGCGGATGGGTAAGCTGACGGATGTGTTCGACGCATGCCCGGAACGCGCCGTCATCGACCATCACGACACGAACGAGGGCTTCGGCGACGTTTGCTTTGTGAACGAAAATGCCGCGTCCACCGGCGAAATCGCGCTGGGCGTGATTGAAGAGCTGGGGCTCGCGCTTACGCCCGATATGGCGGTCAGCCTGTATACGGCGATTTCCACGGACTCCGGCAATTTCAGCTTCCAGTCCACCTCGCCGGACACGCTTCGCGCCGCGGCAAAGTGCGTTGAGGCAGGCGTGGACGTGGAGAACGTGACGCGGCTTTTATATCGCTCAAGAACGCTGGCTAAGACGCGCCTGATTGGCCGCGCGCTCAGCAAAATTGAGCTGTTCGCGGACGGAAGGGTGGCAGCGATTCGCCTGACGAAGGATATGTTCCGCGAAACGGGCACCGCAAGCCCGGACGCGCACGGCATCGTCAACTATTTAAACGAGATCGAGGGCGTGTTCATCGGCATTCTGGCCGAGGAGCAGGATTCCGGTACGAAGTTTTCCCTGCGCGCCGCGAACGGTGCGAACGTCGCGCAGCTGGCGCAGAAATTTGGCGGCGGCGGGCACGTGGCGGCGGCGGGCATCAGCATGAACGGCGAAGCGCTGGACACGGCTTTTGGCAAGGTAATCGCGGCGGCGGAAGCGTACGCGCGGGAGCTGTAAGATGGACGGATTCATCAATGTGCTGAAGCCGCCGGGCATGACGTCCTCGGACGCGGTGCTGTTCGTGCGCAGACTTCTGCCGCGAAAGACAGCCGTCGGCCACGGCGGCACGCTCGACCCGGACGCGGCCGGCGTACTGCCGGTGTGCGTGGGGCGGGCAACGCGCCTGTTCGATTACATTATCGATAAAACGAAGGTCTACATCGGCGAGCTGTGCCTTGGCGTGACGACGGATACGGCGGACGCTTCCGGCAGGGTGCTGGAGACGCGCCCGGTGCGCGCGTCTGCGGACGACGTGAAGCGCGTGCTGCCGGAGTTCACGGGGCATATCTGGCAGGTGCCGCCGATGTACAGCGCGCTCAAGCGCGACGGGCGGCCGCTGTACGAGCTTGCGCGGCGCGGCGAAACGCTGGATATTCCGGCGCGCGAGGTCGTGGTGCATGGTATTGAGTATCTGTGCGAAACCGCTCCCGGTCGGCATTTGCTGACCATCGAGTGCGGAAAGGGCGTGTATATTCGCTCTCTGATGCGCGATATTGGCGAGCGGCTGGGCGACGGCGGGCATATGTCGTTCCTTCTGCGCGCCCGCGCCGGCGCGTTTACGGTGAACGACGCGTATACGCTGGACGAATTGAAGGCCATGGGAGACCTTACGCCCGCGCTGCGTCCGATGGATGCGCTGCTTGGCGGATATGCCCGCGTGGACGTGCGCGGGCAGTATGAAGCGAAGGTGCGCGCGGGCGTGCCGCTTCGGTCAGAATGGATGGAGGCGTACCCGGATGGGGACGGCTTCTTCCGCGTGTATGTGAATGGCGTTTTCGCCGGGATGGGCGAGAAAACGGAGATGGGCGAGATTCGCTTTCGCGCGATGCTGCTCCCGCCGGTCAATGAGACGAAGCCAGCATGAGCGGAGCGTCGAACGTCGATGAGCGCGGCACAGCCGGAGAAGCTGGCACTGAAGGAGAAGCATCTATGAGCGTTACGTTTTACACGGGACGAAAGCCGGCGCTGAAGCCCGCGCTTTTGCGGGCAGTGACGGAGGCGCTGAACGCCGACGAGCGCAGTCCCGTCGTGGTGATGGTGCCGGAGCAGCTGACGCTGGACACCGAGCGCGGTCTGCTGGAGGGGCTGAACCTGATTGGCTCCTTCCGGCTGATGGTGCTTTCGCCGAAGCGCCTGTGCGATCGCATCTTCGACGAAGCGGGGCGGCCAGACCGCACGCGCATCGACGACCGCGGGCGGGCGCTTCTGATGGGGCATGTGCTCCGAAGCCTGAAAAAACAGCTAAAGTGGTACGCCGGGGCGCGCGATCGCCGCGGCTTTGAGATGCGCGTTGTGGAGGAAGTGATCCGCTTTAAGCAGGCGGGCGTTGCTCCGCACGCGCTTCTTTCGCTTTCCGAACAGAGCGAGGACGGCGCACTGAAGTGGAAGATGCACGACCTTTCCCTGCTGTACGCGGCCTACGAGGAGGCGCTGGCCGGGCGGTTTCAGGATGGCGAGGATGAGATTCGGGTGGCCATGGAGCGCCTTCCCGGCGCGCCGTCGCTGCGGGACGCTTCGGTGTTCGCCTTTGGCTTCGATTTGACCACGCCGATCTGGAACGATTTCGTCACGCGCCTTGCCGGGTTCGTGCGTCACGCGGCGGTGTTTCTTCCGCTGGAAAACGATGGAAACGCGCGCGATTTCACGCTGTTCGGGCCGCTTCAGGCCTCTTTTGAGCGTCTGGCGCGGGGGATGAACGCGGCGGGAATCGAATGGAAGCGCGAAAGGCTGAACGAAGCCGGATACGCGCCGAACGCGGCGGGCTTTCTGGCGCGCGAGGTGTTCTGCTCGCCGCCGGAGAGATATCGCGCCGGGAACACATCGGTGCAGCTGGCGGCGCTTCGAAATCCCATGGAGGAGGCGCGCTTCGCGGCGGCGCTCACGCGCAGGCTGGCCATGAAAAACGGCTGGCGCTATCGCGACATCATGGTGCTTGTGGGGAACCCAACGGAATACATGGACGCGCTGACGGCGGCCTTTGCCGAGTATGAAATCCCGCTGTTCGCGGCGGAAAGCCGTCCGCTGGACAGGCATCCGCTGGCGCGGTTCCTGCTGGAAACGATGCGGCTGCTCAGCGGCGCGGACGCGGATCTGAGCACGCTGCTTTTGACGGGCTATGCCGCCATTACGGACGACGAGGGCGACCGCATGCTGGGGTATATTGCGCGCAACGGTCTGCGGGCGCGTGAGGTGCTGAAGCCCCTGCGCCGCGGGGACGCGGAAACGCGCGCGCAGCTGGAGCCGATTCGGCAGCAGCTGGCGGAGCCGATGATCGAACTGAATGAGCGCCTGACCGGCGCGAAGACGCTTTCCGAGCAGCTTTCGGCGATTTTTGCCTATCTTGAGCGGTTGAACGCCGCCGAAAAGGGCGACGCGATGCGGGAGCGGCTGATCGCGCTCGGACAGCGCGCGCTCGCGGCTGAGGACGCGCAGGTGTGGAACCGGGTCATCGGCACGCTCGATCAGATGAACGAGCTGCTGGGCGACGCGCGCGTTTCCAAGGAGGAATTGACGGAGATGTTCGCCCGCGCGTTCAGCGCCTCCCAGATCAAGCCGCTGCCGCAGTCGGGCGACGCGGTTGTGGCCACGGGCGCGGCGCGCGCGGGCTCGGGCACGGTGGAGGCGCTGATCGTCATCGGGCAGTCTGCGGCGTCCGGCGCGGAGGACGGCGGCCTGTTTGACGTTGGCGAGCTGGCGGATATGTCCAAGCGGCTGGAGTGCTTTCTGGGCTCCGGCGCGCTGGCGCGCACGCGAACCGACCGCATGTATCTGAAAAACGCGCTTGCCATGGCGCGGCGCTACCTGTGCATCACCTATCCGATGAGCACGCAGGACGGTGCGGCGGTAACGCCGGGTGCGTTGGTTGAGGAAACGAAAACGATCTTTCCCGGCATTGAGGCGCGCGGCGGCGTGGCGCAGGATGAGCAGATGGAGCGCATGCGCGTTTCGGCGGCGCAGGCGGCGGAAAGCTGCTTAGCCGTGGATTTGAGTGAGGGCAGGCTGACGGACGCGGGCAGGGAAGCACTGAACGCCTTGAAGGATTCCGGCGGCGTGGCGCGTCTGCGCGCGGCGCTGGGGCAGAACATCTCAAGCGAGCGGATTACGCCCAAGCTGGCGCGCGAGGTGTACGGCTCGCTTTCGAAGGTTTCGGTCACGCGGCTGGAATCGTTCGCGGCGTGCCCGTTCGCGCATTTTGTGAAATACGCGCTGAAGCCGGAGAGGGAGGAGCCGTTTGGCCTGAACGCGAAGGACGAGGGTACGTTCTATCATGACGCGGTGCACGCCTTCCTTGAGCAGGGAAAGGATGAGCCGGAGACGCCGTCGGAGGAGGAAGCCGTTCGGCGGATGAACGCGATTTCGGACGCGCTGCTCGAGGGCGCGATTCGCGAGGTGATCGGCGAAAACGGCGTTGTGCAGGCGGAGGCGCGGCGGATGCGGCGCATACTGGCGCGCGCCGCCCGCGCGCTCAGCGCGCAGCTTCGCGGCAGCGCGTTCCGGCCGGTCGAGCTGGAAATGGCGTTCGGCGAGGGACGGTACAGCCTGAAGCTGCACACGAACACGCAGACGCGCTTGGACGGCCGCATCGACCGCATCGACGGCATGGCGGACGCGGGCGAGCGCTATCTGCGCGTGATCGACTACAAGCGCGGCGGCAAAAAGCTGGACGCGGGGGAGGTATACGAGGGCCTACAGCTTCAGCTGATCCTCTATCTGGCGGAGGCGATTCACAAATACGGCGCTCGAAGCGCGGGCGCGTTCTATTTCCGCGTGGACGACCCGGTGATCAACACCGAGAGCCTGAACGAGGAGGAAATCGAGAAGCTGCGCGCCGAAAAGCTGCGCATGGAGGGCATCCTGCCTCGCGACAGCGCGCTGATTCGCCGCATGGCGCGGGAGCCGGAAAGGGTATTCCGCGTTCGCTTTCTTCAGAGCGGCGAGCCGGACGCGCGCACGAACATGGCGACGGAGGATGAATTCAGCCTGCTTATGCGCCATTCGCTCGAACGCGCCGCGCGCTTCACAAACGCCATTTCCTCCGGAGAAACCGAAATCACTCCGGCGCGTTCGGAGGTGTCCGACGCGTGCCGCTTCTGCGATTACAAGGGCGCGTGCATGCTGGATAAGCAGATTCCCGGAGGCAAGGGACGCAAAATCCGCAAAATGAGCTTTAACGAGGTGTACGAACGAATCCGGGAGGAAGCGGGCGAGGCAACGGAGGAATAGCGCTTCCCCAATAAACAGCAAAAGAGCCTGCCGCAGCATTTGAATGCCGCGACAGGCCTTTAATCATCCTTACGGACGTTCGTTTATTTCCTTTTTTCGATACGGATTACTTCTTTGTGATCCGATCCTTGCCATAGAACGGGCGCAGCTTTTCGGGAACGACCACGCTGCCGTCGGGCTGCTGGAACTGCTCCACGATGGCGGGTATCAGGCGGCTGGTGGCCAGACCGGAGCCGTTGAGCGTGTGCACGTACTCGAGCTTCTTGCTCTCGGCGCGGCGGAAGCGGATGTTGCCGCGGCGCGCCTGATAGTCGCGGGCGTTAGACACGCTGGAGCACTCCTTGTACTCGTCCATGCTGGGAATCCACAGCTCGATGTCGTAGGTCGTGGCCATCGACGCGGAGCAGTCGCCCGCGGCGAGCTTGGACAGGCGGTAATGCAGACCCAGACCCTCGACCAGACGGCAGGCCTTGCCGATCAGCTCCTGCAGCATGGCGTCGCTGTCCTCGGGGCGGGTGTAGCCGAACATTTCAATCTTGTTGAACTGGTGGCCGCGAATCATGCCGCGCTCGCTGGCGCGGTACGTACCGGCTTCACGGCGGTAGCAGGGCGTGTAGGCGAACAGGCGCTTGGGCAGGTCGGCCTCGTTGAGAATTTCGCCGCGGTACAGGTTGATCAGCGCGGTCTCCGCCGTCGGGAGCAGGAAGTGGAAGCCTTCCTCAGTCAGACGGAACACGTCGTCCTCAAACTTCGGAAACTGACCGGCCGTCAGGCCGCACTCGTAGGTCAGGATGTGCGGCGGCAGCATGAACTCGTAGCCGTCCTTCAGGTGCTCGGTGATGAAGTAGTTGAGCAGCGCCCATTCGAGCTTCGCGCCCTCGCCGGTGTACAGCCAGAAGCCGTTGCCGCCCATCTTCACGCCGCGCTCGTAGTCGATGAGACCCAGCGACGTGCACAGATCCACATGGTTCTTCGGCTCAAACTCGAACACGGGCTTCTCACCGAACACCTTTACGGGACGGTTGTTTTCCTTGCCGCCGGCGGCCACGTCCTCGGCGGGCAGGTTTGGAAGCGCCAGCACGAAGCGGCGAATCTTTTCCTCCAGCTCGCTCTGCTCCGCGTCCATCACGGCAATCTTTTCCTTCAGCTCCTTCAGCTCGTTCAGAAGGTCGCTCGCGTCCAGCCCCTGCTTTTTGCGCATGGGGATTTCCTTGCTCTTTTTGTTGCTCTCGGCCTTCGCGTTTTCGTTTTCGAGAATCAGCTCGCGGCGACGCGCGTCCCACGCAAGCAGCTCGGTAAAGTCAACGTCGTACTCGCGCTTTTTCAGCGCGTCCTTCACGAAATCCGGGTTGGAACGAATCAGATTCAGATCAAGCATGCTTTCACTCTCCAAAAATAACGCCCCTGCCATCAGCAGGGGCGATGATAGACCGCGGTACCACCCTTTTTGCCGGTTGCCCGGCACCTCATCCGGCTGTAACGGGCCGAGCCCGCTCCGCTCGTCGCGGAGTGCTCTGGGATGGAAGCGCGCGTGCGTTCCTCCGGCTCGCACCAGCCGCCGGATCTCTGAAGAAACCGAAACGCGCGTACATTCCCTTCATCGCTGGCTTTATTATACCGCATACGCGCCCCGTTACAAGCGTATCCGCGTTAATTCGGCGGTCAACTTCCTTCAGCCGATCAGACGGCGCAGCGCCTCCGGCTCCGCCTTGGGAAGAAGGGCGCGCAGGTGCGCTTCGATACGCGCGCGAGATGCCTCCGTCGCTTCCGCGTACATTTGAGTAGCCCATTCCGCGCCGAACATGGCCTCCGGGGTTGTCAGGCGCGCGATATGCCAGCCGTAGGGTTCGCCGAAGCGATTTCGCCTGCGCTCGAAGCCGCCTATGAGCAGGTAGGTCTGCTCCTGTAAAAGCGTCACCGCGCCCTCAAAGCCCTTTGCGCCGGCGCGCTTTTTCAATTCGCTTTTCAAAAGCCCCGGCTCCTTTTCCACCTCGCGCATGATCGCGTGGCACAGCGGCGTCGCGAGGCCTTCCTCCCAGCGTGAATCAAAATCGTAGCCGTCGCGCCGCAGGTTGATCAGCGTCGGGAACCATTCCCGGCTCACGAACCCCGCGCGACCCTCGAATAGCTTGCCGTAGATCACGTCTCCGCGCCCGGCTAATGTTTCGCGCCAGCCCCACGGATCATCCGCGAGACCCGTCCACCATTGTCCCGGCGTAAGCTCCTCCACCGAAAAGCCGGGAATCGACCCCGCAAACAGCGGCAGAAAGCCGATTTCCGAAACCAAATGCGCGGCGTCGTTTGCGCACTTCAGGGACGCTCTCATTTCAAAAGCTCCACGTTCTTCCACGCCTCGCGCGCAAAGGCGAGCAGCGCTTCCTCCGTCGCCAGCCCTGCCTCGGTCTTCGCGCGGCTGTCCACCTGCATAAGCACGCAGGCGTTTTCTCCGGCGTCCGTATACAGGAACAGGTAGCGGTGCCACATCCCGCCGTCGTTCTCCGCGTCCTGCTGAAGCAGCGCGTAGCCGCAATAGGCGCGGCCGTCGTCATACGTCCCGCGCACCTCGCCGGGAATGGCCGCGTCTTCCGCCGCTTCGCTCGAAATCAGTCCGCGCGCCATTGCCGACGCGCGCATCGTTTTTTCGGCGCGCATGGGAATGCCGCAAAGATAATAGTGGTAAATCTCGTTTTCCGCGTCGTCGGCCTCGTACCAGAACTGCGTGATGTTCTCGTCGCCCTTATCGACGGTGTATTCAGTCAGGGTAAAGCCGTCCATCGTGCCGCTCACGGTGGCAATTTCGAAATATTTCGGCTCTGCCTGACTTCCGCCGTTGATCACCAGCGCGTTTTCGCGCGTCGTCTGCGCCTTGCCGCCCCGCACGTTCAGACTGCCGTCCCGATGCGGAAGCACGTCCGCGCACAAAAGCACGATTGCCGCAAGGACAACCACACACACCGAGACAATCAGCGCCGCAATTCTCTTCTGTTTCGCCGTCATCTCCCTGAAGCTGAACGGCTTCGCCGCCGCGCGCCGCTTCTGCGCGTGCGCCGAGTTTCTTTTCGCCATGTTTCCCTTCCTTTCTACACAGAAATCCGCGACGCGCTTCTGACGGCCGCGGATTTCCATCGCTGGTGCGGTTTTACTTCGTGGTGATTCCGTCCACAACCCTGCCCATCAGCTCGACCAGCGTCGCCTCGTCGGGCAGGTTTTCCTGCTTTTTAGCCTTGCAGGTAATCATGACCATGATGCTGCTGTCCTTTTCCTCGCCGGGAATGAAGGTGCTGAAGTAGCGATTGTACATGCCGCTGTACGTATCCTTTTGCTCGTCGCCGTAAATATATCCGCTGAACGCGACGTTTTTCACCGGGGACACGCCCTCGGTCAGATCGGGATAGGTGGTTTCCTCGGTTTCCGAATCGACGACCGCGCCCAGACTGCGAACCGCTTCCTTGCGCTTCTCGGCGGACTCGCTGGTGCCGCACACCGCGATATACTGCACGCCCTGATAGCCCTCCGAGGGCTTAATGACCCATTCGGTCTCAAGCTCGTCGCTTCGCACGTTTACGGTATCCTCACCCAAAAGCTCGAAGCCCTCCGGCACGTCAAATTTTCCGATTTTGTAATACTCGGTATTCTTGCTGTCGCCCAGATTGACGATAACGTCGTTTGCGTCAACGCCCAGAAGCTTTCCGCCGACGAGATGCAGGTTGCCCTTAAAATGCGGCAGAAGGTCATACTGACCCAGCACGACAATGACCACCAGCAGACACGCAACGATGATTGCGCCCCACTTCCAAAGCTTTTTCTGTTTGGGCGTGAGCTTACTGAAGGTAAAGGGCTCTTTCTTTTTCCGGGTGTTCATTGCGTGCGCGCGATTTCCTGCCATTGTTAAATCCATCCCTTCGTGACGATTGTTTCCCGACTATCATACCACATTTCCGGCGCAAAAACAATTCCTTCCGTGGAAAAACATGTTTTTTTCAACTTTGGATTTTTACGAAGCGAGCCGCTCCCGGCTCTTTGGCGCGTTTGGAGGCGGCTCGCGGCAGTCCGTCTTATGGATTGCATTTTTTGCACGGCGAATAGCCCTTCTTGATCGCTTCCTCGCGCGTGCCGTAAAACATCTTTTTGTTCTTATCCTTCATCTGCTTGACGCTTCCGCAGCCGGTTTTGTGAAACTTTTTCGTGTTGGTGTTCAGCACGTAATTGTGTTTTTCCGACTTCGTCTGCGTTTCCTGCGCCGCTTCCTTCAGCCCCTCGCAGCCATCAAACGCCGTATCGGCGACGCTTGTAAGCGTCGCGGGCTTCTGAACGGTTTTGAGCGCCTTGCAGCCGGAGAACGCCTCCTCGCCGATGCTCGTCACGCCCTCCGGAATCTCGACCGCCGTCAGCCAGTCGCAGTCCGCGAACGCGCGGTCGCCGATCGCCGTAACGGCGGCCCCGCCCAGCGCCGCGGGAATCTGAATTTCCGAAACGCCCTTCTCGCGTGCGTAGCCGGTAATTGTCGCCTTGCCGTCAGCTGCCTGATAGTAGAAGCTGCCGGAGGTCTGCTCCAGCGACAGCCTGTCGCAGCCATCAAACGCCGTTGTCGCAAGCTGTGAAAGCGTGGACGGCAGCCGCAGAACCTCAAGCGCGCCGCAGCCGGAGAAAGCCTCCTCTCCGATGGACGTTACGCCCTCCGGAATCGTGACCTTCGTAAGCCAGCCGCAGTCCGCGAACGCGCGGTCGCCGATGGCGGTAACGGCGCGGCCGTCCAGCGTGGCGGGAATCGAGAGCTCGGGAATCGACAGCCCCCGGTCATATCCGGTCAGCACGGCGGTTCCGTCGCCGCTTAAACGATAGTGAAAGCTCCCAAGGCTTCGTTCTTCGCCCTCCGCGTACACGACGCCCAGCGCCATGAGCAGCACGAGAAACAGGCAGGCAGCGCGCTTCATTTCCATTCATCCTTCCGTACGGTCGGCTTTGCCAGCGCCGCGCGACGGCGGCGCACAGATGCGTTACGCCTCGGCGCGGCGTGCGAAGGTGCGTCCGCACTCAGCGATAAACCGCATCATCTTCGGCGCGATTTCCTCGTCCATCACGTTCCAGATATTGAAGGTTTCAAAGCTCATCGTCTTGTTATAGCCAATGGCCTTCAGACCCTCCACGAAGCGGTTCCAGTCCAGCACGCCCATGTACGGCGCGAGATGCTGATCGTGCGCGCCGTCGTTGTCGTGCACGTGGAACGCGGTAATGCGGTCGCCCAGCTCGATCATGGCGTTCTTCACGTCCAGCCCCACGAGCAGCAGGTGGCCGGTATCCAGACAGAAGCCGAACTGCTTGCCGCCGGCAAGGCCGTTGAGCGTGTCTACATAGCGGCAGGCCGTGGTGATGTCCGAGCAGCAGGCCGCGTAGACCTTGCCGCGCTTCACCGTGAACATGTTTTCCAAGTTGATCGTTACGCCGTACTTCTTCGCCTCCGGAATCAGGCGGGAATAGCGGTCGATGTTGATCTCCCACTCCTTCTCGGGCGCAAGCTGCTGATCATAGCCAAGGAAGAAGGGGTGAATGATCAGGTTGCGGCAGTTCATCACATCGCAGCCCAGAATCATGCGCTTGAGCATCGTGAGAATCTGATCGTTGTATTTCTCGCTGTTCTCGTCGTACACATAGCTGGGGAACGGCGCGTGCGCCTGATAATTGTCGATGCCGTACTTCTCCGCGGCTTCCTTCCACGGCAGGAAGCGCTCGGCGCATTCCTTGTCGGAGCCGGAAAGGAAAATTTCGGGAATCCTTCGGTCGAGCAGGTCGCGTCCGCTGACGAGATGGTCGATATTCGCGTCAACCGCGTCAAAGCCGGCTTCCTTTACCAGCCGATAGGTCGCATCTACGCCCAGTCTTTCCTCCGGGCCGCCAGTCTGAACCGCAATTTTCATCATAGAAAACGTGCCTCCATTTCATTTGTAAACCTGTTTACGCAACTTTATTATAATACTTCTATCCATGATTTGCAAGCCTGAAGCGCAAAATTCGCGGCGCGTGGGCGCGGCCAGCCTACGCGATGAGCGACGAGAGGGGCAAGGTGGAGTCGCGCTCCACGGCGGCGAGGACGCGGGCTTGGGTGAGCACGGTCTGCACGCCGCCGCTTGCGTTCATCACGGCGAACAGGTGCGTGTGTCCGGGGCGCATCTCGCGCACGGCGTCCAGCACGGTCGCGGTTTCGGAGATGGCGATCCAGCGCACGGGCGCGGGCGTTTCGGGCGCGTTCGGCTTCAGGAGCATGGCGCGCAGCGTCGCGCCCTCCGACTGCCGCCGTTCGCGTTCGCCGGAGGCAAGGATGTAGACGGCCGAAAGCACGAGACCCAGCTGCAGGCGCTCGCCGGACAGGCAGAGAAAGCCGGCAAACAGCATGATGCCTGCCGCCAGCACGCGGCCAAGGATTACGCCGATGCGCACGGCGCGGTGCCTGTCCATCCGCAGCGCCATCAGCGCGCACAGCGCGCGCCCGCCGTCCAGCGGAAGCGCGGGCAGGAGATTCACCGCACCAATGGCCAGATTCATGCGAATCAGCGGAATCAGCGCAAATGCCTCCGCCGGGAAGGCGTACAGCCCCAGCGCCAGCAGCGAGGCCGCCGCGAGATTCATGCCGGGGCCGGCCAGCGCAATGGCGATCAGCGCGCCCGGGGAGGACTCCCACAGCTCGTACAGGCGAATGGCCGCGCCGAACGGCATCAGCTCGATTTCATCCACGCGCGCGCGCAGACGGAGCGCCAGCAGCAGGTGCGCGCTTTCGTGCGCGCCCAGCGCAATGAGCGAGGGAATCAGCGCCTGACCGCCGGACAGCACATAGATCAGCGCCAGCATCAGGGGCGTAAGTGGGTGAACGCGCAGGCGCATGCCGCGCACGGTCAACGCTTGCCCTCCGAAATCAGCTTCGCGGGATCGATGGGCGTGTCCGCGGCGCGCACCTCCAGATACAGGCGCGCGTTTTCGCCCTCTCCGGCGGTTCCCAGCGCGTCGCCGCGGAAAACAGAATCGCCGATTTTCACGCAGACCGACTGGAGATACGCAAACACGGCGCAGGAGCCGTCGGCATGATTGACGAGCAGCGTCCAGTCGCCCTCGCCGGACGGGCTGACGGCCGAGACGGTTCCGTCGGCAATCGCGCGCACCTGTGCCGCGTCCGTCGTTTTGTATTCCGTCCACGGCTGTGCCTCGCTGAACGCGTGCACGGCTTCGCCCTGAACCGGGATGCCCGCAGAGGAGCGCCGTCCGCCGATGTTCAGAAACACCAGTGCGGATTCCGGCACCAGATTCTGAACGAACGACAGCTTGCCCAGCGATTCATCCAGACTCATGTCCATGGACAGCGCGCCTCGAATGGCGCTGGTCACGCGGTTTGCGGCGGGGCTGTCGATGCTGCCGAGCGCCATCACGGTCAAAAGCAGCGCGCAGGCAATGGCCGTGTTGCGCAGAAGCCGTTCGCCGGGCGCTCTTTTGGTAACGCGCTGACGCACGCGCGGTGCGCCGTGCCTGTCCTTTCGCCGGCGAAGCCGCCAGCGCACATGGGGTTCCTCCGTAGCCGGAGCCGTTTCAGGGGGCTGCATGGTCGTGTGCAGCCTCAGGCCTCCCTGCGTTTTGCCGTCCATAAGAAAACCTCCTTCCGTTTACGGCATTGTATGCCGGGGGAAGGAGGTTTCATGAGTTTGTCCTACAGCCTTTGCGTGTATCGGTTGTCGCCCAGCTGGCGGTTCAGGCGGGAGTTCATCACGACGTTCATCACCAGACCGATGGCCAGCATGTTCGTAAGGTAATTGGAGCCGCCGTAGCTGATGAAGGGCAGCGGAATGCCGGTAACGGGCGTCAGACCGATGATCATGCAGATGTTCTCCATGATATGAAACAGGAACATGGCCATAACGCCGGTGATAAGGTAGGAGCCGAACTTGTCCTCGGTTTTGACCGCGTGCCAGATCAGCCGGCCCAGCAGCAGGGCGAAGGCGAGGATGAGCGCCGTCGCGCCGAGAAAGCCGAACGCCTCGCACACGATGGCGAAGCAGAAGTCGGTGTGATCGTCGGGGATGAAGCCGAGGGAGGCGAACGAGCCCAGCGAGAACATGCCCTTGCCGGTGAGCCCGCCGGAGCCGATGGCAATCTGCCCGTTGATGACCTGCATGGCGTCGTCCGGGTAATCCTCCGGGTTCAGCCACATCAGGATTCGCGTCAGGCGGAAGGAGCTGGAGGAGGCGTTCATGACGTACCACACAGGCACCAGCACGACGACGGCTACCGACAGCACGCCGACGATCAGCTTGAGACTGGTTCCCGATACCCACAGAAGCACGGCGAAGATGGCGAGATACACCAGAGCGGTGCCGAAGTCGGGCTGCATGATAACCAGAACCAGCGGGATGAATACGTACACGCACAGCGGAATCAGCTCGCGCAGCGTCTGGATCGGCTTTCTGCGCTTGGAAAACAGGTTTGCCAGCGCGATAATGATGGCGATTTTACCAAATTCGGACGGCTGCAGGCCGCGCTGACCGAGACTGCCGGAGCTGGAGCCCCATTTGAAGAAGGCGGTCATGCCGCCGCGGCCGGCCTCCACCGAAAGCACGGCGAGCAGAATGAAAATGTTTGCCCAGTAGATCAGGTCAGCGTAGTGGCCGAACAGGTGGTAGTTGAAGAAGATCATCGCGCACATGGCGACGATTCCGGCCAGCATCCAGAAAAACTGAAGCCGCGCGTAGGTGATGGGGTGGGTGTTGAGCACCTGCGCCAGCCCGTGCACCTCCTCCTCGGTCGCGCTCGCGGTGGCGGCGTAGATGGAAACAATGCCGAACAGCGATATGGCGAGCACAAGCAGGAACAGCGGCCAGTCAAAATGCCGGATCAGCCGGGGATTGAACCGGTTTTTCTGAATGTCCGCGCGCAGCTGTTTTATCCTTTCTTGCATGAGGCTTCCTTTCCGAATCCGGTGCGGAGCCTGTGCGTCAGGCGGTCGTGCGGGATTCTGTAGCGTATGGTTTCGCCGAGCAGCCGGCGGACGACGCGCTCAAACGCGTCTCCGGCGCTCGTTTCGTGATCGAGTACCTGAGAACCGGCCGCGGCCGCGAAGCCGACGGCGGGATCCTCCGGAATGAAGCCGAGGACAGGCATGTCCATCAGGCGGATACATTCGTCCGTGGAGAGGGGATTTCTGCGCGCCACGCGGTTGATCAACAGCTGCATGTCGGTGATTCCGTCGGCCTTCAGAAGCTCGCGCACGCGCTCCGCGTCACGCACGCACACGGGATCGGGCGTGATGACCAGTATGGCGCTGTCCGCGGCGGCGCAGGCGTTGCGGAAGCCGCGTCCCACGCCGGCGGGACAGTCGAAAATCACGTAATCGAAGCTGCCCTTGAATTTCCGCGCCAGCGCGCGCATATCCTCGGGCGTTACGGCGGACGAGCCCGTCTGCTGAGAGGCGGGCAGCAGGAAAAGTCCCTCGCGGCGGCGGTCGCGATACAGCGCCTGCTCGAGCGTGCAGACGCCCTGCACCACGTCCACAAGGTCGTATACCACGTCGTTTTCCGCGCCCAGCATCAGATCCAGCGAGCGAAGGCCGATATCCATATCGATAAGCAGCACGCGCCGCCCGCCAAAGGCGAGGCCGGCTGCGAGGTTCCCCGCGGCCGTGGACTTGCCCACGCCGCCCTTACCGGAGGTGATTACGATGGATTTTCCCACTGTGTTGTCCCCTTTTCTTAATCGGAAAGCGAGTTGTCCGCGGATACGGCGTTGGTCTCCACATACTGAAGACTGTCGAGGTAGTACTCGATGGTCTTGATGGCGGCTTTCGCGGCGTGCGCGCCGGCGTAGCCGTTCTGAATGTAGACGACAACGACGATCTTGGGATCGTCCGCCGGGGCGTAGGTGACCAGCCACGCGTTGTTCTCAAGGTCGAGATCGGTACGCTGAGACGTTCCCGTCTTTGCGGCGATCTTGTATTTGGAATTAGCGAACTGCGCGGCGGCGGTACCGTCGTTTTCTACCGAGGTAACCTCCTCCATGCCCTCGTGAATGGCGTCGAAGTAGGCCTGACTGGTGACGATCTGGTTGGCCACAACCGGCTCCTTCTGCACAACGATGTTTCCGTCGGCGTCGATGATCTTGTCGATGATCTGCGCGTCGTACACCGTGCCGCCGTTGGCGATGGCCGCCGTGTAGCGGGCGACGGCGATCGGGGTCACCTGCGTGATCGACTGGCCGATGCCGGCCATGATCGTTTCAGCGGGCGTCCACTTCAGGTCGTTCAGGTAGGTGTTGATGGTGTTAACCATGAAGTGGCTGGCGATATAGTTGCGCGGCAGGTTCATGTCATAAAGAAGTATATCGCGGATTGCGGGCAGCCATTCGCTTTTTGAGTCGTAGGTGATGACGATATCGAGGATGGATTTCGTTACCTCGTTCAGGCGGTCGTCGTCGTACTCGACGCCGCGGTCCGCGCCGACGCGCAGGAACAGCTTTTTGATCATCGCCGCGGTGATCTTCGGCTTGTCGGTCTGCTGCTGGGAGATGGATACGTCCGGGTCGTACAGCATTGCCTGATTGCCGACGAAGGAGGTGGATTCGCTGGGAAGCTCGATGTTCGTCTTCGTCGTCAGACCCAGCGCGGCGGCCCACTTTGTGATGTTCGTGGAGCCGAGGCGATAGGAAACCTCGTAGAAGAAGTAGTTGCAGCTGTTTTTGATGGCCTCAATGATGGTCTGGTCGGCGTGCTGATAGCGCTTGGATTCGCTGATCCAGCAGCGCGGCTTATACGAGGTATCGGTTCCCTCGCGGTAGAACTCGCCCTCGTCGGAGATGCGCTCCGTGAGCGTAATCGCGCCCTCGCTCAGGCCGCCCAGCGACGTGACCAGCTTGAAGATGGAGCCGGGGGAGTCCTTGGCGGAAATGGCGCGGTTGAACATGGGGTTGCGGTCGTCGGCGGCGATTTCCGACCAGCCGCCGGGATCGACCGTCGTGCCCTCAAAGATGCTCAGGTCGTAGGACGGATAGGAGCATATGCCGAGAACCTTGCCGTTGTTGGGATCCATGGCGACCATGGCGCCGGTTTTGGCGAGGGAAACCTCGTAGCCGTTCTCACCATAGTACGCCAGCGTGGCGGCGTTTACGCGGTTCCAGCGCAGGCCGGTGTCGTTCAGGCCGTTCAGAATGGCGTACTGCGTTTCGTAAATCGTCTGAATCGTCTCCGGCAGCGCCGCCTCCATGACGGCCTGCAGGGAGGAGTTGATGTTTGTGACGATGGAGTTGCCGTCCTTGGGCGCGACGTAGGAAAGCTCGCGCACGACGGCGCCAAGGTTGTTGATTTCCACCTCGCGCTTGCCCTGCCGGTATTCCAGATAGGGGGACAGCTGATCCTCCATTGAGTATTCAAGCCCCGTCGCGCCGACGAATGCGTCGGTGGGGTAGCCCTGCTCCTTGTAGGATTCCAGCGCGGTGGAGGTTGTGATGCGGCTGACGTAGCCGATGCTGTGCGCGGCCAGCGAGCGGAACGGGTAACGGCGGGTGGAGCTTTCCTTTACGGACATGCCGTCCAGCTCCATCGTTCGCACCTCCAGCTCCGCCACGGTTTCAAAGCCCACGTCGTAGGCGATGGTGACGGGGGTGGAGTTGTAGTTGTTCATGCGCGAGGCCTGCCAGATGGCGAGAATCTTCAGCTTGTATTCCTCGGACAGCTCCGCGTCGATGCCGTAGTTTTCACAGAGCTTGTCAAACAGCGATTCGACGGGGTATTTCTCCGTGTTGGACAGATAGAAGTTGGCGCGCCACTGGCTTTCGCGCGTCTTCGCGACGGTTTCGCTGGTGGTGTTGAAATTCCACGTCCACTGACCGTAGGCGTCGCGCTTGAGCCAGAATTCGGTGGAGGGATCCAGCGTTTTTTTGCCGTTGGATTCGATCAGCAGGATCGTTTCATAGATCGAGCGGGTGTAGCTTTTGCGATCCTCCGCGGTTTTCTTCGTGGGGTCGCGGTAGAACTGCACGTCGTAGGAACGCGCGTCGTACGCCAGCGGAATCATGTCGGCGTCGTAAATCGTTCCGCGCATGCCGGTCAGCTGAATGGTCTTGGTGGATTTCTTTTCGGCCTTGGCCACGTAGTCGTCATGATGGACGATTTGCATGGAATACAGACGGACGACCATGGCCAGAAAAACAAACAGGATGACGCCGCTCATGACCAGATAGCGGCTTAGATACTTCTTTTTCACGCGTTCACCCCTTTTCGGTTCGAGCAGCTCGGTTTTCAGCGCGCGTAGCGGGAGCGCTTCGGCTTGAGAACAAGGTTATACAGCAGGTAGAGCGGCTGAACCAGCACCGTGCCGATGCCTGCGCGGGCGAGCATGGCCAGCGCCTGCGCGGCGGAGACCGTCTGCGCCTGCATGAAGTAGTACACCAGCATCGTGAGCTCATACGCCAGCATGGCCGCGATGGGTGCGACGATGGACGAAAGGATGCGCACGCGCATCTTTCGCCCAATCCAGCCGGCCAGGAAGCCGGCGACCGTGTAAAGCGCCGACACGAGGCCGGTTGGAATGGTCAGCGTGATGTCCATCAGGATTCCGGTAATCGCGCCGTACAGAATGCCCTGCGTTCGGCCGGCCAGCAGCGCGATGGTGATCACGCTGAGAAGGGACAGCCGGGGCACGTAGGCCGTGTTCAGCCCGGTGAACGGAATCACGGAGGTATCGATCAGCAGAAACAGAATCGATACGGCGAAGGCAAACAATCGTTTCTTAAGCGGCATGAGTGTTCTCCCGGTTCAGATCAGTTTTCCAGCCAGCTCTCCTCGGGGATGGGCTTGTCGGAGCCCGGCGCCTTTGTGGTCTCGGGCACGGCGGTCACGCTGGGCGTGGCGGTCGGCATGACCCAGATGGCGTTGTCGTCCACGGCGCGCGGCGTCTGATAGCTGTAGATGTTGCTCGTCGCCGTCGGCTTGACGGTCACAATCGGCTTGGGCGTCCCCGTCGGCACGGCGGGCAGCGACTCGTCCGCCGTTTCCACCTGCTCGCGCAGCACAAAGACCTCTTCTATGGAAGAAAACTGCACGGCGGGGGAGACGACCACGTATTTATCTGCCGTTTCCTGCGAGCGGCTGATGGCCGTGACCGTGCCCACGTATAATCCCTTCGGGAAGCGGGAGTCAAGGCCGGAGGTGTAGATGCTGTCGCCGATTTTGACGTTGCCGATGTTCGGCAGGTAATACATATAGCATTCGGCGCTGTCGGAATTCGACTGCGTTTCGCCCTGCAGCATGCCGTTGTCGCGCGTGCGGCCGATCAGCGTGGCCACGGAGGAACGGGGGTCGATGATGGAAAGCACCTTGGCGTAGTTGTAGCCCACCTCGTACACGCGCCCCACAAGGCCGGAGCCGTTCACAACGGCCATGTTGGTCTGAACGCCGTCGTTCGTGCCCCGGTTGATGGTGAACGAATCAAACCACACGCCGGTGTCCTTGGCGATGACCTTCGCGTATACGGGGGAAAGCGCGTCGTATTCGTCCTGCGCGTTCAAAAGCACCTGCAGGCGCTGGTTCTCGCTTTCAACCTCGGCATAGCTGTTCAGCTGAATGCTCAGCCGCTCAACCTCCATTTGCAATTCTGCGATCGTCTGATCCTTGTCGGAGTCGCTGGAGGAAACGCCGAACCAGCTGCGGATGAAGCCCGTTACCGCGGTCATGCCGCGCTGAATGGGCGTAAACACCGTGCCGAGACCGTTTTCCACGATGGACGTGTCGCCCGACGGGCGCACGATCAGGTAGTATAGAATCACGAAGACGGCCAGCGTAACCAAAATGGAATAGACGGCGCGCTGAATGCGCAGGCTGCGCTTGCGGCTCTTCGAGGAAGGATGGGTCTTGGCCAATTTACAGTCGCCTCCCGGAGAAATCAGACTTCAAAGGCGGAGTGCGCGGCGATCAGCGCGCGGGCAAGGCGGTCGTCCGACGCGCATTTTCCCGCGCCGGTCACAGCGTCGTCCTGCGGGCTCGCGCTGACGTTGACGGCCAGCTGCGTTTCGGTTTTCAGGCGCTCGGCAAAGCCCTCCAGCAGCGCGCCGCCGCCGGTGAGGTACAGGCCGCTGTCCAGAATGTCGCTTGTCAGCTCCGGCGGCACGTTGTACAGCGCGTCGCAGATGGCCTCCACGATGGCGCGAATGGGCTCGTTCAGCGCGAGGTATACGTCCATTGCGCAGATGGACTCGGTGGACGGCTTGCCCGTCACGACGTGGCGGCCGCGCAGAAGCACCTCGTTCGTCTCGGCGGGGCGCACGGCGCTGCCGATGTCCTTTTTCAAATCCTCCGCCGTGCCGAGGCTGATAACCAGACCCTTTACCCGGCGGATGTAGCGCACAATGGCTTCGTCAAAGGCCATGGAGCCGGTTTTCATCGTGCGCGAGGCGACGACGCCGTTCATCGAAAGAATGGAAATTTCCGTCACGGCGCAGCCGACGGAGATCACGAGCACGCCCTGCGGACGATCAATTCGAACGCCCGCGCCGATGGCGGCGGCGACGGGAGCTTTGACGATCAGCGCCTTCTTTGCGCCCGCCAGTCCCGTGGCCGTCGCCAGCGCGGCGCGCTCTACGCGCGTGGCGCCGTGCGGAACGGTGACGGCAAGGCGGCTTTTTTCGAATGGACGGCGCTTTTCGCAGGCCTTTTCGGCGACGGACAGCATCAGAATGGCCGCCAGCTCGGAATCGGCCACGCCGCCGTCGATGACCGGGGCGACGAGGATGCTCGCGTCGTCGGTGCGCCCGGCCATGCGCTGCGCGTCCCGGCCCAAGGCGAGCACCTCCGAAGCGTTTTCGCGGTTCACCAGCGCGCAGGTAGGCTCACGAAGCGTTACGCCCTCGTTTTCCAGATAAACGGCGGTGCTGCCGGAACCCATGTCGATGCCGATGCCGCCGGAAGAAAATACACCCATAGCTTGCTCCTTATTTCAGCAGGCTCTCAAAGCCCTCGTACATTTTGGCAAATTCCTGCGTGGGGAAGCCGACGATGTTCTCGTAGGAGCCCTCGTAGCGCTCCACGAAGCCGCGCGCGCCGCCCTGAATGGCGTAGGCGCCGGCCTTGTCCATCGGCTCGCCCGTAGCCGCGTAGGCGCGGATTTCTTCCTCTGCAAGAGGGCGGAAGAACACCCTTGTGCCCACGACGCGCAGGTCGCGCTTTTCCGTCGCCGCGTCCATCAGGCATACGCCGGTGAACACGTCGTGCGCGCGGCCGGAGAGCGCCTTCAGCATATGAACGGCGTCGTCCGCGTCCGCGGGCTTGCCCAGCGCGCGGCCGTCCAGCGCGACCAGCGTGTCCGCGCCCACAATCCAGCCCGCGCCGCATTCGCGCGCGACCTGCGCGGCCTTGCGCAGCGCCAGCGTTCGAACCATTTCCTCGGGCGCGCCGGACACGGTTTCGTCCGCGTCGGAGGGGTGAACGGTAAAGGGGATGCCCATGTTCGTCAGAAGCTCGCGCCGCCTCGGCGACGCGGATGCGAGAATCAATGCGCGCATATTCCAGTCCCTTTCAGGCAATACTCTCTCACTGTACCCTTCATTATAGCATACCTTCCGCGCAAATGGAATCCATGGGGCGGAATTGGCTGAAATTTGTTCGATTAATAACTTCAGGATCATATTTCATAGCCGCCTGTCAGACCGCCGGGCGGCGGAGACGCTGTATTTTTTACCAAACTGCCGCCTTGCGCGCTTGCGCTTCACGTCGGTTTGTTGTATGATATGCGGGATAGGGGATTAATAACGTTAACCGAGGGGGAACTTCCATGTATCTGTACAATTCCGCTTCCCGCGTGAAGGAAGAATTCAAGCCCAATCATCCGGACATCGTGAAGATGTATACGTGCGGGCCGACGGTGTACCACTTTGCGCACATCGGCAACCTGCGTTCTTATATCATGGAAGACGTTCTGGAGAAATATCTGCGCTGCATCGGCTACAACGTGAAGCGCGTGATGAATATTACCGACGTGGGTCATCTGACCAGCGACGCCGACGAGGGCGAGGACAAGATGCTCAAGGGCGCACGCCGCGAGCACAAGACCGTGATGGAAATCGCGAGGTATTACACCGACGCGTTTTTCTCCGACTGCCGGAAGCTGAACATCAAGCGGCCGGACGTTGTGGAGCCCGCGACGAGCTGCATTGACGAGTATATCAAGATTATTCAGAAGCTGATGGACACGGGGTATGCCTATTTTGCCGGCGGGAACGTGTATTTTGACACGTCGAAGCTGGAAAAGTACTATGTGTTCAACGATTTTGACGAGGAAGATTTGGCCGTGGGCGTGCGCGAGGGCGTGGAGGCCGACGAGAACAAGCGCAACAAGAACGATTTCGTGCTGTGGTTCACCAAGTCCAAGTTCGAGGATCAGGCGCTGAAATGGGATTCACCGTGGGGCGTGGGCTATCCGGGCTGGCACATTGAGTGCTCCGGCATCTCCATGAAGCATCTGGGCGAGGATCTGGACATTCACTGCGGCGGCATTGACAACGCGTTTCCGCACCATACCAACGAAATCGCGCAGTCCGAGGCCTATCTGGGGCACAAGTGGTGCAATTACTGGATGCATGTGTACCACCTGAACACCACGGGCGGCAAGATGTCCAAGAGCAAGGGCGAGTTTCTGACGGTTTCGCTGCTGGAGGAAAAGGGCTACGACCCGCTGGCGTATCGCCTGTTCTGCCTGCAAAGCCACTATCGCCGCGGGCTGGTATTCACGTGGGAGAACCTTGACAACGCGCAGACGACCTACAATAAGCTGATTGCCAAGGTCGCGGCGCTGAAGCCCGCGGGCGCGGAAATCGACGAGGACGCGCTGAAGGCGCTGGACGAGAAGTTCCGCGCCGCGCTGGACAACGATTTGAACACGTCGCTGGCGGTGACGGCGCTGTATGACGCGCTGAAGTACAATACGAACGACGACACCAAGCTGGAGGCGCTGAAGCGGTTTGACTCCGTGCTGGGTCTGGACGTTGTCAAGAAGGGCGAGGCGCGCCGCGAGGCGCTGAAAAAGCAGCAGGCCAAGGCGGGCGCATTCGCCGTGACGTTTGACGGCTGCGACGAAAATCCGGAGGTCGAGGCGCTTTTGAAGGCGCGGCAGGCCGCGAAGAAGGCGAAGAACTTCGCCGAGGCGGACGCGATTCGCGCGCGCGTGACGGAGATGGGCTACGCGATCGAGGATACCGCGAGCGGCCCGAAGGTTCGAAGGGCATAAGCCGCGCGCCGGTGTCGAAGGGCATCGGCGCTTTTCAATGCGGTGAAGGGGCTGACGGTGGAGGGAAAGGCCTTGGAAAAAGTGGTGCTGGGTCTGTCGGACGGCGTGGATTCCGCGGTCGCGGCGCGCGTGCTGATGGAGCGGGGATATGAGGTGCACGGCGTATATCTGGATATTGCCGGGGCGGACGCGCGGGCAGATGCGCTGGCGAGCGCGGAGCGGCTGGGCGTGGAGCTTCAGGTGGCGGACATTCACGAGGAGCTGAACCGGCATGTATGCGAGCCGTTTCTGCGCGCGTATCTGGCGGGGCGAACGCCGAATCCGTGCATCGGCTGCAATCCGGAGGTCAAGCTCCCGGCGCTTCTGCGGCGCGCGGACGAGCTGGGCGCGCGTTTGATTGCCACCGGGCATTACGCGCGCTGCGATGGGCGGAATCTCTATATGGGCAATCCGGACAACGACCAGAGCTATATGCTGGCGCGGCTGAAGCCGGAGCAGGTTTCGCGGCTCTTGCTTCCACTGGGCGAATATCAGAAGAAGCACGTGCGCGAAATGGCGGCGGAGATGGGGCTGCGGGTGGCAAACAAGCCGGACAGCCGCGAAAACTGCTTTATCAAGGGGCAGACCTACGCCGAGTGGCTGGAAAGCCGGGCGGCCGCGCCGGGGCCGGGCGCGGCGCGGCTGGGAGACGAGAGAATCGGTACGCACGAGGGCATTCATCATTATACCGTCGGGCAGCGCTGGCCGGAAATGTGGCATGAGCGCAGGCTGTACGTATCGGCCATTCACGCCGAAAGCAACGAGCTGGAGCTGTGCCTGTGGGACGATCTGTTCAAGCATGAATTTGACATTGCGGATTTGAGCTTCGTGAACGGGCGCGCGCCCGGCGCGGAATTTCGCGCGGCGGTGCGCGTGCGCCATACGCGCTGGGAAACGCCCGCGTGTACGGTGCTTCTTACGGATGGCGGCGCGCATGTGACGACCGACGAGCCCGTCCGCGCGCCCGCGCCGGGACAGGCGGCGGCGCTGTACGACGGCGAGCGCCTGCTGGGCGGCGGGTATATTGTTTGACGCATGGGATTGGAGAGAGGTTTGCGCGCCCGCGCCGGGTATATCGTTTGAATTTGAATGAAATGACTGGCTGAAGGTGGGTTTTATGGCGTTTTCGATTGTGCTGGGAAACATGGGGGTAATTTTTCTGTATGTCGCGTGCGGATTTCTGCTGATTCGAAGCGGGAAGGGGCATGAAAGCCACGCGAAGACGCTTTCGGCGATTCTTCTGTATATCTGCTGTCCGGGCATGATCATCAGCACGTTTCAGGCAATGGAGTACAACCGGGCGGATTTTATCAAAATCGGCTGGTTCTTTCTCCTGTCGATGCTGGCGCAGCTTGCGGTGTTCGGCGCGCTGTTTTTCGTGTTCCGCAAGCGGTTTGAGCAGGCGAAGTACCGCATCCTGTCTATTGCGTCGGTGTGGGGAAACGTGGGCTTTTTCGGGCTGCCGGTCGTCACGGCGCTGTTTCCCTCGGAGCCGCTGGTGGGCTGCTACAGTCTGGCCTATCTGACTGGCATGAATCTTCTGGTGTTTACAATCGGCGTATACGCCATTAAACGGGATCCGAGCTATATCTCGCCGCGCGCCGCCGTGCTCAATCCCACGACGCTGTCCGTACTGGCGGCGCTTCCGCTGTACCTTCTGAAAATGCGCTTGCCTGAGAGCTTGAACGGCGCGCTTTCCCTGCTTGGCAAGATGAGCACGCCGCTGTGCATGATCGTGCTGGGCATGAGGCTTGCCAGCGTGGAGCTGAAGCGCCTGTTCAGCCGTCCGTTTGTGTACGGCGTGTGCGCGATGAAGCTGATCGTGTATCCGCTCGCGGCCTATGGCATGGTGCTTCTGATTCCGGGACTGGACGAGACGTTCCGCGACTGCATGCTGATTCTGAGCGCCGCGCCCTCGGCGGCGGTCATCCTGTCGCTGGCGGAGCTGCACCGCTGCGAGCAGGAGCTGAGCGCCAACGTGGTTCTGCTTACGACGCTTGCGAGCATCGTGACGCTGCCGCTGCTGTCTTTGCTGATTGCGTAGGGTTTCGCGGAAAACCGGCGCGTTACGAATCGGTCTCCGTTGGGAAGAGACGGTTTCCTTCCGCGCAGAGCTTTTCCATCTTTTTGGTCAGCCCGTCAAATCGATCACGCGGTATTCGTCCGTTCGTTTCTGCATGAGCCGTTGCCTTCCTTCCTGTGTTATTGCGGTTCGCCCGAAGGCGCGGAGGCGTATTCGCCGCGAAGGCGTTCGACAAGGCGGCGGATGCGGTCGCGCGCTTCGGACTGCATGAGCGCGTCCCGCGCGCGGTCGGACGGCTCGTCGCCCATCAGCGCGACAAACTGGCTGACCTTCAGGCCGAGCGCGTCCTGCATGTCGCTGTCCGAGCCGCGCGGGGAGACCAGATAATAGCACGCGAGCGAATCGCTCTGGCCGATGCGGTGCGCGCGATCCTCTGCCTGCGAATGCACGGCGGGCGACCAGTCCAGCTCGCCGAATACCACGCAGCTGGCACGCTGCAAGTTGAGACCGCTTGCGCTTCGAAGGGACACGACGCACAGATTCGTCGTCCCATCCATGAAGGCGCGGGCAGCCGCATCCTTTTTGGCGTCGTTTTCGCGTCCGGTGATGAAGGCCGGGCGGAACGGCTTTAGTTCCTTCGCATAGATGTCCATCACGGCGTGATGGTGCGCCATGAGCAGCACCCTTTCGCCGCTTTCCAGAAGCGCGCGCACGAACGCGGCGACATACGGCGCCTTGGCGACGCCGGTGGCCTGCCGCTGGGTCTGGGAAATCTGATCCTCGATCAGCGCGCGCGCGGAGGCGGTTTCCGCGCCGTCGAGCAGATGCAGCTGCTCGGCCACGGGGCGCATCAGCTCGCGATACACGCGGTCGTCCCAGTCGATCTCCTGCACCAGCCGCCGCTTGGGCGGCAGCTCCTTTAAAACCTCGCTCTTCACGCGGCGCAGCATCAGTCCCTCGCGCCGCAGATGCTCGCCCAGCAGATCCGGCTTTGCCACAACCATATTGCCGTAGCCGTAGCACCATTCGCGGGAAAAGCTCTCCCAGTCGCCCAGAAAGTGAAAATCGATGATGTTGACGACGTTCCAGATTTCGCCGCCGTTGTTGTAAATCGGCGTACCGGACAGGCCGACGACGTTCTCAGACGCGTCGGAAAGCAGGCTGGCGGCGGAGTATTTTTCTGTGCCGGAATGGCGCAGCTCCTGAATCTCGTCGAAGATGACGCAGCCGAAATGGCAGTCCGGCAGCGCCGTCTTCCAGCCGCGCAAAAGGAGATAGTGAACGATGTACACGTCGGCCTCGGGCAGGTCATAGGGCTTCAGGCCGCGGATAACGTGTACGCGCAGGCTGCCGTCGGGCTTCAGAAAGCGCTCGCACTCGCGCGCCCAGTTGCGCACAAGATGCGGCGGAACGACGATCAGCGCCGGATACGCGCGCAGCGTGGCGAGAAACGCCAGCGCCTGCACCGTCTTTCCCAGACCCATTTCGTCGGCCAGCAGGCAGCGGCGGCTGTTCAGCAGAAAGCCCAAGCCGAGCTTCTGAAACGGCATCAGCTCGCCGCGGAACTCATCGTCCGGCGGGGTGACGGAGGCGGGAGAGGTAAGGCTCCGCTCACGGCGAATGGCGTACTCGCGCGCGTCCTTCAGGGCTTCCTGCCAGCGAGCGCGGTCGGCCTCCTTTATCTGAAGGGGATAGCGCAGCATCAGCCAGTTCAAATCTCCGATGATGCGCCGGTGCGCCGTGAAGCGCGCGACGCCGCGGCCGCGCCCGTCGCAGCCGGGAAACAGGCGCTTGGCCAGCTCCGTCACGCAGGGCTCGCCCTTGATCGTCCAGCACTTGGAGCGGCGGTTATAGGAAAGCGTGCCGTAGGTGTGCGCTCCCTCGGGAACGTCCGAAAGATAGGCCGGGTATTCCTGCTCGTTCACGGAAGCGACACCCCCCACAGGCGATTGAGCGTAAACAGAAGCACGGGCTTTCCGCGGCACATGGTTGGCAGCGAAAGCGCCCGCTGCGACACGACGATCAGCGCGTCTACCTCCGCGCAGGCAAGGTATTTATCCACCTGACGCAAAAGGCGCGCGCGCTCCGGCCGACTTTTTTTGACTTCGATGCCGACGCTGCCCGCCAGAAAGTCGATGCGCGCGCCATCGGCCAGCCTTGCTTCGTGCGCATAGGCGATACCAGCGTCGTCGAGCGCGGCGGCGATCAGCGCGTGCAGATCGTATTCGCCCGGCGCGGCGGGCACGCGCACGGCGGAAAGCGCGGACAGGATGCGGTTTACGGAATCGGTCACGGAACGTCTCCTTACACTGCGCACGCCGCCCCGAAGGACGGCGTGCGAAATTGAAGCGCGGATTACAGGCGGATGTTTTCGCCCTTCAGACCCACGAAGGCGCCGTCCTTGTCAAGGCCGCTTTCGGGGTGCGCGATCAGCCACTTATTCACATGGGTGAGCAGCTGATCCTCCTTTGTGTGCGCCTTGCCGCGGCAGGCGGGCAGCGGCTCGTTGGTGCCCTTGGGCAGCACGACGACGCAGCGGAAGTTCTCGTTCTCACCGGCGCTGATGGGCGCGTAATGCAGCGTGGTCGAATAGATTTCAATCAGCGTGCCCTTCTTCACGAGAAACGCCTGCATTTTGCCGGTGTCGTAGGTATAATCGCGGCCGATGTCCTGCCGCTTGCCGACGAGCAGAATCATGTCGGTGCAGGCAAGGTTCAGCTCGGAATCGCGGTGATATTCCACGGCGTTCAGCAGATGGTTGCGGCCGTTGCAATAGCCGATCTGGATGGGCATGCCGCCGTAGGCTTCCTCGGAAAGCTGCTTGCTGATTTTCAGCGTTTCAAGACTGCGAACGGAGGGCTCGTAAACGACCCTGTCGCTCGGACATTCGGTTTTCTCCATCTCCTCAAGGAGAGAACGGAGGTAGTATCCCTTGATCACTCTGCCAAAGGGCTTAAAGGCGCGGCCGGTTACGGGCTTGATGGTCATGTGTATCTTCCTTCCGAAACAGATTTCATTTTATGATACCATGAAAACGCGCGTTTTGCAATCTCGATTTACAAAATATTGCTTGTTTTTGCCTTCAAATCGCTTATAATAAGGGCTATTGGCAATGAGGAAGGAAAAAGGCGTATTCCATTCTTCCAGAGAGCGCGGGTCGCGGCTGAAAGCCCGCGCAGGATGCTTCGCCCCTCCCGCCTTCCGAGCCGCGCGCGCACGCGCCGTTTCGCCCGCGATATGGGGCGCACAAGTTGGACGCGAACGCGTCAAGCAAGGTGGTACCGCGGAAGCCATGTCTCCGTCCCTGCAAGAGGGATGGGGCTTATTTTTTGGAACGAGAAAGGAACGAGCTCTCATGAAATTCACACAGATGCTGACCAAGCGCTTTAAGGACACCCCCGCCGACTGCCAGATCGCCAGCCATATCTTCATGATTCGCGGCGGCTACATCAAAAACGTCGGAAACGGCATTTACTCGCTGTTCCCGATCACCAAGCGCATCACCAGCAAGATCGAGGCGATTCTGCGCGAGGAAATGAACCGCATCGACGGGCAGGAGGTTCTGATGCCCGTGGTTATGCCCGCGAGCCTGTGGCGCGAGTCCGGCCGCTACGATTCCATCGCCAGCGAAATGGTGCGCTTCCACGACCGAAGCAACAACGACATGGTGCTGGGCATGACGCACGAGGAGGCCGCCGTTCAGCTCTCCCGCGGCACCGCGGAGAGCTATCAGCAGTATCCGTTCATGATCTATCAGATTCAGACCAAGTTCCGCGACGAGCCCCGCGCCCGCGGCGGCCTGATTCGCGTGCGCGAGTTTACGATGAAGGACGCGTATTCCTTCCACACCAGCAAGGAAGACCTTGAAGCGTACTACGCCCGCTGCCACAAGGCGTATGAGCGCATCTTCGCGCGCTGCGGCGTGCCGGAGGTTATCTCGGTCAAGTCCGACAGCGGCATGATGGGCGGCAAGGTGGCGCACGAGTTCATGCTGTGCACGCCCATCGGCGAGGACTATCTGGTGGTCTGCTCCAACTGCGACTACCGCGCCAACATGGAAAACGCCGACTGCAAATACGAGTCCATCACCGGCGAGGAGGAGCCGCTCGTCAAGGTCGCGACGCCCGAGATGAAGACCATCGAGGACGTGGCGAAGTTCCTGAACAAGGACATGAGCGGACTTCTGAAGGCCGTGGCCTATCAGAAGGAAGCGGACGACGGCATCGTGATCGTGTTTATTCGCGGCGACCTTGAGGTGAACGAGGTCAAGCTGCGCAACTACCTGAAGAGCGAGGTGCATCCCGCGGAGGAGCTGGACAAGGTCGGCGTGTGCGCAGGCTTCATCGGCCCCAAGGATCTGAGCGGCAAAGTGACCGTGCTGTTTGACGATTCCGTCAAAACCCGCGCGAGCTTCGTGTGCGGCGCGAACGAGGAGGGCTGCCATTATACCGGCCTGAACATCGCGCGCGATCTGGGCGACGTGACCACCGTCGATCTGGCCAAGGCTGTCGAGGGCGGCATCTGCCCGGTGTGCGGCAAGCATTCCATCACGCTTACGCGCGGCATCGAGGTTGGCAACATCTTCCAGCTGGGCTATAAGTACACCGAGTCCATGGGCATGAAATACATCGACCAGAACGGCGAGCTTCAGACGCCCATCATGGGCTGCTACGGCATCGGCGTGGGTCGGCTGGCCGCCAGCATCTGCGAGGCGCGCCACGACGATTACGGCCCCATCTGGCCGATCAGCATCGCGCCGTGGCAGGTGCAGCTGTGCGCCCTGCGCGCCGACCAGCCCGAGGTGCGCGAATTCGCCGATAAGCTGTATGAGGATATGCAGGCCGCCGGCATCGAGGTGCTCTACGACGATCGTCCCGTCAGCGCGGGCGTTATGTTCTCCGACGCGGATCTCACCGGCCTCCCGCTGCGCGTGATCGTCAGCCCCAAGGGCCTTAAGAACGGCACGGTAGAAATCGCCCGCCGCGATAAGACCTATATGGAAAAGGCAGAAAAAGACCGCGCCCTCGAAACCGTTCAGGCGCAGGTAAAGGCTCTGTTCGCCGAAATCGAGGCAAAGGTCAAATAAGAATCCCTTTCAAACCCAGCGCCGCTGCCGACCCACATGTCGCGCAGCGGCGTTTTCCATAGCTCGAAATCAATAGTCGCGCATACGCTTCCATACATCGAGGACGAGGAGGTAGCGTTCGAGGGGGAGACCCTTGAAGGGGATGTTGCTGGTGGCGAAGATATAGCCGCCGCCGGGCTTGGCGTGGGTCAGGCAGTATTCGGCGGAGGCGACGACCTGTTCTGGGGTGCCGGTCTGCATGGCGGCGCAGTGGACGTTACCGCAGAGGGCAACCTTATTTCCGTACAGGCGCTTGACCTCGGCGATATCCACGCCCGCCATGGGGTCGAGGGAGTGGAGGGCGTGCGGGTTGGCGGCGACGAGCTGGTCGAGGATGGGCATGATGTTGCCGTCCGTATGCTTGATGGCGTAGCCGCCGTGCGCGCGAATCTGGCGGATGATTTCGGCGAGGTAGGGCGCGACAAATTCGCCGAACATCTTGGGGGACATGAACGGCCCCTGATTGAAGCAATAGTCGCTGCAGAGGATGAAGCCGTCGTAGCCCGCGTCCAGCAGGGCGAGGTCGTGCCGGATGGCGGAATTCATCATCTCCTCGGCTTCCCGGTGCAGGCTTTCAGGATCCTCATACATGGCGACGGCCAGCTTTTCGAGCCCGTCTCCGTCCGGAATGGCGAAGGTTCCGTCGCCGTGCGCCAGAATGGCGAACCGGTCGCCGGAAAGCTCGCGCAGGCGCTTTACGGTTTCAATCTGGTGCGCCTCGTTCAGGTAGTGTACGCAGATCGCGTCGTGCTCAAGAAGAGTGTACACCTCAAGCAGCGTTTCGGCGTTCTCGGCGATTTTGCGCTCGATTTCCTTTGGAGAAGCGTTTTTCAAGTCCTCCTCGGTCAAGAAGCGCTTGCCGCAGAGCTCCTCCGAAAGCTGAAATTCCAATTCAAACGTGGGAACCCGGTCGGGGGTGCCCAGATTCAGCGCGCAGAGAAATCGTTCCTTTGGCGTCATGTTCATGCCTCCTGTGAAGGATATTCAGTCGTCGTTTTCGAAGTCCGATGCGTGTTCCTTGAAAAAGCGGTGGTAGGCCTGCACCGCGGGCAGCTCCGTCCAGCGGCGAACGCGGGCAGGGTCGGCGTCCAGATCGTACACGCGCGCGCCGCGCATGGCGAGCAGGAAGGGGGAATGCGTGGAGATGATGAACTGGCAGTCGAAGAAGCGGACGGATTCCTCCAGAAATTTCGTCAGCTCCCGCTGCCGGGCGGGAGAAAGGCTGTTTTCCGGCTCGTCGAGCAGGTACAGCCCCGGCTCCTTTATCTTGTCGGTGAAATAGAAGTAGGCGCTTTCGCCGTTTGAAAGCTCGCGCACGTTGTCCATCAGGTTTTTGCGCACGTATTTGGACTGTGTGCTGCTGCGCGCCATCGTGATTTTCTTCAGCCTTTCGTAGTCATCCATCGAGCGCAGCTGGAATTTGGCGTATTTGTTGTCGAGGTAGTCCACGAACAGATCCTCGCGCCTCTGGTTGATGCCCTCGTTGATCGCGCGCACGTTCATCATGTAGTCGAACACGTCGTCGCTGGTGATGATGCGGCTGTCGGGCGTGACTGGCTGGCGCGTTTCGCAATGGCACATGTCCACGTAGTCCTGAAAGAAGTTCGAACGATTATACAGCGTGTCGCGCGGAAGCCCCAGCTTCTCAGCAATGACGTTGAGCGCGGTGGTCTTCCCGCAGCCGTTGCCGCCGTAGAAAAGCGTAATCGGCTCGAAGCGCATCGATTTCACACCGCGGGCAGAGAGCACCTTGAAGGGATAGAAGGAATCGTAGCAGGTGCGCTTCTCGGCCATGAAAAAGGAGGTTTCGCGCTCGACGTCCGGAAAGGTGAAATCCGACAGGTACAGCATGGGAAACCTCCTAATGATTCGCAAGGATACTCAGTCGTTCGCGGCCAGCGCGCCCTCGACGATCTTTTTGCCGCTGGAAGCGCCGATGCGGGTCGCGCCCGCGTCGATCAGCGCCTTGGTGCTCTCGTAATCGCGCACGCCGCCGGAGGCCTTTACGCCCATCTCCGGGCCGACGGTCTGGCGCATCAGGGCAATGTCGTGCACGTTCGCGCCGCCGCCCATGAAGCCCGTGCAGGTCTTCACGTAGTCCGCGCCGGCCTCCTTCGCCAGACGGCACGCGCGAACCTTTTCCTCATCCGTCAGCAGGAAGGTTTCGATGATGACCTTGACCAGCCTGCCGCCGCCCGCCTTCACGACGGCGGCAATGTCGTTTTTCACATACTCGTCGTCCCCGGCCTTCAGGCGGCCGACGTTGATAACCATGTCCAGCTCCTCCGCGCCGTACTTCGCGGCCATCGAAGCCTCGAACGCCTTGACCTCGGTCTGGTTCTGACCGAGCGGGAAGCCGATCACGGTGCAAACCTTGACGGGCGATCCGGCGAGCAGCCTCGCAGCCAAAGGCACATAGCCGGGATTGACGCACACGGAGGCAAAGCCGTATTCGATGGACTCCCTGCACAGCTTCTCGATCATCTCCGGCGTGGCGTCGGATTTCAGAAGTGTGTTGTCGATGTAGGTCTGTATGTTTTTCATGAAAATCCTCCTTTTAACGCGCGTGATTTGCAAAAGACGCGCTTATGTGATATTATAACGGAAAAGGAACCCGCTGGCAAGCGGCATTTCGAATTTGAAGGGGGAGAGAACGGATGAAGCGAACGATTCTGGTGTTCCTCGCGGTTCTGCTGGCGCTGGGCATGGTCTCCGCGCACGCGGAGGACGCGGAGGCGAAGCCGGACGGAACGGTGTACGACGCCTATCAGGCGGTAATGGACGAAAGCGCAATGGAGGGCTGGCGCGCGGTCAGCTATATCGAGCCATCGGGACTGCTTTTGAGCGCGTACACGGAGACGGCGGAAATCACGGTCGACCTGCTTGAGCGCAGGGAGAGCAGCACCTATCGCGGGATCTTAGAGGAGCAGCTGAACGGCGTTTCGCGCTATGGGCGCGTGACGGCCTCCTTTGGCCCGGACGACTGGACGGACACACCATGGGGCGGCGGCGCGGGCGCGCACATCCGCTATCGCTACCTGTTTTTGAAGGGCTCAAACACCGACGACGAGTATACGACGGACGTATATATCGCGCCGCTGAACGACCGATACGACTGTAAGGTAACGCTGAACAGCTGGGGAGCCGACGCGGAGGGTACCGTCCGGGACTTTGAAGACCGAATGCTTCCGGGGCTGAAGCTCATTAAAAGGAAGATTTCCACGCAGTTCATGGCCTATCTGAAGGACGCGTATGAGCGGGATGGAAGGATCTATGTCATGCTGGACTTCTGCTCGGTGGAATACGATTCGTCGATCTATACGATTTACACCGCCAACGACGTGCCGGAGGACTGCGAATACGCGGTAAGCGCTGACGCGCTCGTGTGGATGCCCGATCCCGACCGCTCGGTATATGAGACCGAGCAGGTGTCGCCCGACGCGCAGACGATGAAATCGCTGATCGACCGGTACTATCAGAGGAATGACGTCGAGGGCATCTACAACGTGCTGTTTGACGAAAACAACGAAATTATCTGGATGCAGCATTACAACGCTTATTGATTTTTCACATTTCATCGTGTAAAATCAGAATGGAATCTTGGCCGTTTGGGGTTTGGAGGAATTTGGTTGGCTATCACTTCGGAAAAGAGAATCCGCAATTTCTGCATCATTGCGCACATCGACCACGGAAAGTCCACGCTGGCGGATCGCCTGCTGGAAAAGACCGGGGTGATGGCGCTTCGCGATATGACCGATCAGGTACTGGACAGCATGGAGCTTGAGCGCGAGCGCGGCATTACCATCAAGTCCAAGGCCGTCCGGCTTCCGTATAAGGCGGAGGACGGGCAGATGTACGAGCTGAACCTGATCGACACGCCCGGCCACGTGGACTTTACCTACGAGGTCTCCCGCGCGCTGGCGGCGTGCGAGGGCGCGATTCTGGTTGTGGACGCGACGCAGGGCATTGAGGCGCAGACGCTGGCAAACGTGTATCTGGCGCTGGATCACGATCTGGAGATCCTGCCGGTCATCAACAAAATCGACCTGCCCAGCGCGCAGCCGGAGGTTGTGAAAAAGGAGATTGAGGACGAAATCGGTCTGGACACCGAAAACTGTCCGCTGATCAGCGCGAAGATGGGCATCGGTATTGAGGACGTTTTGAAGGACATCGTCGCGCGCGTGCCTGCGCCGGAGGGCGACCTTGACGCGCCGCTTCAGGCGCTGATCTTCGACAGCTATTACGACAACTACCGCGGCGCGATTTCCAGCGTGCGCGTGAAGCAGGGGCGCGTGAAGGTCGGCGACCGCATCCGCATGATGGCGGGCAGGTGCGAGTTTGACGTGACCGAGGTGGGCGCGTTCACGCCGACCGGCTATCTTCCAACGGACGAGCTGTCCGCGGGCGACGTGGGCTACATCGCCGCGTCGATCAAGGACATTGCCGATATTCACGTGGGCGACACGATCACGCTGGCGCAGAATCCCGCGGCCACGCCGCTTCCCGGCTACAAGCCCGTGCTGCCGATGGTGTTCTGCGGCATCTATCCGGCGGACGGCGCGGAGTATGAAGCGCTGAAGGACGCGCTGGAGCGCCTGCGCCTGAACGACGCGTCGCTGTCATTCGACCCGGAGACCTCCGTCGCGCTGGGCTACGGCTTCCGCTGCGGCTTTCTGGGGCTGCTTCATATGGAAATTATTCAGGAGCGGCTGGAGCGCGAGTTTGATCTCGATCTTGTGACGACCGCGCCGTCCGTCGTGTATCACGTGAACAAAACCGACGGCACGCAGGTTTCCATCGACAATCCCACGAACCTGCCGCCGATTACCGAGATTGCCTCGATGGAGGAGCCGTATGTGGACGCGCACGTGATTTCTCCGGCGGAGTACGTGGGCGCGATCATGGATCTGTGTCAGGAGAAGCGCGGCACGTTCCGCGACATGAAGTATATCGACGGCGGCCGCGTGTCGCTTTCGTATGACCTGCCGCTGAACGAGGTGATTTACGACTTCTTCGATACGCTGAAGTCCCGCACGCGCGGCTACGCGTCGTTCGACTACGAGCTGAAGGGCTATGTGGAGAGCGACCTTGTGAAGCTGGATATTCTGCTCAACGGCGAGGCCTGCGACGCGCTGTCGATCATCGTGCACCGTGACCGCGCGTACGCCCGCGGCCGCTCCATTGCCGAGAAGCTGCGCGACGCGATTCCGCGCCAGCTGTTCGAGATTCCGATTCAGGCGTGCATCGGCGGAAAGATTATTGCCCGCGAAACGGTGAAGGCGCTGCGCAAGGACGTGCTCGCCAAGTGCTACGGCGGCGACATCACGCGCAAGAAAAAGCTTCTGGAAAAACAGAAGGAGGGCAAGAAGCGCATGCGTCAGGTGGGCACGGTGGAGGTTCCCAGCGAGGCGTTTATGGCGGTTCTCAAGATGGATTGATTATGATCGCTTCCGTATATATCCACATTCCGTACTGCGTCCGCAAGTGCGCGTACTGCGATTTTGAATCATACGCCGGAAGGCTTGCGGACGCGGACGAATACGTCGCGCGCGTGCTTCAGGAGATGGCGCGCGCACGGGAGGAATACGGGGCTCTGGGCGTGCCCACGCTGTACATCGGCGGGGGGACGCCTTCTTTGCTGTCGCCCGATCAGCTTTCACGGCTGCTGGACGGCGCGGCGCGCTTTTTTTCGCTGGACGCGAACGCGGAAATCAGCATGGAGGCGAACCCCGGCACAGTGGACGCGGCGAAGCTGCGCGCGTTCAGGGGCGCGGGCGTGAACCGCGTTTCCTTCGGCGCGCAGGCGAGCCAGACAGGGCTTCTCGCGCTGCTTGGCCGCGTGCACACGTGGCCGGAGGCCGCGCGGGCGGCGGACGACGCGTTTGAGGCCGGGATTTCGAACATCAATCTCGATCTCATGTACGCGCTGCCCGGCCAGACGGCGGAGGATTTCGCGGAGACGCTGGACGCGGCGCTTGCGCTGCCGGCTGCGCATCTTTCCTGCTACAGCCTGATTTTGGAGGAGGGAACGCCGCTGACCCGGCGCGTGGAGGCGGGCGAGCTGCCTGAGCCGCGCGACGAGGACAGCGTGCGCATGCAGCGTCTTGCGCTTGAAAAAACGCGCGCCGCCGGCATGGAGCGCTATGAAATCTCCAATTACGCGCGGCCGGGCTTTGAATGCCGGCATAACCTTGTATATTGGGAACGCGGGAACTACATCGGCTTCGGCTGCGCCGCGCACTCGATGATGAATGACGAACGGTTTTTCAACCCCGATTACCGCGCGTATCTCTCCGGCGCGCCGCGGAGCGAGCGGGAGCCTGTGCGCGGCGCAGAAAAAATGGAAGAAACGCTGCTGCTCGGGCTGCGCATGACGAAGGGAATTTCGCTGTCGGCGTTTGAACGCGCGTATGGAAGAAATTGCGCGGAGACCCTGCGGAGGGAGATTCGTCCGCTGGCGGACGGCGGACTCGCGCGCCTGACGGGTGATCGGTTCGCCCTGACAGCGGCGGGCATGGATGTGCAGAACGCGGTGGTTGTGAGGCTTGTGACGGCGCTGGAACGGTGAAAAACGCGCGATTTTGCGGCTTTTCCAGAATTAACATGTATTTTACTTACGGGGTATTGACAAACTACCCTCCCGAGTGCTAATCTTACGCACAGTGATTAGCACTCAAGCACATCGAGTGCTAACGACTGGAGGAGGTGAGCGTATGACGCTGGATGAGCGAAAGTTCAGAATTTTGCAGGCAATCATTGACGACTATATCATGACCGCTATGCCCGTCGGCTCGCGCACCATCTCCCGCAAATCGGGAGTGGGGTTTTCCCCCGCGACGATTCGCAATGAGATGTCCGATTTGGAGGAGCTTGGCTATCTGGCGCAGCCGCATACGTCCGCCGGACGAATTCCTTCCAATAAGGCGTACCGCCTGTATGTAGACCATCTGGTTCAGATGAACGGCATCTCGGAAAACGAGAAGACGCGCATCGACCACTACATGCAGGATCGCTCCAAGCAGATCGAGGAGATGATCCGCGGCGCGGCGAATGTGCTTTCGGACGCGACGCAGTATACCTCGGTGATCGTGGCTCCGCAGATTCAGACGCTGAAGATCAGGCGCGTGCAGCTTGTGCCGGTGACCGATCAGACGGCGCTGATGATCGTGGTTACCTCGGCGGGCATTGTGAAGGACGCGGTGATTCGCGTGCCGGAGGGCATTACCTCCGAGCTTCTGTACCGCATCTCTGAAATGCTTACCGAGCAGCTGGCGGATCACACGCTCAGCGAGGTACGGCAGATTTTCGCGCAGCTGTTCCGCGACCTTTCCACGCACCGCCGCTTGCTTGGCGGCGTGATGAAGGCAATGGAGGATAAGCTCATTGAGGACGCGCCGGAGGACGTGGTCGTCGGCGGCGCGACGAAGATGCTGAACTATCCGGAATACAGCGACGTGGAGAAGGCGAAGAGCTTCCTTACCATCTTCGAGTCAAAGGAGCGGCTGGCGCAGATTCTGAAGCGTTCCGGCGGCATGGAGGTGACCATCCGGATCGGTTCGGAAAATGAAATCGAGGAACTGAAGGACTGCTCGCTTGTCACGGCGACGTACCGCGTGGGCAGCCACGGAACGGGCACGCTGGGCATCATCGGGCCTACGCGAATGAACTATCAGCGCGTGGTTACGGTGATGGATTATATGGGACAGGTGATCAGCAGGCTTCTGTCGGGAGAATAGACGAAAAATGAAAAAGCGCATCAAGAAAAAGGGGAAGAAAATCATGAACAACCACGAGCCCAATACGGAAAACGGGCAGACGGTTTCCGAGGAGCAGCCGGTGCCGGAGGAGGCGCAGGCGGCGGAGGAAGCTTCCGAAGCGCAAACCGCGGAGACGGAAACGCCTACGCAGGAGGAATGGGCCGCGGCGCTGGAAAAGACCGTGAAGGAAAGGGATTCCTACAAGGATTCATGGATGCGGTCGCAGGCCGAGTTTCAGAACTTCAAGCGCCGAAACGCGACCGTGCGCACCGACGCCTACGACGAGGGCGCGAGGGAAACGATCTTCGCGATGCTGCCTGTGATCGACAATCTGGAGCTGGCAATCCGCCACGCCGAGCAGCAGGGCGAAGAGGGAGCCATGGTCGAGGGCGTGAGAATGACGCTCAAGATCATGCTGGACACGCTGGGAAAAATGGGGCTTGAAGAGGTTCCTGCCCTTGGCGAGACGTTCGACCCGGATAAGCACAACGCGGTCATGCGCGTGGACGGCGGCGAGCCGGACAAGATCGTCGAGGTATTCCAGAAGGGCTATAAAGTAAAGGATAAGATGATTCGCTACGCGATGGTCAAGGTATCATCCGGAGAAGAAGCATAAACCGCAACCACACACTCAACAATCAGGAGGATGAATATTATGTCTAAGATTATCGGTATTGACCTTGGTACGACCAATTCCTGCGTCGCCGTTATGGAAGGCGGCGAACCCACGGTTATCGCAAACGCGGAAGGCTCCCGCACCACGCCGTCCGTCGTGGCCTTTGCCAAGAACGGCGAGCGTCTCGTCGGTCAGGTCGCCAAGCGTCAGGCTGTTACCAACCCGGAGCGCACGGTGATTTCCATCAAGCGTGAAATGGGTTCCGATTATAAGGTTCACATCGACGGCAAGGATTACACGCCCCCGGAGATCAGCGCCATGATTCTTCAGAAGCTGAAGGCGGACGCCGAGGCCTATCTGGGTCAGACCGTGACCGAGGCGGTCATCACCGTGCCCGCGTACTTCTCTGACGCGCAGCGTCAGGCGACCAAGGACGCCGGCCGCATTGCCGGTCTGGACGTAAAGCGCATTATCAACGAGCCGACCGCCGCTGCTCTGGCCTACGGCCTTGACAAGGGCGAGGTTCACAAGATTCTGGTGTACGATCTGGGCGGCGGCACGTTCGACGTTTCGCTGATGGAGGTTGGAGACGGCGTGTTCGAGGTTCTGGCGACCGCCGGCAACAACCGTCTGGGCGGCGACGACTTCGATAACCGCATCATCGACTACGTCGCGGGCGAATTCAAGAAGGAAAACGGCATCGACCTGCTGGCCGACCGTCAGGCGCATCAGCGTCTGAAGGAAGCCGCCGAGCGCGCGAAGATCGAGCTTTCCGGCAACCTGACCGCCAACATCAACCTGCCGTTCATCACCGCGGACGCCACGGGCCCCAAGCATCTGGATATGACGCTGACCCGCGCGAAGTTCAACGAGCTGACCAGCGATCTGGTTGAAAAGACCATCACGCCTCTGAATCAGGCGCTGTCCGACGCGGGTCTGAAGGCCTCCGACATCGACAAGGTTATCCTCGTGGGCGGCTCCACCCGTATCCCCGCCGTGCAGGAAGCCGTGCAGCGCGTGACCGGCAAGGAGCCCTTCAAGGGCATCAACCCCGACGAGTGCGTGGCCGTGGGCGCCGCCATTCAGGGCGGTGTTCTGGGCGGCGACGTGAAGGACGTTCTGCTGCTCGACGTAACGCCTCTGTCTCTGGGCATTGAGACGCTGGGCGGCGTGTTCACCCGCCTGATCGACCGCAACTCCACCATCCCGACGAAGAAGTCTCAGGTGTTCTCCACCGCTTCCGACGGCCAGCGCAGTGTGGACGTCCACGTGCTGCAGGGCGAGCGCGAGATGGCGGCGTACAACAAGACGCTGGGTCGCTTCCAGCTGGACGGCATTGCGCCCGCGCCCAGAGGCGTGCCGCAGATTGAGGTTACCTTCGATATCGACGCCAACGGCATCGTGCACGTATCCGCCAAGGATCTGGGCACCGGCCACGAGCAGAAGATCACCATCACCTCCTCCGGCAACATGTCCGAGGAAGACATCAAGCGCGCCATGGACGAGGCCGAGCGCTACGCCGCCGAGGACAAGAAGCGCAAGGAAGAGGTTGAAACCGTCAACCAGGCCGATAACCTGATCTATCAGACGGAGAAGACCATGAAGGACATGGAGGGCAAGCTCGATCCCGCCGACAAGAGCACGCTGGAAACCGAGCTGGCCGAATTCAAGAAGGTGCGCGAGGGCAACAACGCGGACGAGATCAAGGCCGCGATGGAGAAATTCACGCAGAAGTCCTACGAGATCTTCGGCAAGGTCTACCAGCAGGCTGGCCCGCAGGGCGGCGAGCAGGGTGGCCCGGAGGCCGGCCCGCAGGGCGGCGTGCATGACGACGGCACCGTCGAAAGCAACTTCACCGACAACTGATAAAGGACGCGAATCGCGTAACCAGCCGCAACGCGAAGGCCGGGGTTCCCGGCTTTCGCGATTGCTGGCGTATATGAAGAGGTGTAAAACTTGGCAAAACGGGATTATTATGAGGTGCTTGGCATCGACCGCGGCGCGGACGACGCAGCGATCAAAAAAGCCTATCGCGCGATGGCCAAGAAATACCATCCCGATGTAAACCCCGGCGACAAGGATGCCGAGGAAAAATTTAAAGAGGTAAACGAGGCCTATTCGGTACTGTCCGATCCCCAGAAGCGCGCCCGTTACGACCAGTTCGGCCATGAGGATCCCGCCGCGGGCGGCGGACAGGGCGGCGCAGGCTTCAGCGGTTTCGGCGGCTTTGAGGGCTTCAGCGGCTTTGGCGGCTTCGACGATCTGTTCAACATGTTTACCGGCGGCTCGACCGGCAGCGCCCGCCGCAACGGCCCTGTGCAGGGCGACGATATTCGCATGAATATCACGCTCACCTTTGAGGAGGCCGCGAAGGGCTGCGCGAAGGAAATCAACCTGTCGCGTACCGAAACCTGCGAGGAGTGCAAGGGTACCGGCGCGAAGCCCGGAACCAAGCCGCAGACCTGCGCGCGCTGCCACGGCACCGGCGTGGAAACCGTGATTGCGAACACCGCGTTCGGACGCGTGCAGAACCGCCGCGCCTGCTCGGCCTGTAACGGCCGGGGCGTGACGATCTCCGATCCCTGCCCGAAGTGTCAGGGGCGCGGAAAAATCCGCACGAATCGCCGCCGCAGCGTGAATATTCCCGCCGGCGTCGACGAAGGGCAGATTATTACCATCTATAATCAGGGCAACGCGGGCGACAACGGCGGCCCGGCGGGCGATCTGCAGCTGTTTGTGACGATCAAGCCGCACAAACTGTTCTCGCGAGACGGCGCAGACCTGTATATCGAGGTGCCGATTTCGTTCACGCAGGCGGCGCTGGGCGCGGAAATCGACGTGCCGACGCTGGATAAGCCGCTCAAGTATACTGTGCCGGAGGGAACCCAGCCCGGAACGCAGTTCAAGGTGAAGGGCATGGGCATTCCGTATGTGCGCTCGAGCAACAAGGGCGATCTTTACATCACCATTCGCGTGGAGGTGCCCAAGAAGCTGACCGAGAAGCAGAAGGAAATTCTGCGCATCTTCGACGAAAGCACCACGGGCAAGGAATACGAGCAGAAGCGCTCCTTTCTAAGCCGGGTAAAGGAAGCCTTCGGCGGCTGATCAAAGCGGAGAGGAAGAACGCCACATGGATTGGATGAAGCTGACCGTGCTTACGACGACGATCGCGTCCGACATCGTGTCGCAGACGCTGATTGACGCCGGAAGCGCCGGTACCGTGATTGAGGATAAAAACGACGTAAAGCTCAACCAGCGCCCCGAGGGGCAGTGGGACATTATCGACGAGGAAATCGCCCGCCGAATCGGCGACGACGTGAAGGTGACGGGCTTCTATCCGCTGGACGAGCGCGCCAGCGATACCGCCGCGCATGTGCGCGAGAAGCTCTCGAAGCTCTCCGAGCTGGCCCCGGGTGTGGAGCTGGGCAAGCTGACGGTCAACATGTCCACCATTGACGACGAGGACTGGGCGGAAAACTGGAAGAAGTCCTATAAGCCGTTCCGTCTCGGCAGGCACATCGTGATTCGTCCCGGCTGGGAGGAGTATTCGCCCGAGCCGGACGACAAGATCATCACCATCGATCCCGGCATGGCGTTCGGAACCGGAACGCACGAGACCACCGGCATGTGCGTTTCGCTGGTGGAGGAAATTGTGAAGCCGGGCATGACGGCGATCGACGTGGGCACCGGCACCGGCATTCTGGCCATTGCCGCCGCGCACATGGGCGCGAAGCACGTGCTGGCCAGCGACATTGACCCGATGGCCGTGCGCGTGGCGAGGGAGAATGTGGAAATCAACGGCTTCTCGAGCGTGATTACCTGCAAGGCGGGCAATCTGCTCGAGGTGGTGGACGAGCCCGCGGACGTGGTAATCGCCAACATCATTGCCGACGTGATCATCATGATTGCGGCGGACGTGCGCAGGGTCGTCAGGCCCGGCGGAACGTTCATCTGCTCCGGCATTGCCCGCGAGCGCGAGGACGACGCGATTCAGGCGCTGAAGGCGGCGGGGTATCCGTCGCTGGATATTCGCCATCAGGGCGAATGGACGGCCATTGCCTGCCGGAGGGATTGACGGATGCACCGTTTTCATATTGACGGCACGCAGATTATGGAAAAGCGTGCGCTGCTTTCAAGGGAGGAAGCGGCGCACGCGTTGCGCGTTTTACGGCTGAAGGACGGAAGTCCGATCGAAGCGCTGGACGGGCACGACGCGTGGAAGGCCGTTCTGCGCGTGACGGACGACGGCGCGTACGCGGAGCTTCTGGAAAGGGTGAGCCGCACCGAAGCGCCGGTCGACGTGGCGCTGTTCATGGGCATTCCCAAGGGCGAAAAGCTGGAGCTGATCGCGCAGAAGCTGACGGAATTGGGCGCGACCCGGCTGGTGCCCGTGCGTATGGAGCGCTGCGTCGCGAAAATCGAGCCGAAGGACGCGGAAAAGAAGCTATCGCGTCTGCGTAAAATCGCGTCGGAGGCGATGAAGCAGTGCGGCCGCACCGAGGAAATGGTTATCGACGAACCGGTTTCCGTGGCGGAGGCCGCAAAACGGATTTCTGATTATGAACTCGGCCTGATGCTGTGGGAGGAAGCGCGCGGATACCGGCTGACGGACGCGCACACGGAAATGCCCGGCGCGCGGTCGATTGCCTATATCGTCGGCCCGGAGGGCGGCATCAGTGCCCGTGAGGCCGAGACCTTTACGACTGCGGGGGCGAAGAGCGTCACGCTCGGCCCGCGCATTCTGCGCGCGGAAACCGCCGCCGTGGCGGGCTGCGCGGTGATCATGAACCTGTGGGGAGATTTGTAAACCATGCCTACCATTGCCGTACATACGCTGGGCTGCAAGGTAAACCAATACGACAGCGAGGCCATGCTGGAATCGTTTGAGAAGGCCGGATACGAGAGCGTTCCGTTTGATGAAAGCGCGGATATCTATCTGGTCAACACCTGCACCGTGACCGGCACGGGCGACCAGAAGTCGCTCAAGCTGATTCGCCGCCTGAACCGCGAGCATCCGGACGCGGGCATCATCGTGGCCGGCTGTCTGGCGCAGAGGGACGCGGAGAAGGCTGCGCTGCCGGGCGTGAGGCTGATCGTCGGCGTGCAGCGGCGCAGCGAGGTTGTGGCGCTGTATCAGGAGGCCGTGCGCCGGGGAACGCGGATCGACGCGACCGCGCCTTTGAAGGACGCGCCGTTTGAGACGCTGTTCGTTTCCCGGCACGAGGGCAAGACGCGCGCCACGATGAAGATTCAGGAGGGCTGCGACCGCTATTGCGCCTATTGCGTGATTCCCTATGTGCGCGGGCCGGTGCGCTCCATGCCGTTGGAGGCGGTTCGTGCGGAGGCACGCAGGCTGGCCGAGAGCGGCTATCGCGAAATCGTGCTTACGGGCATTCATTTGGCTTCTTATGGGCGCGGAACGGACGAGACGCTTTTAGACGCGATTCGCGCCGTGCAGGAAACGCCGGGCGTGATGCGCATCCGTCTGGGTTCGCTGGAGCCGAAGGTGGTCACGGAGGAGTTCGCCCGCGAGCTGAGCGGGTTTGACAAACTGTGCCCGCAGTTCCATCTTTCGCTGCAAAGCGGGTCGGACGGCGTTCTGAAGCGCATGCATCGGCGTTATACGGCGGACGAATACCGGCAGGCGGCGGACACGCTGCGCGCGTATTTTGAAAACCCTGCCATTACGACCGACGTAATCGCCGGCTTTCCCGGCGAGACGGACGAGGAGCACGCGGAGACGGAGGCGTTTCTGCGGAAGATCGGCTTTGCGCGCATTCATGTGTTCCCGTATTCCCGCCGCTCGGGTACCGTGGCGGACAGGCTTCCCGGGCAGGTTCCGGAGGAAGTAAAAAAAATCCGCGCAAATAAACTGATTGAAATCGGGAACCAACTGGAAATCGCATACGTCCAATCACTGAAGGGCGCGGAGAAAGAGGTTCTTTTTGAAACCGCGTCTCCCGACGGGGGAGCCGAGGGGTATACCCGGGAGTATGTGCGCGTGCGTGCGAACGCGCGTCCGGGCGAAATTCGCCGGGTGCGCATTGGGGAAACGCAGGGCACGCTCGCCGTCGGCACGATTCCCAGCGAAGAGCGGAGGTGAGATACAATGGACAGTTGCCTTTTCTGCAAGATCATTGCGGGACAGATTCCGTCTGACAAGGTGTATGAGGACGATCGGTGCTGCGCGTTCCGGGATATCAATCCGCAGGCGCCCGTACATATCCTGGTCGTTCCGAAAACGCATGTGGCGGACGTCGCCGAGTGCACGGAAAAGGACAGCGCGCTGGCCGGTCACATTCTGAAGGTGGCCTCCGAGCTCGCGAAGCGCGAGGGACTGACAAACGGCTTCCGTCTGGTGACGAACGCCGGAGCCGACGCGTGCCAGTCGGTGAAGCATTTTCATGTGCACCTGCTGGGCGGCCGGAAGATGTCTGAAAGGATGGACTAATTTCCGGAAAAGTCACACAAACGCGCGGAAGTCACCAAAATATAATGGAGGCGACCGCTTGACGGTAGCATGGATTTACGGTATAATAGCCTTTGTAGCGCACCCCATGCTACATTGGCAATGAGTGCCAGCAATCGCGAGGGGAGGGAAAACAATGTCTGAAGTCCGTATTCGGGATAATGAGTCTCTCGAAAGCGCGCTGAGAAGATTCAAGCGCATGACCGCTCGTTCCGGCATCCTTGCCGAAGCCAGAAAAAGAGAGCATTACGAAAAGCCCAGTGTGAAGCGTAAGAAGAAGGCGGAAGCCGCTCGTAAACGCAAGTATTAATCACATGTCGGCCCCTTTGTCTGACAAAGGGGCCCTTTGGTGTTTCACAGAAGACCTTCGTTTCGGAAAGAAATACATACCGGAGTGGGAAGCGTGACCTATGCCTTGCTTCTTTGGCCGTTCGCGAATGCGCGCTATGAGGCGGCGGTGCGCGAGCCGGCCGTGGCGGAACTTGAATTGATCCTTGCTTCCGTTGGCATTTCGGAAAAATGCGAATATCGGGAGCTTTCCGGCGCGGGGGCGCTGGTGTTTTCCTTGGAAAACGCGTCGCTTTCGCAAACGGAAATTCAGCGCGTCTGGACGCATTCGCTTGCGTACTGGTTTGGAATCCTTCAGAAGGACGGGAGCTTTCTGCCGCTGCCGGGCGCGAATCCGGCCCGAATCGGCACAGACCTGCCGTTTGTTCAGAAATACAAGGGAAAAACGAATGAACGCTTTACACAGCAGCTGATCAATCTGGCGCTGTATTCCTCGAAATTTGAAAAGGAGGAACGGCTTTGGCTGCTGGATCCCATGTGCGGGCGCGGCACGACGCTGTTTCAGGCGCTGAACCGCGGCTGGAACGCCACGGGGTTGGACGTTGATAAAAAAGCGATTCATGATTTGCTGGATTATTACGAGAAATACCTTCAGTATCATCGTCTGAAGCACGAAAAAAAACAGATGTCGGCGACGGTGAAGGGGCATAAGGCCGTGCCCTTCCGGACGGTGACAAGCGAAAATACCGTGCTGCGCGTGGGCGAGGCCGACGCGGCCATTGCCGGGGCGGCGGTTGGCCGGGAGAGCCAGCATTTGATTGTGTGCGATCTTCCCTATGGCGTGCAGCACGCGCCGGGCGGCGAGGGCGGCGCGGGGCAGAGCTTTGAGACGCTGCTTGCCCGCACGGTTCCCTCGTGGCGCGAGGCGCTGAAAACAGGCGGCGCGGTGGCGGTTGCCTACAACGTTCATACGCTGAGGACGGAGCGCGTCCGCTCGATCATGGAGGTCTGCGGCCTGAAGCCGATGCGCGGCGGGATATACGACCGGCTGGAGCACTGGGTTGAGCAGGCCGTAACGCGGGATGCCGTCGTCGCGGTGAAGATGTAAAGCCATCATAGAAACGAATTGATTTGCTTATATTGATTGGAATCCGGAGCCCTTGAGAGTGGGAGGTTGAGAAATTGGATTATCGTACGCTGTACGCGAAAACGGTGGCGGCGCTTCGTCTGATAGCCAAGCAGAACGGCGTGAAGCTGCCCGCCGGCGCGAGCAAGATGACCATCGTACAACGGATTTTGGAGAAGGAGCACGGCAGCGCGGAGGCGGCGGTTGACCAGACCATTCAGCAGGAGCTGGCGGCAGGGGCGGAGGAATCGCGCGCCGGTGCGCCTGAAGCGACGGAGAACGAGGAAAGGAAGCCTGCCTCGATATTACAGGAAATCGAAAAATCAGAACACGTAGAAAATTCAGAAGCCGCCGAAAAAAAAGAGAAGCCGCCAGTTTCCAAGGAAGCGGTGTCGGAAAATATACCCGTAATTGAAAAAAAAGAAGAAAATCCGGCTCCCGAACAAGCGGTGGAGGCGCCGGTGAAACGCCCCAGAGGCAGACCGCGCAAAACCGACGCGCAGCGTGCGGCAGAGGCGGCTGCAAAGCCTGAAAAGACGAAAAGGGCAGCTGAGGAAAAATCGCCGCGCGCTGCCGGTGGTCGGCGTGGCGCGCAAAGAAAAGACCGCGAGGAAGACGCGGCGAAAAATACGCGCGCGCCCGCGGAAACGAGCGCGCCAAAGGAAATGGAAAAGACGGCTTCGGAGACGGAGGAAGTGTTGAAGGAGCCGAAGAACGAGGTTTTGGAACCGGCGTCTTTGCATCAGCTTGACGCGCCGGAAACGGCGGCTTCGGAGATGGAGGGTGTGCCGGAGAAACCGAAAAGGACGGAGCCGGAGACGGCTGACGCATCCAGCGAGCCGGAAACGGCGGCTTCGGAGATGGAGGGCGCGCCGGATGAGCTGAAAAAAGCGGAGCCGGAGAACGGCTCGGACGCGGCGAAGCCCGTTGATAGCGCTTCAGAGGAAAAACCGGAGGCGGGAAGGGAAGAAGCGCGCCCGGCGCAGACCGCTTCGAATCCGCAGACGGAGTACAGACCCCGTTTTCAGCCGCGGTATGCGAATTATCAAAACGGTCAATATTCGAACAATTCCTACCAGAACGGGCAGCATCCGGCAAATCAATATCCGAGCGGTTCCAATCAAAACGGTACGTATTCGCAGAAACCCTACGCGCGGCCAGCCGGCAGCACGGACGGGCAGACGACTGTGAGAAGCGGGTATTCGCGTCCGCTGTATCCGCGCACCGCGCAGGATGGGCAGGCACAGCCGAGCCGGCCGGTTGTCGCGCGCAGCGAAGGCGCGCAGCCGATTTCGGCAAGAGGCGTATATCCCCGCGCGGGCGTAACGCCGAACCGTCCGTATATGAATCGAAGCGCGGAGGCCGCGCCGTCTGAACGCCGGACAGGCATGGGAACGGACGCGGCGGCGCAGGCGGAATCGGCAGCGCCGTCCGTGGAGACGGCCGCGCCCAGAGACGCGGCGGCGGAGAGTGCGCAGGCGTTCCGTCCGGCAATCAATGAGAGCGCGAGCGTGAATTACGCGCAGAGCGCGGATTACGCTGACGGCGCGGGCGTCTTGGAGATTCATCCGGACGGCTATGGCTTTTTGCGCGCCGAAAACTATCTGCCGGGAACGAACGACGTGTACGTGTCCATCACGCAGATTCGCCGCTTCGGCCTGCGCGTGGGCGATTACGTGGAGGGCAAAACGCGCCCGCAGCGCGAGGGCGACCGCTATGTGGCGATGATTTACATCAGCGCCATCAACGGGCGTCCGCCGGAGGAATCCTATCGGCGGCCGCGGTTTGAGGATCTTACGCCCATCTATCCCGACGCGCGCATTCGTCTGGAGCAGACGACGGGGGTTAATGATCTGGCGCTGCGCGCGATCGATCTGATTGCGCCCATCGGAAAGGGACAGCGCGGGCTGATCGTGTCTCCGCCGAAGGCAGGCAAGACGGTGCTTATGAAGAAGATTGCCAACGCCATCACGGAGAACAATCCCGAGATTCACCTGATCGTGCTTCTGATCGACGAGCGCCCGGAGGAAGTGACCGACCTCAAGCGCTCCATCAAGGGCGAGGTGGTGTATTCTACCTTCGACGAGATGCCGGAAAACCACACGCGCCTGAGCGAAATGACGCTGGAGCACGCGCAGAGGCTGGTGGAAATCGGCAAGGACGTGGTGATTTTGCTGGATTCGATCACGAGGCTCGCGCGCGCGTACAACCTTGTGATTCCGCCGACTGGGCGCTCGCTGTCCGGCGGTCTGGATCCGGGCGCGCTGTATAAGCCCAAGCGCTTCTTCGGCGCGGCGCGCAACATCGAAAACGGCGGCAGCCTTACGATTATCGCCACGGCGCTGGTGGAAACGGGCAGCCGCATGGACGACATCATCTACGAGGAATTCAAGGGAACCGGCAACATGGAATTGCATCTGGACAGAAAGTTGTCCGAGAAGCGCATTTTCCCGGCCATCGACCTGAACAAGTCCGGCACGCGCCGCGATGAGCTGCTCTACACGCCCGAGGAAGCCGAGGGCGCGCTGCAGATGCGCCGCATGCTGTCCTCCGGCGGCAATCAGGATACGACCGAGCAGCTGATTGAACTGATGGAAAAAACGCGCACGAACGCCGATTTCATCACCCGCATGAAGGGCTGGACGGCGATTTGGGAGAAGGAGGGCTTCACGCTTGGCGGCCGATAAGGTTGCATCCGTGTAAAATCGTAAAAAGGCATTGCAGAACCGGAAGCAATGTGATATACTAACAAATGCATGACGACACTGGATGCCGCGCGCGCCGAGCGCATGACAATCCGGTTTGTACGGACTGCGAGTCTGTGCATGAGAGGTGAAAACGAATGAAAGAGAAGATCCATCCCAACTACGGCAAGGCGATCGTCCGCTGCGTTTGCGGCGAGACCTTCGAGACCGGTTCCACTAAGAAGGAGATGCGTGTGGATATCTGCTCCAAGTGCCATCCCTTCTACACTGGAAAGCAGAAGCTGGTTGACAGCGGCGGACGCGTCGATCGTTTCAAGAAGCGCTACGGCATGTAATTGCAGAATCTGCATTGCTGAGCTTTGGCGTGCTCACAGGCTTTCACAGATCGGGCACACGTCCGGTCTGTTTTCTTTTTATCGCATTCAGGAAAGGAGAACGCATGAGTACTTTTAAAGAAAGGTTCCAATGGTGGTGGACAGGCAAATACCCGAACGAGAAGCCCTCGGTGGGCGGGCAGGCGGTCATGGAGGGCGTGATGATGCGGGGCACCGAATGCTCGGCTATCGCCGTGCGCAAGGCGGACGGAACGATTACCTACGTGACCAAGCCGATTAAAAACCCGGCGGACAAGCATAAATGGATGGGCTGGCCGATTATCCGCGGCGTCATCAATTTCGCGATTATGATCGTGGAGGGCATGAAGACGCTGACCGAATCGGCGGACATGGCCGGGCTGGACGCGGAGGAGCCGACCAAGTTTGAAAAGAAGGTTTCCGAAATTCTGCACGTGAAGCCGGACGACGTGATGATGGCTTGCGCGGTTGTGCTGGCAGTTGTGCTGGCAATCGGCCTTTTCTTCGTGCTGCCCATTTCGCTGGAGTGGCTGGTGCGCAGGGCGATTCATTCCGAGCTGGTTGTGAACCTGATCGGCGGCGTGATTCGCATTTGCGTGTTTTTGCTGTATGTGTATTTCTGCTCGCGGATGAAGGAGATTCACCGCGTGTTCATGTATCACGGCGCGGAGCACAAGTCGATTTTCTGCTATGAGCACGGCGAGGAGCTGACGGTTGAGAACGCGCGTAAGTACACCACGCTGCATCCGCGCTGCGGAACGAGCTTTCTGATGATCGTGATGATCATTTCCATCCTGCTGTTCACACTGTTCAGCGAAATCGCGGGCGGCAGCGTGATCAACGCCAACATTTTCCTTCGCATCCTGTGCAAGCTGGCGCTTCTGCCGCTGGTGGCGGGCGTTTCCTATGAGGTGCTGAAGTGGCTGGGGCGCGCGGAGGATACGCCGGTGATCAAGGCGCTGAAGTGGCCGGGTCTGATGACGCAGAAGCTGACCACCGCGGAGCCGGACGACGAAATGCTCGAGGTGGCGCTGGTGGCCCTGAAGGCGTCGCTGGGCTGGGAGAAGCCCCTGCCCGAGAGCTATTATGAAAAGAAGGAAGAAACCGAAGAGGCGGAAGCCGAATGACCTTCGGCGAATGGATTGCGGCGGCGCGCGCCGAGCTTGAACGGGCGGGAAATCCCGACGCACAGGTCGACGCGCGCCTGCTGGTATGCGGCCTGTTCGATCTTGCGCCCGGAAGGCTGGCGGGAATCTGCGGGCGGGAAATGACCGCGGCGCTTCGTGCGGAGCTTGACAGGCGGCTTGACAGGCGGCTGAGCGGCGAGCCGCTTCAGTATATCGAGGGCGCGGCGTATTTCATGGGGCTGAAATTCATCGTGGATTCACATGTGCTGATTCCAAGACAGGACACGGAAACCCTGTGCGAGCAGGCGCTTACGTTCCTGCGCGGGCACACGGGCGCGGAGGTGCTCGATTTATGCACCGGCAGCGGCGCGATTGCCGTTTCCGTCGCGCGTCTGCAGCCGGGTCTGCGCGTGACGGCGACGGATATAAGCTCGGACGCGCTGAGCGTCGCGAACGAGAACGCGCACCTGAACGGCGTGTACGTTCGCTTGTTGCAGGGCGATTTGTTTGAGCCGGTGGCGGGGGAGCGGTTTGACGCGATTCTGTGCAACCCGCCGTACCTGACGGCGGACGATATGGTTCATTTGCAGACCGAGGTGGCGCGCGAGCCGCGGATGGCGCTTTTCGGCGGCGAGGACGGTTTGATGTTTTACCGCCGTCTGGCGGGTGAGGTGTACAGGCATCTGAAGCCCGGCGGATATGCGCTGTTCGAGGTGGGCGAGGGACAGGCGGCGGAGGTTTTGCGCCTGATGAGTGATAACGCCATGTGCGCCGCGAGCGGGACGGTAAAAGACCTGCCCGGCGTGGAGCGCGTGGTATGGATAAGGAGCCGATAAGGACGCATGGAGAACGCGGCATACAGTGAAAAGGATCGGATTGCCCGTCAGATGGAGGCCATCGAGGGGCGATACGAGGAGCTTTCGATTCGAATTACGCTGCCGGAGGTTATCGCCGACACGGCGCTGTTCCAGAAACTGATGCGCGAGCACAGCGACATGGAGGAGCTCGCGACGGCGGCGAAGGCCTATGGCAGACTGCGCCGGCATATTGAGGAAGCACAGGAAATCGCGGACGGCGACGATCCCGATATGGCGGAAATGGCGCGCGAGGAGCTTGCGGAGCTGAACGCCGAGCTGGACAGGGCGACGGCCGAGGCGCGGCTGCTTCTGCTCCCTAAGGATCCGGACGACCGGCGCAACGCCATTATCGAGGTGCGCGCGGGCGCGGGCGGCGACGAAGCCGGTCTGTTCGGCGCGGAGCTTGTGCGCATGTACGCGCATTATGCCGCCGCGCGCGGCTGGAAGACCGAGATGATCGAGGGCGGCGAGACGGAGCTGGGCGGCATCAAGGAAGCGATCATGTCTGTGAAGGGCAAGAACGTGTTTGAGCGGCTGAAGTTCGAAAGCGGCGTTCACCGCGTGCAGCGCGTGCCGGTCACGGAGTCCAACGGCAAATTGCAAACGTCCACGGCGACGGTGGCCGTGCTGCCGGAAGCGGAGGACGTGGAGGTCAGCATCGGGCCGAACGATCTGCGCATCGATACCTATCGAGCCTCGGGCGCGGGTGGACAGCACGTAAACCGCACCGATTCCGCCGTGCGCATCACGCACATTCCCACCGGCCTTGTGGTCACCTCGCAGGATCAGCGCTCGCAGATTCAGAACCGCGAGCGCGCCATGCAGGTGCTGCGCAGCCGTCTGTATGAGATGCAGCGCGAGCAGGCGGACAGCGAATACGCTAACCGTCGACGCTTACAGGTGGGCTCCGGCGACCGTTCGGAACGCATCCGCACGTACAATTTCCCGCAGGGGCGCGTGACCGATCATCGAATCGGGCTTACGCTTTACAAGATAAACGACATTATGAACGGCGATTTGGACGAGCTGATCGACAAGCTCATCCTCGCCGAGCAGACGAAGCGGATGGAGATTGAATGAACACGAGAGTGGTAAAGCCGGACGCGCGGGCGCTGGAGGAAGCGGGCGCGCTGGTTCGCGCCGGGCAGGTGGTCGGGTTTCCGACGGAAACGGTATATGGTCTGGGCGGCAACGCGCTGGACGGCGAAGCGGTAAAGCGCATCTTCGCGGCGAAGGGGCGGCCGGGCGACAATCCGCTGATCGTGCATATTTCGGCGCTCGATCAGCTTTCCAAGGTAATCTCCGGCGAAATGCCGGAAAGCGCGCGCAGGCTGGCGAAGGCCTACTGGCCGGGCCCGCTGACGATGATCATGGACAAGGCGGACGGAATCTCGATGGAGGCGACGGCGGGGCTGGACAGCGTCGGCGTGCGGTTTCCGTCGCATCCCGTGGCGCAGGCGTTCATCACGGCCTGCGGCGTGCCGGTTGCCGCGCCCAGCGCGAATCTTTCCGGCAAGCCCAGCCCCACGACGGCGGCGCATGTGCTCGCCGACATGGACGGGCGCGTGCCGATGATCATCGACGGCGGCGCGTGCGACGTGGGTCTGGAATCAACGGTGGTCGACGTGCGCAGTACGCCGGTGCGCGTGCTGCGTCCCGGCGGCGTTACGCCGAGGATGATCGCCGACGTGCTGGGCGAGGTGGAGGTGGACGGCAGCGTGCTGCGTCCGCTGAAGCAGGGCGAAGTCGTGCGCTCGCCGGGCATGAAGTATAAGCATTACGCGCCGGACGGCTCGCTTGTGATCGTGAAGGGCGGCGCGGAGAGGGCCGCGAAGGAAATCTGCGCGCTGTACGACGAAAGCGGCGGAGAAAAGCGGATTTTAGCGCTGGAAGCGCATATTCCGCTGTACGGAAATCGCCGGGTGTTCTCGCTGGGCGCGGACGCGAAGAGCATGGCCAACCGCCTGTTTGACGCGCTGCGGGAGATGGATTTGGAGCACGTGAACGCCATTTTCTCCGAAGCCGTGCCCGCGGAGGACATTGGCCTCGCCGTGATGAACCGGCTGGGAAGAGCCGCCGCGTTCCACATCGTGGACGCGGGCGAGGATGAATAAGGAGGGCCGCGCATGCTTGAAGCCTACTGGCCGCTGCTTCTGATTCCGGCGGCAATGATGGTGTTGCGTTTTGTGATGCGCAAATACGTGTTCAGCGCGCTGGTTACGCTTGCGTGTCTGGGAATTGCGCTGTTTACGCGGGTTCCGATGAACGGCGTGATCGCGCTGGGCTTCGCGTTCTCGATTGCGGGCGATTACCTGCTTGCGCACCAGAAGGACAATCCCATGCGGTTTGTCGCGGGCGTGGGCGGCTTTTTCCTTGCGCACGTCTGCTTTCTGATTTACGCGGCGCACGCGGCGCGTCCCGGCGTTCTCAGCGCCGTCGTGGCCGCCGCGCTGGTGATCGGGTATTCCGTGTTCCTGTGGAAGGGGATTTATCCGCACGCGAAGGGCACGCCGATGCGCGCGGCGCTGGCGATGTACATGCTGATTTCGGCGGCGGTGCTGTCGGTTTCGCTGGGAACGGAGCTTACGCTGTTCAAAGCTGGCATTTTCATGATTGTTTTCTCGGATACGCTTATCGGGCTTCACGCATTCATGGGCATACAGCGCGTGCAGAAATGGGTTCTGCCCACGTATTATCTGTGCCATATTCTGATCGCGGCGACGCTGATAAGCCTGATGTAACGGAGGAGGATGGAAGATGGGGAAATACGCAATCGGCATTGACTACGGAACCCTTTCGGCGCGCGCGCTCGTGGCGGAAATCGGCACCGGCCGCGAGGTTGGCGAGGCGGTGTATGAATACGAGCACGGCGTGATGGACGAGAGACTTCCCGACGGTACGCGCCTGAAGCCGGACTGGGCGCTTCAGCACCCGGACGACTATCTGAAGGCGCTGGAAACCGCCGTGCCGCAGGCCGTGAAAAACGCGGGCATTGACAAAAACGACGTGGTGGGCATCGGCATCGATTTTACCGCCTGCACCGTGATTCCCATCGACAAGGCGGGCGACCCGATATGCTGGAAATATCCGTCCAATCCGCACGCGTATGTGAAGCTGTGGAAGCATCACGCGGCGCAGGATCAGGCGAACCGGCTGAACGCCATTGCCGAGGCGCGCGGGGAAAAATGGCTGAAGCGCTACGGCGGCAAGGTTTCCTCCGAGTGGATGTTCCCCAAGCTCTGGCAGATTGCCGAGGAGGATCCGGCGCTGTACGCCGAGACCGATCGGTACATGGAGGCCGGCGACTGGGTGATTCTGCGCATGACGGGCGTGGAAACGCGCAACAGCTGCATGGCGGGCTACAAGGCCATCTGGCACAAGAGGGACGGCTATCCGTCGAAGGAATTTTTGAAGGCCTGCCACCCGCTTCTGGAAAACGTGGTGGAGGAGAAGCTCGGCCCGGTCACGTCCATCGGAAGCAAGGCGGGCGAGCTGACGAAGGAAATGGCGGAGAAGATGGGGCTGAGGCCCGGCATTGCCGTGGCTACGGCGAACGTGGACGCGCATGTGTCGCTGCCGCCGGCGGGGCTGACTCAGAAGGGCTCCATGCTGATGATCATGGGCACGTCCACCTGCCACATCATGCTTTCCGATGAAGAACATATCGTGCCCGGCATGTGCGGCGTGGTGGAGGACGGCGTGGTTCCCGGCCTGATGGGCTATGAGGCGGGACAGAGCTGCGTGGGCGATCATTTCAACTGGTTTGTGGAAAACTGCTTCCCGGAGACCTACGCGCGCGAGGCTGAGAGGCTGCATATGAACGCGCATCAGTACCTGACGATGCTCGCCGAGAGGCAGAAGCCCGGCGAGAGCGGCCTGCTGGCGCTCGACTGGTGGAACGGCAACCGCAGTGTGCTCGTGGACGTAGACCTGACCGGCATGCTGCTTGGCATGACGCTGACGACCAAGCCGGAGGAGATTTATCGCGCGCTGATCGAGGCCACGGCCTACGGCACGCGCATGATCATCGATACCTTTGAGGAAAGCGGCGTGGCGATTGAAAGACTGTACGCCTGCGGCGGCATCTCGCAGAAGAACCCGTTCCTCATGCAGGTGTACGCCGACGTGCTCAAGCGCGAGATTCACATTGCCCGCTCCACCCAGACTCCGGCGCTCGGCAGCGCCATGTTCGGCGCAGTGGCGGCCGGAAGGGCGGCGGGCGGATACGACACGATCGAGGACGCGGCGAAGGAAATGGGCGGCACGCTGCCCACCGTTTATCGTCCGTGCCCGAAGAACAGCGCCATGTACGAGAAGCTGTACGCCGAATATCGCCGCCTGCACGACTATTTCGGCCGCGGCGGAAACGACGTTATGAAGCGCCTGAAGGAAATTCGCAGAGAGCAGACGCGGGAATAGCTTGCCTCGTGCGGCGCCGCCTTACATCCACCGGAAGCGAGGGTACGATCCATGCAGGAAGAACTGATTCGCATTGAACATCTGAGCAAGACGTTCAATGGCGCGGCAGGTAAGATTACCGCGCTGGACAACATCAACATCACCATCAACCGGGGCGATATTTTCGGAATTATCGGCCTGTCCGGCGCGGGCAAATCCACGCTGGTGCGCTGCATCAATCTGCTGGAAACGCCCACCGAGGGCACTGTGATCTTCGGCGGCAAGGATCTGATGCGCATGGAGCGCAAGGAGCTTTTGAAAACCCGCCGCTCCATCGGCATGATCTTTCAGGACTTCAACCTGATGGCGCAGCGCAGCGCGATTAAAAACGTGTGCTATCCGATGGAGCTGGCGCATACGCCCCGAGCGGCGGCGGCGAAGCGCGCGATGGAGCTTCTGGAGCTGGTTGGTCTGGCAAACCGCGCCAAGGCGTATCCCAGCCAGCTGTCCGGCGGCCAGAAGCAGCGCGTGGCGATTGCCCGCGCGCTGGCGATGAATCCGCAGGTGCTTTTGTGCGACGAGGCCACCAGCGCGCTGGATCCCAACACCACGCGCCAGATTCTCGATCTGCTCAAGCAAATCAACCGCGAGCTGGGCGTGACCATCGTGGTGATCACCCATGAAATGAAGGTGATTGAAACGATCTGCAACCGCGTGGCGGTGCTGGATCAGAGCCACGTGGTGGAGATGGGCGACGTGGTGGATGTGTTTACGCATCCGAAGAGCGCGATCGCGCGCCAGCTGATTATGCCCAAGTCCGATACCGCCATGAAGTTCTCCGACACCCGCTGCGTGCGCCTCGTGTTCGACGGCACATCCAGCAATGAGCCGGTGATTTCCATGCTGACGATGGAATGCGGCGCGCCGGTGAACATTCTGTTTGCCAACACCCGCAACGTGGGCGGAAACACGCTGGGGCAGATGCTTCTGCAAATGCCGGAGGATGAAGGCAAGGCGCTGCGCATGAAGCAATGGCTGCGCGAGCACAAGATTACATTCAAGGAGGAAGACGCCAATGTTTACAACGGCAATGATCAATGAAATGCTCAAGGGCATTGGTGAAACGCTGTATATGACGCTGTTCTCCGCGCTGCTGGCGTATGCGCTGGGGCTGCCGATCGGCGTGATTCTGTGTATCACCGATAAAAGCGGCATCTGCCCCAACAAGGGCATCAATACCATGCTGGGCACCATCGTAAATATCGTGCGCTCCGTGCCGTTCATCATCCTGCTGATTACCGTGCTGCCGTTTACCGAGTGGCTGCTGGGCACGACGCTGGGCGCGACCGCCACGGTGGTTCCGCTGGTGCTGTGCGCCGCGCCGTTTATCGGGCGCATGGTGGAGGGCTCACTGAAGGAGGTGCCCGCGGGCGTGATCGAGGCCGCGCGCGCGATGGGCACGCCGAATTTCTCCATCATCGTAAAAACGCTGATTCCCGAGGCCATGCCCTCGCTGGTTAACGGCGCGACGATCACCGTAACCACCATTCTGGGCTATACCGCGATGGCGGGCTATGTCGGCGGCGGCGGTCTGGGCGCGATTGCGATTAACTACGGCTATTATCGCTACAAAACCCCCGTGATGCTGGTCACTGTGGTGCTGATGGTGATCATCGTGCAGCTGCTCCAGCTGATCGGTTCCCTGATTGAAAAGAAGATCGACCGCCGCGCGAAGTAATTTCCGAGCAAATGCCTGCGGGGCCGGCATTGGAAATAACAAAATATTTTCAGTCGAGGGGATTGACAGAGCGCGCCCGCATCCGTATAATACGCATAAATCCAGTTGACACAATCGGATTCGGAAGGGAGGAGCAATTGAAATGAAGTACGCTGCCATTTCTGAAAACATGATGATGTATATGTGCATGCGCCGGATGTGCATGCGCACGCTTTGCCACGCTCCGAACTCTGAACCGTTTTCCACACCACGGGCGTAATCCCCGTTGGTGAATGCAAGCAAAGGCAGGGAACGATTCAAAGTTCCCTGCCTTTGCTTTATGCGGAAACGCGGTTTGGGGCGGCATGCACATCCTATCAATTGGCGGAGCGACGGATTCTCATCACCGAAAAGACCTATGAATGAAAAGCATCAGGAGGAGAACATCATGAAGAAGATTATCGTTATCGCGCTGGCTCTGGTTCTGGCTCTCTCGTCCGTTTCCGCACTGGCTGAAAACGTAAAGCTCACCGTGGGCGCGAGTCCCGCTCCGCACGCTGAAATTCTGGAAATCGCCAAGGATATCCTGAAGGATCAGGGCGTGGATCTTGAAATCAAAATCTTCAACGACTATATCATCCCGAACACCGCCGTGGAATCCGGCGAGCTGGACGCGAACTACTTCCAGCATGTGCTGTATCTGGGCGAGTTCAACGCGGAAAACGGCACGCATCTGGTTTCTGTGGGCACCGTCCATTATGAGCCCTTCGGCATCTATGCCGGCAAGGTGAACAGCTTGGACGCGCTGAAGGATGGCGCGAAGATTGCCGTTCCGAACGATGGCACCAACGAGGCGCGCGCGCTGCTGCTGCTTGAGGCGCAGGGGCTGATCACCCTCAAGGAGGGCGTTGGCCTCGCGGCAACCAAGCTGGACATCGTTGAGAATCCCCACAAATACGAGATCATCGAGGTGGAAGCCGCGCAGGTTCCGCGCTCCCTCGGCTCCGTCGCCGTCGCCGTAATCAACGGAAACTACGCGATTGCCGCGGGTTTGAAGGTCTCCGACGCGCTGGCAGTTGAAGACGGTGAATCCGACGTCATCCAGAACAATTACGCCAACGTGCTCGTCGTAAAGGAAGGCAACGAAAAGAACGAAGCTGTGCAGAAGCTTCTCGACGCGCTCAGGAGCGATCAGGTTAAAACCTTCATCGAAGAAACCTACGACGGCGCGGTTGTACCGCTCTTCTGACAACCGAAGGCGCTTGCCGCCCGGTAGCTGCTGTTCCTAAATAGCTGCAAGGAGTCGCTGCAGAAGCAAAATTCTGCAACGGCTCCTTCGTTTGTGTGCCCGGAATGGGAACAAATTCGGCTCGATTACATAACTACCGTGAAAGACGGAGAAACGAAATTGAGAAGACGACTGGGAGAGTTGTCATGGAGGTCAAAAGTCCATTTCCCGCTTCGCCAAACCGGTGTAAGAGCATTCCTTCCACCGGCTGGTCAGCGTGCCGCCTGTCGCGGTCAGGGGTGCCGCGAGCAAGTGCGGCGTGGTTCTTTCAGTTATTTTTTCTGCGTGTTGCTCTCGATTTTGCGCTTGGAGGTGGTTTCGTAGAGGAAATGGTCGTAATTCATTTCCAGATGGAAGGAATCCTTGCGCAGATAGCTGTCTGCCGCGTCTTGGTGCGCGGCTTGTTTTAGCTGTCCCTTCAGTGCGCCGACGACAGCTAACGCGACGATGAGCGCAATGAGCGCGCCGATCAGCAGAGAACCGCTGCCCAGCGCATCCAGCAGCGCGAGTATCAGCGCCGCAAGAGCAAAGCCTCCGGCGAATATGCCGCCGCCCCAGAGGAGGGCTTTTTTCTTATCGGCAGGAACGTCGCAGGTCAGCTTGCCCGTCTGACCGTTGATGGCGAAGGTGTAGGTTTTGCCCTCCTTCTTGGTGGTAATCAGCCACACGGGCATCAGCACGGGCGCGGCCCTGCCGTTTTCGGTGCGAATGCTTCGGGCGCGCTCCGTGACAGACGTATAGCCACGTACCGTCTCGCGCATGGTCTGCGCGACGCTATGCTCCACGCGCTCCACGGCGCGCTTTTCGCAGGCATCGCAGTCCGCGTCCGCGTGGTCGGCCATCGCTCCGGCCAGCACGGCGCTCTGAAAGGGAATCGCGGCGCGCAGGTCGTAGGGCTCCAGCGACTCGGTGAGCTTGTCGTCCAGCTTGACGCTGCCGTCTACCGGGATGTCCTCAAAGCGCATACCTCCCCGGCGGCGCACTGCGTAATGCGCCGTGCGGGTGATTTCCCATTCGCCTTTTCGCTCGGTGCGCTTCTTTTCCGCGTCGTATGTCACATCGGCGCGCGCGTCGCAGTCAAACAGCCAGTAGGGGACATAGAGTCGGCGCATTTCCGAAATGCGGTTGCGGCCGTTCAGAAAGACGTTGGGCAGCAGCTTTTTGCCCTTGAAGTACTCCTCAAACTGTTTCTGCGCCCGCTCCTTTGTCACGGCGAAGGGAACGACCTTTTCCGGCTTCACGCCGCCCTCGATGCGGTCGGGCAGGATGGTCGGGCTGCCGCAGTAGGGGCATTCCATGGCGGTGGTGGTTCCCTCCGCCAGAAGATCCGCGCCGCAGTTTTTGCAGATGTAGGCCTGCACGCCCGATTCATCCGCACTGAAGCGCTCGGCGGTGTTGGCAAAGGTAATCTCTTCGCCGCTTTCCGCAGAGTTCATCATTTCCAGCGCTTCCAATTCAAAGCTGTTGCCGCAGGAGGCGCATTCCAGCTTGCCGCTTTCGCCGCTGAAGTTCAGCGGGCCGCCGCAGCAGGGGCAGTTGTAACTGGCAGTGCTCATAGCGTATCCTTCCTTCGTTCAAGATTATTCCGCCTGAAGCGCGTACACCGCGCCGCACAGCTCGGCGCATTGATTGCGCAGGAGCCGCACGACGCGCGCGTCCGCGTCCTCGTTGTTTTGCTTTTTCAGTGCGGCAGTCTGCTGCTCCAGCCAGAGCGTGAAAAACGCCCGAGAGGACGCAATGGCGGCGCGATCCTCCACCGGGGAGAGGGCGATCCATTCGTCGTAGAGCGCGGCGAGCTCGTTCGTCCACGTATCTGCCGCCGACAGCGTCACATCCTCTGCCAGCTGGGCGTGCCGACCGCACGGCTCGATGTGCTCATCGCCCTCCTCGGTCGTGTAGCGGAGGCAGCAAACCGGGTAGTCGCCCTCCGTGCGATCGTCCGGGGTAAGACCGGCGGTCTGAGGCCCCGGCGGATCCTCGGACGCGGGCACCGCGACGCCATTTTCCTCCATGATTTGAAGCCAGCAGGCATAGAGCGAATCGAGCGTTTTGTCGTCAACCACGCCGGTCTGTTCAAGGCGCGCGTATTTCTGAAACCACTTTACAGCTTTTTCGGTTTTGCCGCCGAACACGCCGTCCGGCTCTTCAAAGATGAACCCGGTATCCAAGAGCATTTGCTGCAGGCTGCGCACTTCCTCGCCACGGTCGCCCCGCCTGAGATCGGCAAGGGCGCCGGCGGAAAACAGAAGCAGGACAGCCAGCAGCAGGCTGATCGTTCTTTTCAAAGCGGCACTTCCTTTCGCTGGGTCGGTTTTCCGTTAGCTTGTAAACGGCTGGTCGCAGTATTTGCAGCGCATTGAGCGCCCTCTTCTGCTTCGGTTCTTCGCGCCGCAGTTCGGGCAAACCCATTGCACAAACGCGCCCTCCGGGACATACAGCGCGACGGAGCGCGTATCGCCGTCGATTCGCAGATTCTGAAGATAGCCCTTTCCAACGAGGAGCTTCAGTGTCTGCAGGGCGTTCTTCACGGGCAGCACATCCTGAAGCTGGCCAAAGGACAGGCTTTCGTCGGTCAGCGGAAGCAGCGCTTCCGCGATGCGGCGCGCGCAAAGCCTGTTGTACGCATGGCGCAGAATGCGGTAGATTGGCGTTACGAGCGCGGCGAACATGAGGATGCCAAACACACCGGCCAGCGTTTTTCCCTGCACAAACATCTTCACCGCCGAGGGCGCGGTCGCGGCCGCAAAAATCGCGCAGACCAGCAGAATGGGCGTGTCGAGCTTTTTTCGCGTGGTGGTCTTTGCGGTCAGGTACGGATTTGTGCTGTTCATCATTACGCGTTCACCGCCGCCTGACAGGTTTCAAACACCTGATACGGATCGCCGCCGTTGATCACCGCGATGATGCCGTCGCCATACGCTTCCATATAGCGCAGCGGCTCGCCGATCAGATAATACAGCTCGTTTTCGCCGGGAACGGCGTCCTCCACCAGATTGCAGGAGCGGCAGGAGATATAGATGGTGTCGCCATCGAGGTCAACGCGGAACTGCGCGTAGTAGAGCTTGCTGTTGGCAAGCGTGGTGAGCACCGCCATCTTTTCAAAGACGGCTTTGGTTCCGGTCACCGGCGCGTCCACAGACACGGCCAGCATGTCGTCGTAAACATAGATCGTCGTATAGGCGTATTCCATCGCGCAGTCAACGGAGAACTGCATGGTAAACGCATAATCGTCGTATTCGTAGGAGTATTCACGGGCGTCCAGATAGCTTTTCACCATATTGACCATCTGATCCTCTTTATTCATCGGAACGGAATCGGCGAGTGCAGTCGTGAGGGAAAGCGTCAGCAGCAGGGTCAGCAGCAAAGCGATGGTTTTCTTCATGGGATAATCCTCCTTTTTTTCATTCGCTGGGAGCTCAGTTTCGAAGGGGAACCGCGCCGCCGCGTTCCTTCCCGGCGGCGCGGAAGGGGAAACGCTTATTGAGCGGAATCCTCGGGAGCAAAGTGCATCCACATGGTGCCGAAGTAGTCCATGTCGAAGCCCTTCTCCGTGGGCACGAGATTCAGCGCCTGCATGTAGTAGTCGATGATGACGCCGTCGACCTCGCCCGCTTCCGTGGGCACCTTACCGTAGGCCCATGTGAGGCCGGGGATACTCGAGCCCGCTAAGACAAACTCAACGCTGCCGTCCTCGCGGAGCACGAGCGAGTATTCATAGCCGCCCATCTGCGCGGCGGTCATGCTGTAGCCGTTCACGTCCGCGTCGGTCATGACATACTTCCTTTCGGTCATAATCTCCGCATCGGCGGCGGGTTCCGCCGTGGTCTCGGGAACAGGCTCGTTGGCGGCGGCAGGCGCGTCGCCGGTGCGCTCGTACCAGAGGGTTATGTCGGTCATCTCAAGGCTGAGCGTCCCGTCCGCGCGCAGCGTCATGGCGGCTTCGCCGTCCATGATGGTAACGATCAGCGCGTAGTCCTTCAGGGCGCAGGGCAGGCTGTTCAGTGTCATGCCCTGCATCGTCAGATCGCAGGTGTCGCCGTAAATCGTCAGCGTGTCGCCGGCCATTTCCGCCGCTTCTGCGGGCAGGGTCATGCCGTCCATGGTGACGCTTCGCGCCGTCCAGACGCCCTTGAAGTCATCGAGCGCAGCGCTCTCGTTGATGTCCGGAATCGTCGCGGCTGCGGCTTCGGGCTTTTCGCGGCTCAGCGTTATGGCGACTCCGTCCGCCGAATAGACCAGCTTGCCGTTTTCCAGCGCGGCGGCGACGCCGTCGATCATCAGCACGCCGCCCTGCATGACGCACTGGGCGCTGTCCGTTTCGCCGTTCATGCTCATTTCAGCCACGCCATCCGCGCCGATGCTGAGAGCCAGCTCCAAGCCCATATCGGACAGCGTTAAGACCGTGCCGTCCATGTCCATGCTCACGCCGTACCATGTTCCCAGATATTCCTCCGGAATGGCGGCAGTCTGCGTTTCGGGCGCGATTGCGGATTCAGCAGCCGGCGCGGCGGTTTCCGCGCTCGCGTCCTGCTTCAGGCCAGAGAGCAGCGCGGCTGCGTCGGGGCTATGGGGCAGCGTATGCGCGCAGGGCTCGGTGGTTACGGTAACGGTCACCTCGGTGCTGTTCCACGCCACGCAATTCGCCGCGTGATTGAGGCTCTCCTCGTCCATGCCCTCGGACACATGCACGGTCAGCTGAGGCGCGACATTTTGCACCAGACCCATGCCGGAGGTTGTCAGATCGCAGCCGTCAAAGCAGATTTCATGAAGGTTCGGGCAGTCGGTCACCATGTATTCGCCGCAGGACTTGACCTTGGCGGTCAAATGCAGGCTGGTCAGGCTCTCGCAGCCAACGAAGGCATTGCTCTCAATCGTCTCCGCGTCGGCGACGAAGGAGGTCAGCCCCGTGAAGCCGAACGCCTGCTGGCCGATTCGCAGAAGATGCTCACCGAAGTACAAATTGCCCAGCGGGCCCGCGCTGTCGAAGGCATAGTTCTCGATATTGCGCACGCCGTTGACGAAGATTACATTGTTCAGACTCCGACAGAGCATGAACTGCGTGCCGCCCGTGGTCTCCAGCGGGGCATAGCAGACGAAGGTTTCCAGCTGCTGGCAGTAGGACAGCAGGCTGTCGGGCAGCTCCTTTATGGTTTCGGGCAGCACCAGCGTGCGCAGGCGCACCCATTCGGTCTGGTCGGTTTCCATATCGGTATTGGTGTAATCGCGGCAGGACTCAAAGACGTTGTAGTTGGCGAAGCCCACTACCGTCACGCCGTCGATCTCGCGCGGAACGACCACATCTGCGTCCGTGCCCGTATAGGCGGAAATCAGACCAGTTGCCGAATCAAACTCAAAGGATTCAGCGGACGTAGGCTCGAAGGGCATCCTCACGAAGCGGCTTTCCTCGCCCTCGCGCACGATGGGATCATACCACGGGCGGTTCAGCGTCTCGTTCCATGCGGCGAGCTGCTCGTCGGTCGCGCCGGCGGACAGCCGGATCTCGGCGCTCGTGCCCTCCACGGCGGAAAGCGGGAAGCTGCCGTCGGCGGGAATGACAATCTGCGTCAGCCTTGTGTTCGCAAAGGCTCTTTCGCCCACGGAGGCGGCGGGATTCAGGGCAGCGCTTTCCAGCGCAGCGCCCTCAAACGCGCCTTCACCGATGGAAGCAGCCTGCGTCAGATCGACGCTGGTCAGCGCAGTTTTCTTAAACGCGTTCGCGCCGATGCCGGTCACGCTCTTCAGATCGACGGTGCTCAGCGCCGTATTGGCAAAGGCGCTCTCGCCGATGACCGTAACACTCTCGCCCAGCGTCAGCATGGTCACGCCGCTGTTTTCGAAGAGACGCGCCGGGATTGCACCCTGCGCAACCGTGACCTCGGCCAGATTGGCGCAGTTCGCGAACGAACCCTCGGGCAGAAGCGACGCGTCGCAGAGTACAATGAGCTTCTTCAGGCCGGTCATGCCGTCAAATGCGCCCGCGCCGATGCTGGTCACCGATGCGGGAATGGTCAGCTCCTCAATACCCACGCAGTTGGCGAAGGCGCGCTCGCCGATGGTGGTGATGGACGGGAACAGCTCCACATAGGACACGCTGCTGTCCGCAAACGCCTCCTTGCCAATCGTTGTGAACCAGCCGCAGTGATGCGGATAGAAGGAGCGAATGCTCTGATTGCCCTTGAACAGGCCGTCGCCCAGCGCAGTTATATTGATGCCGCCGTTCGACGTCCAGACGGTGAGGTCGGCGGCGCTGCCGCTGTAGGCAGACCACACGCCTTCTTTGAGGGTATAGGTTTCGCTTTCGGGATATTGCGCAACGCCCGCGTCGCGGGGATTG
>CAVERI010000001.1:0-123762 GCA_963618055.1 bacterium | reverse complement strand
GATGCTGGATGGGGGCGGATTGACATGCTGGGCAGAGCAAGGGTGCTTGCTTTGCGGCGGGAGGACGAGATGACCTCTGCCGTCTTATTGGCCGACGGGCTTCAGAAGGGCGGCTTTTGCGTGTTCTTCCGTGTCGTCCGATTCGTCATAGGCGTCGTAGGGCGCGGCGGGGTCGGGCGTGCGCTTTTTAAAGAGAGAGCAGAGCTTATCCGCGTGCGCGAACGCGAAGGATGAGTTATCCGTCCAGCCGGTATGCCCGGTGATGAACAGCGGATGAATTCCGCGACGTGCGAGCTTGGCTTTCAGCTCGGCCAGCGAACGCACAGCCAGATGGTTATCCTCTGCAAGAGAGGAAATGAAGCTGTAGCCGCCGTCCGCGCCGAGCCAGAGCGTATCGCCGGTGAAAAGATATTTGCCGTCGATCAGATACACCATATGTCCCCATGTATGTCCCGGAACGAGAAAGGCTTCAATCTGGATGTTGCCGATGTTGAAAATCTGTCCGGCCTTCAAAAGCACCTTTTTGTTGTTGATCGTTACCTGCGGCAGCTTGTAGAGATGGTAAAGTACCCTGCGGCGCGCCTCGCCGGTGAGATAACGGTTTTCGATTTCGCCGACGTACAGGGCTGCACTTTTGAACAGGCCGGGGCTGTCGGCTTCTACCGCGCCCACGTGGTCTGTGTCCTGATGGGTGATGAGAATGTGCCGGATTTCCTCCGGATGAATGCCCAACCAGCCCATCTTTTCCTCCAGACGGTCGTAATTATAGCCCGCGTCGATCATGATTGTGGCGTCGCCCTTGCGGTAAAAGAAGATATTCGCTACCCATTCGCGCACGCAGGCGACGTGCGAATCAATCCATCCGGTGTTCAGTGGTTTGAAAATCTCCTTCCCGCGATACACCCGGCTCATTGCTTTCTTCTGAAATTCAGTTGCCTTTCTGGACATACAGATCCCTCTTTTCCGTCGCACTGTCTGATTAGATGCGTCTAACTCACGTATCCTGAAAACCTGCCTCTCGGCAGGACATAGATATTGTATCACGTTTTCACGCATAAATCAATGATAGCCGATTATTTTGCATCAAGCGCGTCAGAAAAGCTACGAGCTGTATTCGCAGCTTGGGGTTAGCGGATTGTCGCTCACCACGGACGAAAACGACGGGCGAACGAGGATGTGGTTCTGACGCGCGGCGCATGCGGGAGAATTCGTGCGCATTAGCCCTCCGGCGAAATCCAGTGCGTCAGGAAGCCGAGGTCTTCGGCGGTAACCTGATCGCAGACGACGCAGAACGGGATTTTGCTTCCAACGTAGAACACAAAGGCCAGCACGAGGGTTGAGGCAATCCACGTTATGAGAATGGCTTTTCCCCGGCGGCGGCTGCACAGTGCGATGACGGAGCAGATGACGAACGCGATGGCGGATTCGATGCAGAGAAAAGCTCCGCATTCATTGTGCGTGATTTCTTTGTAGGTTTCAAGGTCGAAATACAGAAATGCCAGCATGGCGAGCGGAATCGCGCACAGGAAGAAGATGGCGAAAAACTTTTTCAGAGAAAACTTTTTCATGGAAAAATTCTCCTTCGTGATGTTGATAGAAGTTTACCACAGGCGCGGGGAAATGTCAAATTGCTGATAATGTGCGCTTTGGCGTTGCTTTTCGCGGAGGTTTCTGGTATAATGCCTGTGTTTGCGAGGTTGCCGGGCGGCCGCAGGCGCTTTATGCGCTTGAGGAAAGTCCGAGCACCACAGGGCAGGGTGCCGGTGAAATGCCGGCGGAGGCGACTTTAGGGAAAGTGCAACAGAGAGATACCGCGAAATCGCGCCCCGTGCGCGACCGCAAGGGTGGAAAGGCGAGGTAAGAGCTCACCAGCGGCCTGGCAACTTGTCCGCTATGTAAACCCCACCCGGTGCAAGATTGACAGAGACATATGCGGCGGCCCGTCGCGTCTCTTAGACATCGCTTGAGCCTGCTGGCAACTTCAGGCCCAGATAGATGGCCGCTCAAGACAGAACTCGGCTTACAGACATCGCTCGCAAACACATTTCGGAGGGAGACGCGCTCTTCCTCCGAAATCCTATGAATCGGGGCCGCGCGAAACGCGGCGTTTTTAATAGGAGGGAACCCATGTGAAACTCGGCTACAAGCATACGACGCTTGCGTGCTATCTGGGAATGATTTCGCAGGCCATTGTGAACAATCTGGCGCCGCTTCTGTTCATCATCTTCAAGGATGAATTCCGTGTATCGGACGAGCAGCTGGGGCGGCTGATTTTGTTTAATTTCGGAACGCAGATCGTCGCCGACATTCTGGCGACGCGCTTTGCCGACCGCATGGGCTACCGGCTGACCTCGCGGCTGGCCGAGGCGTTCTGCGCGGTCGGGCTGATCATGATGGGCATTCTGCCGCGCGTGACGCCCAGTCCCTATGCCGGCCTGTGCGTGGCCGCCGTTTTCTACGCGCTGGGCGGCGGACTGATCGAGGTGGTCATCAGCCCGATCATCGAATCGCTGCCGGGCGACGCGAAGGACAAGGCTATGAGCCTCGCGCATTCGTTTTACTGCTGGGGACAGATGGCGGTCGTGATTCTTACGACGCTGGCGCTGAAGGCCTTCGGGCGCGCGGCGTGGGTATATCTGCCGCTGGCGTGGGCGGTGATTCCGGTTGGTAATTTCCTCTTGTTCCGCCGGGTGCCGCTGATGCCGACCGTGCCGGAGGAAAAGCGCACGCGGCTGGGCGAGCTGTTTAAAAACCGCGTGTTCATCATCGGCATGGTGATGATGATCTGCTCCGGCTCGAGCGAGCTTGCCATGTCGCAGTGGTCGAGCCTGTTTGTGGAGGAAACGCTGGGCGTGAGCAAGACGGTAGGCGATTTGCTGGGGCCGTGCATGTTCGCGCTGACGATGGCGCTGGGGCGCATGTTTTATGGAATCAAGGGAGAGAAAATCAATCTGGAGCGGATGCTGATGCTTTCCGCCGGGCTGTGCGTCGTGTGCTACGCGCTGGCGGTGTTCGTTCCGGCGCTGACGCTGGTGGGCTGCGCGCTGTGCGGCCTGTCGGTCGCCATCATGTGGCCGGGCACGCTGTCCGACGGCGCGAGGCGCTTCCCAATGGCGGGCACGGCGCTTTTCGGCCTGTACGCCATCTGCGGCGACATTGGCTGCTCGGTCGGCCCGTGGCTGACGGGTCTCGTGTCCGACCTGACGCAGAAGAACGAAGGTCTGCTCGCGTGGGGGCGGACGGTCGGCTGGAACGCGGAAACGCTGGGACTGCGCGCCGGGCTTCTGTCGGCGGCGGTGTTCCCGCTCCTGCTTCTGGTCTGCACGCTTCTGCTTGCGCGCAGGCCGAAGGAAGGCCGATAAACGCAAAAGCGAAAACGCCCCGAACGGTTCAAGGCGAGCCGTTCGGGGCGTTTTTACAGGGAAATCAGGAGGACGTTACGCGGCTTACGGAGTCCAGAATCTTCTTGCCGACCGACATCATTTCGGTGAAGCGCTCCTCGGGGCCGGAGAAATTCATGCAATAAATGCGCCGGTTATACGTGGCAATGATCACAAAGCCCTTGATTGTCACGCCGTATTCGTCCGTGTAGGTGTAGTATGTGGAGTAGCCCTTAAAGCGCACCAGCGACAGGTCGCGGGAGATGCTGCCGTCGTTCTTGAAGTCCGTGTACACCTCGCTCATGGAGGTGAGCAGCTTGCGAAGCTCGGTGCGCATGGTGTTGGAGTCGGGCTCCTTGGACTTCCGCTTGTTCGCGAACGCGACGCGGAAGCCGGTTTCGCCGTCCGGCACGGGCTCGTAAAACACGGAATAGCGCTCGCCAATCTGCGTCTCCTTCCAGTGCGTGGGAACCATGTAGTTCATGCCGATGCGGGTGTTGTTTTTCCAGATCAGCACGTAGTCGTCCGGGCTGACGCGCGGGAAGGGCGTCGCGGTGGGCGCGGCCGTGGGAACCGGCGTCGCCTGCGGATTGCCCGCGGGCACCTGCGTCGGGCTGGCGGCGGCGGTCTGCGCGTCCTCGCTTCCGCAGGCGGAGAGCAGGGCGGCCAGCAGAAGCGCCATCAGCAGGCACAGAGCGCGGGTGAGGATTGTTCGTCTGCGAATCATTTGTGCGTGTCTCCGTTTCTGGCGATCTGTTCGTTCAGAAGATCAATGTCGCCGCAGCCGAGGGTGACGACCGCGTCGCCGGGCTGCCAGTGCGCGCGCAGATAGGCCTCCGCGTCGTCAAATGACGGCGTGAGATGCGCGTGAATGCCCTTTTTGACCATCGCGTCCACCAGCATGCCGGAATTGATGTCGCCGGGGTCGATCTCGCGCGCGCCGCAAATGTCGGTCACGAGCACCTCGTCGGCCTCGTCAAAGCAGGTCAGGAAGCCGTCAAACAGCGCCTTTGTGCGGGAATAGGTGTGCGGCTGCAGCACGGCCCACAGCTTCTGGGGCGCCTGAATGCGCGCCACGTGCAGCACGTTGCGCGTCTCGGTGGGGTTGTGGCCGTAGTCCTGATATACGCGCACGCCGTCGGTCACGCTGGTCAGCTCGTAGCGGCGGTGTACGCCGCGGAACTCGTGCAGCGTTTCGGCCACAAGGCTCATCGGCAGGGAGAACAGGCTGGCGACCGCAATAACCGCGAGCGCGTTTTTCACGTTGTGCTCGCCGGGAACCCGCAATTCGACCTCCGTCAGCGGATGGCCGTAGAGCGTGGCGGTGAAGAGCGCGCAGCCGTTTTCGTCGTAGGAAATATCCTCGGCGCGAACCTCGTTCTGCGGCTCAAGGCCGTAGGTGCGCGTGCGGCACGATACGCCTTCAAGCACGCTGCGGACGCGCTTTTCGTCGCCGCAGCCGACGACCCAGCCGTCCTTGGGCACCAGCGACGCGAAGCGGCGGAAGGCGTTTTCGATGTCGTCCAGATCCTTATAGTAATCCAGATGATCCTCGTCGATGTTCAGGATGACGGCGACGGTGGGGAAGAAGTGCAGGAAGCTGCCGTTGAACTCGCACGCCTCACAGATGAATTGCTCGCCGCGCCCCAGCCGCGTGGAGCCGCCCAGATAGTCCAGCTCGCCGCCGATATGTACCGAAGGATCCTCGCCGCAGCCGACAAAGGTTTCCGCCATCATGGCCGTGGTGGTGGTTTTGCCGTGCGTGCCGGAAATCGCGATGGAATGGCCGAACTTCTTCATCAGAAGGCCGATCAGATCGCACCGCTCCATTTCCGGAATGCACAGCTCGCGCGCGCGGGCGCGCTCCGGGTTGTCGGCGGCGATTGCGGCGGAGTAGACAACGAGGCTTGCGCCCTCGACGTTTTTCCCGTCGTGGCCGATGTGAATTTCAATTCCGTCCTGCGCCAGCGCGTCGGTTTTGTGGTTGCGCGTGCGGTCGGAGCCTGCCACCTCACAGCCCAGCCATTTGAGCATCTTGGCCAGCCCGCTCATCGAGCAGCCGCCAATGCCCACAAAAAACACGCGCTTGCCGATATATTCATTCAGCGTATCCGCCATGGAAAATAAGCTCCTTTCGAGAGGTTCTTTCATTATACGCCAAAAGTCAAGCGAGAGCAACCGTTTTCGCGCGCATGCTCCCGCCCGGTGCGGCGGCAGACCGTTAAATGTTGGTTTGAAATCGGATAATCTTCGCGGCAGGGGCTGGAAATTCGGCTCGTTACGGATTATAATAGACATAAAGGCAGAAATGTTCGGATTTAAGGAGCGCGGCAGAATGGATCGCATTAAAAGAAACGAGAGATTGGGCGCGATGACGCGTCTGATTACGGAGGATCCCAATCGCATTCATACGCTCAGCGAGTTTTGCGAGCGGTTTGGCTCCGCGAAGTCGACGATCAGCGAGGATATCGACCTGATTGCCGAGAGTCTGGAGCGTTTTGATCTGGGTAAGCTTGAAACAGTGGCCGGCGCGGCGGGCGGCGTGCGGTATCGCCCGATGATGTCCGCCGAAAAGGCGCGCAGGACGCTGGAGGACGTGGCGGCGAAGCTGTCTGAGCCGGGGCGTCTGCTGCCCGGCGGCTTTCTGTACACCTCGGACGTTTCCAGCGACCCGCGCGTGACCGAGGCGCTGGGCGAGATTCTGGCCGCAAAGTTCTATGACAGCCAGCCCGACCTCGTGCTTACGATGGAAACGAAGGGTATTCCCTTCGCGCTGATGACGGCGCGCGCGCTGAACGTGCCGCTGGTCATTGCCCGGCGCGACAGCAAGGCCTACGAGGGCAGCGCGGTGAAGATCAACTATATCTCCGGCGGCGACAGCGGGCGCATTGAGACGATGGCGCTTTCCCGCCGCGCGGTCAGGCCGGGGCAGCGCGCGCTGATCGTGGACGATTTCATGAAGGGCGGCGGCACGCTGCAGGGCATGGTGGAGATGATGGCGGAGTTTCAGGCGGAGGTCGTGGGTATCGGCGTGATGATCGCGACGGCGTCGCCCAAAACGAAGCGCTGCACGGGCGCAAAGGCGCTTCTTCTGCTGCGGAACGCCGACCGCGACAGCGGCGCGTGCGAGGTGGTTCCGTCGGCGGATTTTTCCGAATGAGGAACGTTGACAGGGGCATACGAAAGATGATAGAATAAAGGCACCGCCGCACAATTCGGCGGCGCGTCGGGCGATGTCTTTTCCGTCATCTGCGGCATGAAAATTTCTCGATTTACCTCCAGTAAACCTTCGAAATTTTCATTTGCATCTGACGAAAAATCCATTCGCCGGCCGACCACCTCATTTGTGCGGCGTCGCCTCAATAACGGTTTCAGGCGGGCGGAAGAAGGCTTCCTCCCGTCACAAACTTTTGGCTTTGGAGGGCTTATGTACGTAATCGTCGGTCTGGGCAATCCCGGCAGCAAATACGAGCACACGCGGCACAACGTGGGCTTTGAGATCATCGACGCGCTGGCGCGCCGCAACCGCATTTCGGTTGAGAGAACCAAGTGCAAGGCGATCGTCGGGGAGGGAATTATCGGCGGGCAGCGGGCGGTGCTGTGCAAGCCGCAGACCTATATGAACCTTTCCGGCGAGAGCGTCGTCCAATTATGCAGCTGGTATAAACCGGAATACGATCAGCTGATCGTGCTGTTCGACGACTGCGACCTGCCGGAGGGCAAGGTGCGCTTTCGCGCGGAGGGCTCGGCCGGTACGCACAACGGCATGCGCAACATCATCTACCTGCTGGGGCGCGCGGATTTTCCGCGCATCCGCGTGGGCATCGGCCGCCCGCCGGAGGGCTGGGAGCTGCGCGATTTCGTGCTGACCCGCCCCACAGGGGACGAGGACGGCAAGCGCATGAGCGAGGGCTATGAAAAGGCCGCGCAGGCGGTGGAAATTTATCTGAAGGACGGACTCGACGCCGTGCGGACGTTTGTCGGACGATAGGAAAGAGGGGCACATGAGCAGGAAAGCGCGTCATGAATATCTGTTTGCGCCGCTTAGGGAGCTGACGGAGTACAGGCGAATCCTCGGCGATCTGGGGCAGGGAACGGCCTTCTGCGCCTACGGGCTGAACGATAGCCAGCAGGTGTTCCTTTTGTCTGCCGTACAGGCGGATGCGGAGCGTCCGATGATCGTGGTCTGCCCGAACGAGGGCGTCGCGCAGCGCGTTGTGGAGGACTACAACGCGTTCATGGGCGGCGGCGCGGCCATGCTGCCGACGCGCGAGGTGTCGTTTCTGCACGTCGCGGCCTCCAGCAAGGAGCTGACCATGCGCCGCCTTGAAGCGCTGGGCGGCTTCCTGACGGGAGAAATTCACCTGCTCGCCGTGCCCGCGGACGCTGCGATGCACCGGCTGATGCCGCGCGCGCAGTTCATGGAGGGTATGATCGACATCGAGGAAGGCCAGCGGCTGGAGCCCTCGGAGCTGATCGAGCGCCTGATCCGCGCGGGCTATGAGCGCGTGGAGCTGGTGGAGGCGCGCGGACAGTGCGCGCTTCGAGGCGGCATTCTGGATGTGTTTCCCATCGGCCGTCCCAGCGCCGTCCGCGTGGAGTTCTTTGACGATGAGGTCGATTCCCTGCGCGATTTTGATGTGATGACGCAGCGCAGCGTAAACCGCATCAAGCGCGCGCGGATGTATCCTGCCGGCGAGGCGCTTTTGAATGTGGAGGAATCCCGCAGCGCGGCCGCGCGGCTTGAAAAGCTGCTCGCCACGCGCGTGCGCGAGCCGGAGGACGACCGGCAGCGCAAGCTCGAAAAGGAATACGACCTGATGCCGTTTGAGGAGTTCTTCGAAATGGCGTCGTCTGCCGACAAGCCGGTGGAGGAGCTGCCCTCGCCCTTTGAGGTCGCCGCCCGCCGCAGGCCGGAGAAGAAGCCGGACAGCAAAAGACCCGCGCTCAAAACGACCATCCAGCGCAAGTATACCCCCACCGTGGACGCGCTCAAGACCGGCCGCAGCTTTGACGGCCGCGAGGCGCTGATGCACATTCTGTATGAAAAGACGGACACCATCTTCGATTACGCGCCCGACGCGGTGATCGTGATGGATCAGCCCGACCGCCTGCGCGAGCGGTGCGAGAACCGTCTGCTGGAATTTGAGGAATATTTCAAGGCCGCCATGGAGCGCGACGAGGCCATTCCCGAGCAGGCGGAGCTTCTGCTTCGCTGGGATTCTCTGCTTGCGCAGACGGACGGGCGCGACGTGATGGTGGTGGAGCCGTTTTTGCGCCAGCAGAACGACTTCAAATATAAGGATTTGGTGAAATTAGAAGGGCGCGGCGCGACCGGCTATTCCGGAAACATGAAGGAGCTGGCGCGCGACGTTGCCGCGTGGAAGAAGGACGGCTGGCGCGTGGCGCTGATGGCCGGCGGCGTGGCGCGCGGGCAGCGGCTGGCGCGTTCGCTGATGGACGAGGACACGGTCGTTCCGTTCCTTGAGGAGCTGCCCGAGGCGCTGGAAAAGGGCGTGCCGGTGATTCTGCCCGGCGCGATTACCCGCGGCTTTATCTGGCCGCAGCTGAAATTTGCCGTCGTGTCGGAGGGTGACCTTTTCGGCGTGGGCAAGCAGAAGACGCACGCCATTGCCCGCACGGGCAACAAGATGGCGGCGTTTACCGACCTGAACGTGGGCGACTACGTGGTTCACGAGAACCACGGCATCGGCCAGTACATGGGCACGGTGCGCCTGTCGTCCGAGGGCAAGCTGCGCGACTTCCTGCACATCCGCTATCAGGGCACCGACAAGCTGTACGTGCCCACCGATCAGATGGATCGCGTGCAGAAGTATATCGGCTCCGAGGGCGAAGCGCCCAAGCTCAACCGCCTGTCCGGCGGCGAATGGCAGAAGCAGAAGGCGAAGGTCAAAAGCTCCATCAAGGAAATCGCGGGCGACCTGATCAAGCTGTACGCCGAGCGCAAGGCCGTGAAGGGCTACGCGTTCAGTCCGGACACGCCGTGGCAGCGCGAGTTTGAGGACGCGTTCCCCTTTGAGGAAACGTCCGATCAGCTGACGGCGATCGCGGAAATTAAAAAGGATATGGAAAAGCCGCAGGTGATGGATCGCCTGCTGTGCGGCGACGTTGGATATGGCAAGACCGAGGTGGCGCTGCGCGCCATCTTCAAGTGCGTGATGGACGGAAAGCAGGCGGCGCTGCTCGCGCCGACGACGATTCTCGTTCAGCAGCACTACGCCACCATGCTGAACCGCTTCCATGATTTTCCCATCCATGTGGATACGCTGTCGCGCTTCAAAACCGCGGCCGAGCAGAAGCAGACCATCGAAAATCTGAAAAGCGGCAAGCTCGATGTGATTATCGGCACGCACAGGCTGCTGAACAAGGATATCGAGTACAAGGATCTGGGTCTGCTGGTTGTGGACGAGGAGCAGCGCTTCGGCGTGGGGCACAAGGAGGCCATCAAGCAATACAAGAAATCCATCGACGTGCTCACGCTGTCGGCCACGCCCATTCCGCGCACGCTGCATATGTCCATGGTTGGCATTCGCGATATGTCGCTTTTGCAGTCGCCGCCGGAGGAGCGCTACCCGGTGCAGACCTACGTGGTGGAATATTCGGACGGCCTGATTCGCGACGCGATTCTGCGCGAGCTGGGGCGCGGCGGGCAGGTATACGTGCTGCACAACCGCGTGCAGACGATCGACATGATGTATCAGCGGCTTAAAAAGCTGGTGCCCGAGGCGCGAATTGCCGTCGGTCACGGCCAGATGCGCGAGCATCAGCTGGAGGACGTGATGCTCGACTTCTACGAGGGCAAGTTCGACGTTCTGCTGTGCACGACGATCATCGAGGCCGGTCTGGACGTGCCGCGCGCCAACACGCTGATCGTGTGCGACAGCGACCATTTCGGCCTGTCTCAGCTGTATCAGCTGCGCGGGCGCGTGGGCCGAAGCAACCGTCTGGCGTATGCCTACCTGACCGTGAACCCCAGCAAAATCCTCACGCAGGACGCGGAGAAGCGCCTGAACGCCATTCGCGAATTCACGGAGTTCGGCTCCGGCTTCCGCGTGGCAATGCGCGATTTGGAGATTCGCGGCACGGGCAACCTGCTCGGCGCGGAGCAGAGCGGGCATATGGCGGCGGTCGGCTACGATTTATATGTGAAGATGATCGAGGAAACCGTGCGCGAGATGCGCGGCGACGTGGGGCAGGGAGATATTCAGACGCGCGTGGAGGTTAAGGCGGACGCGTATCTGCCCGCCGAATACGTGTCCAGCGACGTGATGCGCATGGAAATGTACAAGAAAATCGCCGGAATCGACGGGCCGGAGGCGCGCGACGATCTGATTGAGGAGCTGATCGACCGCTTCGGCGACCCGACGCGCCCGGTGATCAACCTGATCGACATTGCGCAGCTCAAGTCCCTGTGCGGGCGGCTGGGCATCGATATGGTCAGCGGCCGCGGCGACGCGCTGGTGATGCGCTTTTCCATGCTGGCGGATCTGGACATTGTGGCGCTTCTGAAGGCGCTGGAGCCATATAAGAGCTGCCTGCGCTTCACGCCCAGCAACCCGCCCACGCTCACCTACACGGAGAACGGCAAAAAACAGGAGCAGCTGCTCAAGGGCGCGGTGGAGGTTATGCAGCGCGTGGTGGACGCCGCCGCGCCGCTGGACAAGGCAAAGGAAGAAGCCTGAGGGAGGAAACATCCGTGAAAACGCGGGACGACAGGCGGTTTCTGCCGGTAACGGCAGAGGAAATGCGCATGCGGGGCTGGGACAGGCCGGATTTTGTGTATGTGACGGGCGACGCGTATGTCGATCACCCGTCGTTCGGTCTGGCGATTATTTCCCGCGTGCTTGAGGACGCAGGCTACCGCGTGTGCATGCTGCCGCAGCCGGACTGGCACGACAAGACTGAATTCATGCGCTTCGGCGAGCCGAGGCTCGGCTTTCTGGTGACGGCGGGCGTGGTCGATTCGATGGTCAACCACTATACCGCTGCGAGGAAGCACCGAAATACCGACGTCTATTCGCCCGGCGGCAAGGCGGGCATGCGCCCCGACCGCTGCACCGTGGTGTATTGCAACCGCATCCGCGAGGCCTATGGCAGCATTCCCATCGGCATCGGCGGCGTGGAGGCGTCGCTTCGACGTTTCGCGCACTACGATTACTGGGACGACCGCGTGCGCAATTCCATTCTGGTGGATAGCGGCGCGGACGTGCTGATGTTCGGCATGGGCGAGAGGACGATTCTGCGCGTGGCGGAGTGGATGAAGGAGGGGCGGCGTTTCTCGGAATGCGACATCCCCGGCACCTGCGTCATGACGAAGGATGCGCCGGAGGATGCGATCGTCATCGAATCCGCCGAGGAGGTCATGCGCGATAAAAAGGCCTACGCGCGGGCGTTCCTCGTGCAATACAACGAGCAGGATCCCGTGCGCGGAAAGCGGATCGCTCAGAAGCACGGCGCGCGCTACCTTCTGCAGAACAAGCCAGCCATGCCGCTGGATACGGAGGAGCTGGACAGGGTGTACGCGCTGCCATACGCGCGGACGTGGCACCCGATGTACGACGAGGCGGGCGGTATTCCGGGCTTTCAGGAGGTGGAATTCTCCATTGCCTCCGAGCGCGGGTGCTTCGGCGCGTGCAATTTCTGCGCGCTCACGTTCCATCAGGGGCGAATCGTCACCTCCCGAAGCAAGGCCTCCATCGTCGCGGAGGCGAAGAAGCTGATTGAGCGCCCGGGCTTCAAGGGCTATATTCACGACGTGGGCGGCCCGACGGCGAACTTCCGGCATCCGGCCTGCGACAAGCAGCTGAAATCGGGCACGTGTCCGCAGAGACAATGCCTGTTTCCCACGCCCTGTAAAAACGTGAACGCCGACCATTCGGAGTATGTGGACATCCTGAAGGCGCTGCGGGCGCTGCCGGGCGTGAAGAAGGTGTTCGTGCGCTCCGGCATCCGGTTCGACTACATGCTTTTGGACAAGAAGAACCTTCTGATGAGCGAGCTGGTGCAATACCACATCAGCGGCCAGCTGAAGGTCGCGCCGGAGCACGCGTCGAAAAACGCGCTGAAGTACATGGGCAAGCCCGACGTTTCGGTGTTTGACGAGTTCCGCAGGCGCTTCGACGCGGCGAATAAGAAATATGGCAGGGATCAGTACCTTGTGCCGTACTTCATGAGCAGTCATCCCGGCTGCACGCTGAACGACGCGATCGAGCTGGCAGAATACATGAAGCGTACCCACCTGCATCCCGAGCAGGTGCAGGATTTCTATCCGACCCCGGGCACGCTGTCCACGACGATGTTCTATACCGAGCTTGACCCGCGCGATATGTCGCCGGTGTATGTGGCGAAATCGCCGCACGACAAGGCGATGCAGCGCGCGCTGATGCAATACGACCGGCCGCAGAACCGCGAGCTCGTGGTTGAGGCGCTCCGGCGCGCCGGACGCACCGACCTGATCGGCCGCGGGCCGGGCTGCCTGATTCCGTCCTTCAGCGGCGGCAGCCGCGAGGAAAAGCGCGGCGACAGCCGAAACGCCGGCGCTCGTGCGGAGAATCGCGGAAGAGAGAACCGCCGCGGGAATGGGTACGCAGAGAACCGCGGACGCGACGAGCGCCGTGGGAATGGGTACGCAGAGAACCGCGGACGTGACGAGCGCCGTGGGAATGGATACGCGGAGAACTGCGGACGCGACGAGCGCCGCGGGAATGGGTACGCGGAGAACCGCGGACGCGACGAGCGCCGCGGGAATGGATACGCGGAGAAACACGGGCGTGATGAGCGTCATGGGAATGGGCACGTGGGCAATCGCGGACGCGGGAAGCCGGGCGCGGGAGGAAAACGCAGATGAAGGTCAACGTTACGGTTCTCAGGGACGGGCGAGAAACGGTTGTGTCCGCACAGACGGGCGAAACCATTTTGGAAGCGCTGGCGCGCGCGGGAATCGCCGTGAGCGCGCCGTGCGGAGGGCTTGGCCGGTGCCGCAAGTGCGCGGTGCGGGCGACGGGTGCGCTCGCGTGCGAGGACGGCGCGCGGCTGGACGAGCAGACCGTGCTTGCCTGCCGGACGCGGCTGGCTGGGGACGCGCGCGTGTGCCTTTCGGAATCCAAGGCGGAAATTCTGCAAACGGGAATTTCCACAGGGAATGAGACCGACGGCGAAGCAGGACTGGGCGTCAGCGTGGACGTGGGAACGACGACGCTGGCGGCGTATCTTGTGGAGCGAAGCACCGGGCGCGTGCTTGCGTCCGACGCGCGGCTGAATCCGCAGCGTCCGCACGGCGCGGACGTGATCTCGCGCCTGTCCTTCGCGATTGAAGGCGAGGAAAACGCGGCGCTTCTGCAGCGCGAAATTCTGGCGGCGATCGATGAGATGACGCGCAGCATGCTCGAAAGGGTCGAACGCGCGGGGGAGGAAATCCGCTGCCGGGCGCTGGTGGGCAACACGGTCATGATGCACCTGCTGGGCGGCTATCCGGCGCGCTCACTGGCGTTCGCGCCGTTTACGCCGGCCTATACCGCCCTGCATGAGAAAATGCTGGGCGGCGTTCGGACGATTCTCGGCGGCTGCATATCCGGCTATGTGGGCGCGGACACGCTGGCCGCGGCGCTGGCCTGCGGGCTGGACGAGCGCGGCGAAAACGCCATGCTGATCGACATCGGCACCAACGGCGAAATCATGCTGAAGAAGGACGGGCGCTATTTCGCGTGCTCCTGCGCGGCGGGGCCGGCGTTCGAGGGCGCGCATATCGCCTGCGGAACCGGCGCGGTCGCGGGCGCGATTGATCACGCGCGCATCGAAAACGGCGAAATTGTCTATACGACCATCGGCGGCGGGGAAGCGACGGGCGTCTGCGGAAGCGGGCTGATCGACCTGACGGCCGCGCTGCTGGAGAGGGGCGACGTTACGCCCATGGGCCGCATGGGAGAGGACGTGCGCCTGTCCGGGCGCGTATATCTGGCGCGGAGCGACATTCGCGAGGTGCAGCTGGCGAAGGCGGCCATTGCCTCCGGCATCCGCATTCTGGCGGAGCAGGCGGGCGCGGCGCTTGCGGACATTGAAAAGGTGTATCTGGCGGGCGGCTTCGGAAACTTCATCGGTCTGGACAGCGCCTGCCGAATCGGGCTTCTTCCCGCGGAGCTTCGGGAGAAAATCGTTCCCGTGGGCAACGCCGCCGGAAGCGGCAGCGTGCGCCTGCTGGTCAGCGAACGGGCGCGGCGGCGCGCGGAGGCGCTCCGGCAGGCGACGCGCTGCGTGGAGCTGGCGGCGACGCCGGATTTCAACGACGTGTACACCGACGAGCTGCTGTTTGAGGATGAGGATGACGAATAAAAGAAATATATTTGTAATATTTTTCAACAAAAAGAAATAAACCTATTGACAGACCGCGTTCGGTTTCGTATAATGAAAACAGACTTCGGTATGGAAGCATTCTACGAAATCGGGGCGTGAGCATTTCATGAAAAAGGGAGACGCGCGCAGAGCGGCGATCATCGAAACCGCGGAGCGATTGTTCTACCTGAAGGGCTACGAAAATACGTCCGTGCAGGATGTATTGGACGAGCTGAAGCTGTCAAAGGGCGGGTTCTACCACCACTTTGAGAGCAAGCTGTCCCTTCTGGAGGCCATCTGCGAAAAGCGCACGGAGAGCGCGTTTGAAGCCAGCGAGCGCGCGGTGCGCGATCCCGGCCTGAACGCGGTGGAAAAGCTCAACCTGATTTTCGGCATGAGCAGCATTTTTCATCAGGACAGCATGGACTTTATCGCCCTGATGCTGCGCGTGGCGTATCACGACGGCGCAGTCATGCTTCGCGAGCAGATGAAGCTCACCTCCATGCGCCTGATGCAGCCGCTGGTGGACGAGGTAATTCAGGATGGGCTAAGGGAGAATCTGTTTTTCGTGAAGTACCCGGAGTCCATCGGCTCCCTTTTGCTTCTGCTGGGGCACAACATGACCGACAAGATTTCCTTCACGCTGGCGCGCGCCGACGACGACCCGGAATGTATGGATCAGATTGTGAAGGATCTGAAGGTGTATCGCTATGCCATTGAAACGCTGCTTAACGCGCCGTATGGCTCTATCACGCTGTTCGATGAGACGCGCCTGTCGGAGGTGCTTCGGGCGATTTCCGACCAGAATCGAAAGGAACGCTGGAATGCCATCGTGAAAACCGAAGGCGGCGGATAAATTGCCCTCCCCAAATAGCTTGAAAATTGAACCAGAGACCGCTGCTTTGCGTCTAATGCCTAAAATACAGAGGAGTGACGACAATGCGGCGGTTTTTGATGGGTTTTCTTTGCGTGGTTCTGGCGCTGGGCATGGCCTTTACGGCAGTGGCCGAGCCGGTTCGCGGGGCGGTACGGTTTTCAGAGGAAGGACAGGAATGGCTCGGTCAGCCGCTTGCAGGGCTGAAGATCGGCATTGATCCCGGCCACCAGACGCACGCGAACACCGAGCAGGAGGCGATTGCGCCCGATTCGCAGGAGACGAAGGCCAAGGTCGCCAGCGGCACGGCGGGCGTAAACACGCGCACGCCGGAATACGTGGTGGATCTGCAGGTTTCCCTGATTCTGCGCGACATTCTCACGGCAATGGGCGCCGAGGTAAAGATGACGCGCGAGGAAAACGACGTGGACATTTCCAACATCGAGCGTGCCGTGATGATGAATGAATGGGGCGCGGACATGGTTTTGCGCATTCATTGCAACGGTTCCATAGATCGCTCCGTGAAGGGCGCGGGCATGTACGTGCGCAAGACCGGCGCGATGGCCGAGGAAAGCGCCCAGCTGGCGCGCTGCCTGCTGGCCGCCGTGGGCGAGCGCGCCGGGGCGCAGACGCAGAGCGTATACAAACGCGACACCTATACCGGCCTGAACTGGTCGGAGGTGCCATGCGTGCTGGTGGAGCTTGGGTATCTGAGCAACGCCGAGGAGGATGCGCTTCTGAATGACGCGGCGTATCAGGAAAAGCTGGCGCTGGCGCTCGTGTGGGGCATGATCGACTATGTGAACACGCCGGAATTTTCAGTATCGCGCCAGCAGCCCGCCGGCGACGATGCGGACGTCGGCTGAGTCCATGCGGCGCAGTTCGCCGTCCAGCTGAAAGGTCATACCGTCGGAATGAATCTCGATATGGCGGCAGCGGCAGGTTTTGACGATGGACAGCCGCGTGTGCTTTCCCAGAATGAACAGCGGAAGCAGAAACGGAATCTGCCATTTGCGAATGGCGCGCACCTCCACAACGTCTAAAAGGCCGTCGTTGGGCACGCCGTCCGGCACGGCCTTCATGCCGCCGCCGATGAACTGGCCGTTGCCGATGGACAGGATGCACAGGCGCTTCTTTTCGAAGGGCTTCTCGTCCACGGAAATTTCGCAGTCAATGGGACGATAGGAACGAAGCGCGTCCTTCAGCGCCAGCAGATACGCCTTGATGCCCTGAAAACGGTCTTTATAGGCGGTGAGCTTGCGCAGTACGTCCACATCGAAGCCCGTGCCGCACACGTTCATAAACGGCGTTCGGTTGACAAGCGCGTAATCGAGCGCGCGCACCTTGGCGGCGAGCTGCTGGCGAACGGCCTTCGCGGCGTCCAGCGGCAGGCGAAGCGCCTTCACAAAATCGTTTCCGGTTCCGGCGGGAGCGTAGATGAGCTGCGTCCGGCTTCCGGCTATGCCGCCCAGCGTTTCAAACACGGTGCCGTCGCCGCCGATGACCACAACGCCGTCCTCTTGATTCTGAACGGCCTTTTCGGCAATCGAGGTGGCGTCGCCGGGCTCCTTGGTATATTCCACGTGGTAATCAAGGGAAAAGTCCTTCATCACGCGCTCAATTTCCGGCAGCGCGCGCAGGGAACGACCGTTTCCCGAGATTGGATTGGCAAGCAGGGTATACAAGCTTATCACCCGATGTTCTTATGTATATTTTTTATAAAAATACACGGTTTCGCGCCCTTTGTCAAGCACGGAACCGTGACTTTTTATGACTTTTCTGTTCGCGCCTTAGTCGGACAGCTGAACGTGCGCGCGCGTTTCGGCCTGCCCGAATGCCTCCGGCCAGCGCGCTCCGTCCCACGAATCGAACGTAAGGCGGGACCGCACGGCGGCGTCGGCGAAGCCGAACGGTTCCACTCTCCACGCGGCGCACTTTTCCAGCACCGCCTGCATGAAGGTCTCAAGCGTATGCGCCAGCTCGTCCAGATCGGGCATTTCCATCAGCGGAATCACGCGCAGGCGCAGTGTTACGTCGATGCGCAGGCGGCCGTCCTCGGACGAAAATTCAATCTGCGGCGAGCGGCGCTGGGACAGGCGCACGGAGCTGTCCGGCAGGGTGAAGCCGACGACCGTGCTTTCGCCGGAAAGCAGCTGCATCATCTGCGTTTCGCGGCCATCCAGAATGCCTACCATCCGACTGCGGTCAAACAGCGCGCAGCCCATGAACTCGTCCCGGTTGTCGCCCTCCCGGTCGAGCGCGCCGGGCAGGTAGCTGCCGTCCTGCGGAGGCTCCGAGCCCTCCAGCCCGCACAGCGCCGCCTTGCCCGTGGAATACACGCTCTTCAGCCCGGCGTACAGAAGCGACAGGCTGGTCTGGGGAATGTACCCGTTCACGCGATAGTACTCCAGCATGGCGGGCATGCTGATGGACAGATGCGTGCCGATGTAGGCCTCCTGATTTTTCAGAATTTCCCGCGCCTCTGTGCGCGAGACGAGCACAATGGCGCTGCCGGACAGCGAGAAGATGTGCATGGTGCTGCGCAGAATCGGAAGGAAGCGTTCGCTGCGCGCCAGCGCCTCGGAGATGATGATGCTTTTCAGCTGCGTCAGATTCAGCCGCTGGGGCACGGTCGCGAGCAGAAGATCATAGGCAAGCGGGAAATCCTTCGCGGTGGCGGAATAGATGGAGTATTCGGTGGCGGACGCGCTGCCGCTTCCCTCGCCGCTGCCCGCGCCGATTGTCGGAACCTGCACGGACATGCAGATTTCGCCTTCCAGCAGGTCGAGCCCCATGGAGATGGCGTGCGCCTGATTTTCAATCTGCCGCGAGGGCATGCAGCCGCCCAGCAGCAGCGCGAGAGTCGTCAAAAGGGCGCAGAGCTTCGTTTTCATGCGGGCCTCCGTTTCTTTTTCCGGCGCGCGAGCAGCAGGGTGATGAGGAAGAACGCCGTGAACGGGTACAGCCCCCATTCCGTGAAAAACAGCGCGTGCTCCCGTTTGGCAAAGCCGAGCGCCATTTGAAGAGCGGCAAGTGCGCCATAGGCGATGACGAGCGGCGTAAAGGGTTTTTCCAGCGCGTCCGCCGTCAGGCGACCGGCGCAGAACAGCGTGAACACCAGCGCCACGGAGAGCGTGCCGTACCAGATGATCAGCATTGGCAGCTGAATGGCCTGATTGCTCTTTCCGTTGGAAAGCACCAGATCCAGCCGCAGCGCGCGCGTTTCCATCATGCCCGCTATCGTGGGATACATGGCGCTGTGAATGGCGCAGAGCGCGGAGACCGTCGCGGCGCTGATCAGGCACAGAAGGAGAAAGCTGCGCGGTCTTGCGGGATACGCGCGTCCGCGGCCGGTGGTATTTTCGCCGTCATCCAGCAGCATGCCGATGGGAATCATGCAATAATAGGTTGCGCACAGCCGCGCGGAACGCACAAGCACGTGCGCGCCGCTGCCGAACAGCGGCGTGAGCCACGCCAGATTGGTGGAGCGAAACTGAAAAACGACCACCAGCAGATACAGAACCGGCACCGCGCGCAGGAACACCGCGCCCAGCCCGCCCGCGGAATTGCCGCCGCGGGACGCGACGATCACGGGCACGAGAAAGGTGGGAATGGCCAGAATCCAGCCCGGCGTCATATACAGCGTGGCGTAGGCGGCGGAGCTGAGCAGCGCCTCGAACAGGGAAGACGCATCGTAGGTCATTGCCAGCGAAAAGACGATCAGCGCCGCGCGCCACACGGGCGCGCCTACCGTTTCGCGCAGAAACGGAGACAGGCGCATGCGGCTCTCGCGCAGAAGCGCATAGGTGCACAGCAGCGTGGGCGACGCGAACACAAGCCCCAGCAGCGGCGCCATCCACACGCAGGCGCTCAGCTCCGGCAGGTCGATGACCAGCAGAAAGAAGATGCGGCTTCCGGCGCTGACGTACAGCATCTGCATCAGCTGCCGGTGGGAGATCGAGCGGTTTTGCTCGTTTTTGGCAAACAGCGTCATGAGCGGCGCTCCCTTCGGGCGGTGCGCGCCGCGTAGAACATGGGCAGACGCTGAAGCCACAGCGGCAGGCGCAGAAGCAGGTCGGGATTATGCGGCCGCCACGGCGCGAACGGGGCGGCATACGGCGCGCCGAAGGAGCGCAGGCGGCACACGGACGAAATGAGCAGAATCGCGCCCATCACGATGCCGTACAGCCCGAACAGCGCGCCCATGGTCAGCAGCAGAAGCCGGTACAGCTCCATTGCCAGCGAGAAATTGTAGCTGGGAACGACGAAGTTGCCCAAGCCCGTCAGCGCCACGATGATGATCAGCATCGGACTGATGATCGACGCGCTGACCGCCGCCTGTCCGAGAATCAGCGCGCCCACGATGCCCAGCGCCGAGCCGATCTGGGAGGGAATGCGCGTACCGGCCTCGTTGATCAGGAAGAACGAAAACTCCATAATGAGAATCTCGCCGATCACCGGAAAGGGCACGTTCGAGCGCGCCTCCGCGATGGACGTGAGCAGGTTCATCGGCAGAAGATGCGTGTGAAATTCCGTGAGCGCGATATACAGCCCGGGCAGAAACAGCGAAAGCAGGATGCCCAGCGCGCGGATGACGCGAATGAACGTGCCGTATTGCCAGCGCATGAAGGTGTCGTCCGAGGCGTGAATGAAATGAAACAGCGTCGACGGCGCGAGCAGGGCGTAGGGGGAGTTGTCGGCCAGTATGGCGAACTGCCCTTCGGCAAGCCCCGCGGCGGCGCGGTCGGGGCGCTCCGTCTGCAAAAGCTGCGGAAACAGCGAAAATGGGTAATCTTCGATCAGCTGCTGAAGCTGACCCGTGCCGGACACATTCGCCAGCGAAACCGAGCGCAGGCGGCGGCGCGCTTCGTCCACAATTTGAGGGTCGGTCACGCCGTCCACATAGAGAAGCGCGGCGTTCAGCCGGTTTTCCGAGCCGACGGAAATCATTTCGGTGATAAGCGCGGGGGAGCGCAGGTGCTTGCGCACGAGCGAGATGTTCGTGCGCAGGCTCTCGACAAAACCCTCCTGCGAGCCGAGCACGACGGATTCGTTGTTTGTGTGGCTCACGGCGCGGTGGGGCAGGTCGCGCGTGTCGATCAGAAGCGCGCCCGGGCAGCCGTCGGCAAACAGCGCGCACAGGCCGTTCAGCATGTCGCGCGCGATGTCGGCAAACGTGTCCGCCTCGCGAACCTGACAGGCGTACAGCACGCTTTCGCCGATGTGGCGCAGGCGATCCTCGCTTTTCAGGTTTTCGTCGGGCGCTTTTTCGGTTACGCACGGGCGAATGACGGAGGCGGCGATTTCGTCGGACGAGCTGATGCCGTCGATAAACGCGGCGCACGCGCCAAAGCCGCACACCGGGAATCGGTGCAGCACGACATCCTTATTCTGAGGCATGCGGAACACCGCGCGCAGGCAATCGAGGTTTTCCTCCAGCGACGCGCACGGCGAGCGGCGCAGAATTTCCTCCGGGCTTTTATTGATTCCGGCCATAAGCACACCTCCCTCCGCGGTAGTCTGTCCGCGAAGGGAGGCGAATATGCGGGGCTATTCCATGGCGATCAGCCGCGTCTGCTCCACGCCCTCAATGGAGATGGCGCGGGTCATCAGCTCGCTGACGTCGCAGGCCAGTCGATCGACGTCGGCGGTAATCGTGACCGACGCCTTTTCGTGAATCGGCGGGGACTGCGAAATGGTTAGGATGTTCGCGCCCGACGACGAGAACAGCGAAAGCAGGTTGGACAGCACGCCGGGCTCATGGTTGAGCAGCATCAGAAACACGGCGTTGCGGCCGGAGGCGGTTTCGCCCGGCTCGAAGATGAAGTCCTTATATTTATAGTAGGTGCTGCGGGAAATGCCCGTCATGCGCACGGCGGCGCTGACCTCCTTTACCTGACCGGAGGAAAGCAGGCGGCGTGTCTCGACGACCTTCTGATAGTAGTCGGGCAGAATGCGCTTGTCCACAATCAGAAACGAGTTCAGGCTCATTCGAGCACCTCCGTTCGCGCGCCCTCGCGGTCAACCTCCAGCGGCAGAACGCGCCAGTCGTTGCGCAATCCCGCGATCAGCTTTTCGACGCGCGCGGGGAACTCCTCGTCAAGGTACACGCACATCAGCGTCGGGCCCGCGCCGGACAGGTAAATGCCCGCCGCGCCCGCGGCCAGCGCGTTCAGGCGCACGGTCTTGTAGTCGTCGATCATGTGCTCGCGGTAGGGCTGGTGCAGCCGGTCGCTCATCGCCACGGAGAACAGCTGCGGGTCGGCAGTCTCAAACGCCTTGATCAGCAGTGCGACGCGGGACAGGTTGTACGCCGCATCCTTATGACTGACGGTCGCGGGCAGCGCCATGCGCGCCGCGGAGGTGGACAGCTCAAAAGAGGGAATCAGCGCGCACAGATGCAGGCGCTCGTTGACCGGGAACTGCGCCATGCAGGGCACGCCCCCGTGCATGGCCGTGGCGGTGAAGCCGCCGTACAGCGCCGGGGTCACGTTGTCCGGGTGTCCCTCAAAGGCGCTGAGAATCTGCAAAAGCTCCTGCTTGGAAAACGGGCTGCCCAGAAACGCATTCGCCGCCAGCGCGCCGCCGGTGAGCATCGCGGAGGAGGAGCCCATGCCGCGCGTGCTGGGAATGTCGGAATGAATCTTCAGGCGCAGACCCGGCGCGCGCTGTCCCTGCCGCCAGTAAATGCCGCGGAACGCGGTGACGGCAAGGTTGTTTTCGTTTTTGTATTCATCCGGGCAGCCCTCGATTTCAAGGCCTTCGTCCATGAGGGTGAACTCAAACGCCGCGTACAGATTGAGTGCCAGACCCAGCGAGTCGAAGCCGGGGCCGAGGTTGGCGCTGGTCGCCGGAACGATTACCCTTATGCTTTGCATAATGTCGCCGCCTTTCTGAGAATGTATTCGGGAATGCCGGGCACGGTGGTTTCGTCCGTATGAACGGGCGCGCGGCCGCGCAGGGACGCGAGCGCGCGGGGCACGGGCACATGGATGGCCGCCGAAAGCGCGTCCTGCATGTCAAACGCGCTGCCCTTCTCCGGCAGGCTCAGCGCGCGCAGGGCGCTCTGCGGGAACTTGAACGGAGAGGCCGTCGCCAGACACACGCACGGAACGCCGGGGTTTTCCTTCCGGTAGGCCTCCGCCGCCGCGAACGCAATGGCCGTGTGCGGGTCGGGCAGGTAGCCCGTTTCGTGGAACGCGCGCCCCATGACGGCCAGCGTGTCATCGTCCGTATACGCGTAGGCGCGGAACACGCGCTGAATCCGCGAAAGCGCGGTTTCCGACACGCGATACACGCCGTCCTGCGCAAGCTCTTGCATATATTCGCGCACTGGGTGGGAGTCTCCTGCCTCGGCGTGAAACAAAAGCCGCTCCAGATTGCTGGAAACGAGAATGTCCATCGAGGGGGACAGCGTGCGCGAAAGCGTTCGCCGCGCGTCATATACGCCGGTGGCGAGGAAGTCCGTGAGCACGCGGTTGGCGTTCGACGCGCACACGAGGTGCGCGACGGGCAGACCCATTTCCCGCGCGTACAGTCCGGCGAGAATGTCGCCGAAGTTGCCCGTGGGCACGACGAAGGTGACGGGCGTGCCGCCTGCGAGGCCGTGCTCGCGCACGAGGGCGTGGTACGCCGCGTAGTAATACGCGATCTGGGGCGTAAGCCGGGCGATATTGATGGAATTTGCGCTGGAAAAGCGAACGCCCGCGGGCGGCGTAAGCCCGAGAAACGCCTGCTTCACGGCGCGCTGGCAGTCATCGAAGTTGCCGTCCACGGCGCAGGCGGCAACGTTCGCGCCGGGCATGGCGGTCATCTGCCGCCTTTGAATTTCGCTCACGCCGTCCCGGGGATACAGAACCAGCGCCGCCGTGCCGGGCAGGCCGCGGAAGCCGTTCATCGCGGCGGAGCCTGTGTCGCCGGACGTGGCCGTCAGAATCAGAGCTGTATCCCGAACGCCGAGCGCCTCGCGCGAAAAGGCGAGCAGGGACGGCATGACCGAGAGCGCCATGTCCTTGAAGGCGGCGGTTTCGCCGTGAAACAGCTCTAACACATAGCTGTCTCCCGCCTTTACGAGCGGGCAGACGTCGGGCGTGTCGAAGCGCACTGGATACGCGGCGCTGCACGCGGCCTGAATGTGCGCCTGCGAAACGCCCGGCAGGAAAAGCGCCAGAACGCGGGCCGTCAGCGCGGCATAGGAAAGGTTCTTGGTATCGTCCGGCGAAAGCGCGGGAAAGGCCGCGGGCACATACAGGCCGCCGTCCGGCGCGATGCCGCGAAAAATGGCCTCGTAGCCGCCGCAGCGCATTTGATCGTTGCGCGTGCTGGTCAGTTCCATATCTCATCATCTCCGAATTTTGTGCTTGCATTTTTCTGAATGATATGATACAATGTTCCTCATTCCAATACAAGTGTTTTTACATCACGGACATATTAAATTGCTGTTGCGGAGGTTTGTATGAGAATTGCGCTTCTGGGCATGGGCACGATCGGCGGCGGCGTGTACGAGCTGGCGGCGAAAAAGGGAATCGAAGTCGTGCGCGTGCTGGACAGGGTCAGGTGTACGGAGAACACCACGACGGAAATCGCCGACATTGCGGACGACCCGCGCGTCGAGGTCGTAGCTGAGATGATGGGCGGCGTGGAGCCGGCGCGGGAATACGCGCTTCGGTGCATTCGCGCGGGCAAGCATTTTGTGACCGCGAACAAGCTGCTGATCAGCCGGTGCGGCGTCGAGCTTGCGCGGGAGGCGCGAAAGGCCGGGGTGCGGCTTGTGTTTTCGGCGGCGTGCGGCGGCGGCATTCCGTTTCTGCCCTCGCTCATGCGGGCGCGAGAAAGCGACCGCGTCGTCCGCGCGGGCGGGATTCTGAACGGAACCACCAACTATATCCTCGACCGCATGCAGCGCGAGGGCGTGGATTTCGCCTCCGCGCTGGCGGACGCGCAGGCGCTGGGCTATGCCGAGCGCGACCCCTCCGGCGACGTTGATGGCTGGGACACGGCGCGCAAGGTGACGCTGATTGCCGCCGTCGCGTTCGGCGCGCTTCCGTCGGAGGACGACATGCCGGTCATGGGCATTCGGAATATCCGAACGGAGGACATTCAGGCGTTCAAAAGAAAGAATCTCGTCTGCCGCCTGATCGGCGAGACCGCGAAAACAGAGGCGGGCGTCGCGGCCTGCGTGCGGCCGGTTTTGTTCCGGGCGTCCGACGCGGAGAGCGCCGTGTATAAAAACGACAACCTGTGCTGGTATCAGGGCGAGCAGAGCGGGCTTTTCCGGCTGATGGGGCAGGGCGCGGGGCGGTATCCCACGGCGGCGAACGTGCTGGCCGACATCCTGTCGCTGAGCGACGGCCTGCCGCCGATGCTTTTGGACGATCTGAAACCCGCGGCGCTCATCCGCGCGGCGGCGGAGCCATATTATGTCAGGGTGCCGGGCTACGCGGCGGAGTCGCTCCGGGCGCTGCTGACCGACGTTTCTGAGACGGGCGAATGGTGTATGGGCGAAACGGTTCCCATGGAGCCCGCGGAAATTCAAAAAATCATATCCGCTTTGCCGGGCGCGTTCTGCGCCGCGACCGTGCGGGAGGGAGGAAAATTATGAAGGAATACAAGGTGGCGGTACTGGGCGCGACCGGCGCGGTCGGGCAGGAAATGCTGAAAATTCTCGCCGAGCGGCATTTTCCGGTTTCACAGGTAAAGGCGCTGGCCAGCGCCCGCAGCGTGGGCAAGCGCGTATATTTCGCGGGCGAGACGCTGCCGATTGAGGAAGCGACGGCCGAATCGTTTAAGGGAATGGACATCGTGCTGGGCGCGGTGGGCGCGGGCGCGGCGCGCGCGTTCCGTCCGGCGATTGTGGACGCGGGCGCGGTGTTTGTCGATAACTCGTCGGCGTTCCGCATGGATGAGGACGTGCCGCTGGTCGTTCCGGAAATCAATCCGGAGGACGCGCTGCGGCACCACGGCGTGATCGCGAACCCGAATTGCTCCACGATCATTACCATGGTGGCGGTGAACGGCATTCAGCGCGTGTCGCCGATTGAAGCGATGGTCGCGAGCACCTATCAGGCGGTTTCCGGCGCGGGCAGGGAGGGCATTGACGAGCTGGAGGCGCAGATTGCCGCAGACGCGCGGGGCGAGGACGTGGAAACGCACATCTTCCCGTGCCGGATTCACAAAAACGTGATTCCCATGATCGGCGACCGGCTGGAAAACGGCTACACGACTGAGGAAATGAAGATGCAGAACGAGGGACGCAAAATTCTGCACAATGCCGGGATGAACGTGTGCTGCACGTGCGTGCGCGTGCCGGTCATTCGTTCGCACTCGATCAGCGTGCAGCTGCGCACGCGCGACGCGATTTCGGTTGAACAGGCGCTGGAGGCCATCCGCACCGCGCCGGGCTGCGTGCTCGCCGAAAATCTGGACGGGCGCGACTATCCGACGCCGCTGGATACCAGCGATCAGGATATGGTGTACGTCGGCCGCGTGCGGCGCGACCTCATCTTCGGCGACCGCGGCCTGTCGCTCTGGTGCTGCGGCGACCAGATTCGAAAGGGCGCGGCGACGAACGCCGTGCAGATCGCGGAGCTTCTTACGAAGTAATATAGAAACGCGCGCCGTGCATCCCGCATTCGGGAACCGCGGCGCGCGTTTCGCTACAGGTTGTTCACGCCATCGTACACGAATACCCACAGCGTGCCGTTTTTCACGGAAACGCTTGCGTCGCCATGAACAAATTCGTTGCTTACGCCGAGGGGGAAGCCGTCAGCCAGCGCCGCGCCGCGGATAGAGTACTTCGCGTTTTCGATGGACACGCCCGCCGCCGTGCCGCCGGCGCTGAAAACGGAAAAGACCGTTCCAGCCGGGCGGGAAAGCGTGACGGCGGCGTTGTGGAGCGCGAGCACCTCAAAGCCGGGGCAGATCAGCGCAATGTCCAAATTGTCCCGCGCCGCGCCGGCGAGCATTTGAAGGTTCGCGAGAAAATGGTCGGGACGCGAGCCGCTGCCGCCGTAAACGCGAAAGCGCCGGTAGCCGTGCTCGCGGCCATAGCGCAGGGAAATGCCCATGTCGGTATCGTCCTTTTCACGCGGAAAGCGCAGAAGGGGAACGCCGTCCGGCACGCAGCCCAGCGAATCGAAATCTCCGGCGAGCAGGTCGGGCGCAAGGCCGAGCCTTGAAAGATAGAGATAGCCGCCGTCCGCGGCGATTAGGAGGTCGCCGGGCTTCCGGCTCAGTCCCTTGGGCGTGAAGTCTCCCGAGCCGACGATATAGCAGGTGCCGTTCATGGATAACAGCCTCCGATTCCGTGATTACGGATATTGTATCAGAGAATCGCGCCGTTGTCACCCGTCTGTTTTCGTAAACGCGTGGGAGCGCGTGTGAACAAGGATTTTACTTGACAGGGAATGGGCGGACGCATACAATATGCGTGAATCAAATATACCGCTGGGGGCGCCAGATGGCTGAGATGGACGCGCACGCGTCCGGTCCCTTCGAACCTGAAGTGGATAATCCCACCGTAGGGAAGCGAACGCAAGTAAATCCGCGCGAAGAAGATTTTATTCTTTGGCGGAATGAACACATCCGTTTCCCGCATGCCGCGAAAAGCGCATGCGGGTTTCCTTATACGAAAATCGGGCTTTCTATGCGGTATACGGAAAGGAAGAGACATGATGAAAAAGGTATTTTCCCTGCTGATTGCACTGGTTCTGCTGCTGGCGGCGATTCCTGCGTTCGCCGAGACCGCGACGGCGGCGGAGGCCGCGCCTGCGGCGGCGCTGACCGAAGCCACCGCGCCTGAAGCGACCGCGGCGGAAGCGCCCGCAGAAGAGGAGGACGACACGAGCAAGCTCTCGACGGCCAGCAAGATTGTCGTGGCCGTGCTGGTGGTTCTGATGCTGGTCGGCCTGTATTTCTCCGCGAAGCGCGTGAAGTGGAACGCGTTCATGATCGCCAAGGCGGCGCTTTGCATTGCGCTCGCGTACCTGCTGGGCATGATTCGGATGTACCGCGCGCCGATGGGCGGCTCCGCGACGCTGGCGAGCCTGCTGCCCCTGATCCTGTTCGCAATGGCCTTCGGCCCGCTGGAGGGTCTGCTGGCTGGCTTTACCTTCGGCCTTCTGAACCTGCTGCTCGACCCCTACGTCATTCATCCGGTTCAGATGCTGGTGGACTATCCGATGGCGTATGGCGCGGTGGCGCTGTGCTGCCTTGCGAAGCTCCTGCCGATTCCCGACCGCTGGAGGCTGCCTATCGCGGTGGTGCTGGGCTATCTTGGAAAGTTCATCATGGCCGTGATCTCTGGCGTGGTGTTCTTCGCGAACAATGCCGCCGAGGAAGGCGCGCTGGTCTACTCGCTGGTGTACAACTTCAGCTACATCTGGCCGGAGCTGCTGATCAGCCTTGCAATCTCGCTCGTTCCCGGCATGGATCGCCTTGTGCAGCTGATGCGCAAAAATTCGGTGCGCTGAACGAGGCGGCGAAAGATAAAAGTTTGCGCGCGGGTGTTTTCCGGCTGGAAAGCGCCCGCGTTTTCGTGTATAATAGGAAGCACGCGCGGAGAGGTTTCTTTCGCGCGGCACAAAGGGAAGCGGAGGGAAGACCTTTGCAGAGTCATTTTTACGCGTACATGGCGCGCATGAAGCTGATCAAGCGCTGGGGGCTTCGGCGCAGCACCATTCAGGAAAACGATCAGGAGCATTCGCATCTGGTTTCCATGATCGCGCACGCGCTGGCGGTGATTAAAAACACTCGCTACGGCGGAACCGTGGATCCGGGGCGGGTGACGATGCTGGCGGTGTACCACGAAGCGCCGGAGGTGATTACCGGAGACTTGGCCACGCCCATCAAGTATTTCAACCCGGGCATCAAGACGGCCTATAAGGAAATTGAGCGTATCGCCGCCGAGAAGCTGTTCGAATACCTGCCGGAGGATCTTCGCGAGGAATACCGCTGGCTGCTGTTCCCGGACGAGGAAAGCGAGGAATGGAGGCTGGTCAAGGCGGCCGATCGAATCAGCGCCTATGTGAAATGCGTCGAGGAGGCGGGCTTTGGAAACGGGGAGTTCGTCGCGGCGCGGGAGACCATCCGCATGAGCATCCGGGAGATGAACATGCCGGAGGCGGAGGATTTCATGCGCGAATTCGCGCCCAGCTTCAGTCTGGCGCTCGACGCGCTGAACTGACGAAGGGGAGGAAAGCCGATGTTTGAGGAGCTTAGGGAGAGAGCCTTTCGCGCCAACATGGAATTGTGGAAGCGCGGCGTGGTGATTTATACGTGGGGCAACGTGTCCGAGGCCGACCGGGCGGCAGGCGTGTTCGCCATCAAGCCGAGCGGCGTGCCGTATGAAAGCCTGAGGGCGGAGGACATCGTGATCGTGTCCATCGCGGACGGAAGCCGGGTGGATGGCAGGCTGAACCCCTCCAGCGACACGCCCACGCACGCGGCGCTGTACCGCGCGTTTTCGGAGATTGGCGGCATTACGCACACGCATTCGCCGTTCGCCACGGCGTGGGCGCAGGCGGGAAGGAGCATTCCGTGCCTTGGCACGACGCACGCGGACGCGTTCCGGGGCGACATACCCGTTACAAGGTATGTGACAAGGGAGGAAGCCGAGCGCGCCTACGAGGCGGAGACGGCCACGGCGATTGAGGAGGCGTTTTCCGGCCGGAATCCCATGCACACACCGGGCGTGCTGGTGCGCGGCCACGGCCCGTTCACATGGGGCGAGAACGCGGACAAGTCGGTGTATAACGCCGTAGTTTTGGAGGAAATCGCCAAAATCGCGCAGGCGACTTATGCAATAAACCCGCATACACAGGTGCTTCCCGCAGCGCTGCAGGACAAGCATTTCTTCCGAAAGCACGGGCCGAACGCGTACTACGGACAGTGAAAGCGCTCTCATTTCGCCGCGAGAGGGCGGATGAAGCGGGTCGCGGGGTCTATGTTATTGCGACAAAAACGCTTTTACATCTTTGTTATTTTCGACAGTGGCTTTTTATTTTCAATTCTGATATAATTCTTGCATGAGGCGGGCAAGACCGCAACATTCGCGCTCTTATTAAAAAGGAGGTTACATTCATGGCAAGCGTATCTCTGAAAAATATCTACAAGGTTTACACCGGTGGCGTCACGGCCGTAAGCGATTTCTGCTTGGATATCGAGGACAAGGAATTTATCGTTCTCGTCGGCCCGTCTGGCTGCGGTAAGTCCACGACGCTGCGAATGGTCGCTGGTCTGGAAGAAATTTCCGACGGTGAGCTTTATATCGGCGACAAGCTTGTCAACGATGTTGCCCCCAAGGATCGCGATATCGCCATGGTTTTCCAGAACTACGCTCTGTATCCGCACATGACCGTGTACGATAACATGGCGTTCGGCCTCAAGCTGCGCAAGACCCCCAAGGCTCAGATCGACAAGCGCGTCAAGGAAGCCGCCCGCATCCTCGACATTGAACACCTCCTTAACCGTAAGCCGAAGGCTCTGTCCGGCGGTCAGCGCCAGCGCGTTGCTCTGGGCCGTGCCATCGTTCGTGAGCCCAAGGTCTTCCTGATGGACGAGCCTCTGTCCAACCTGGACGCGAAGCTGCGCGTTCAGATGAGAACCGAAATCACCAAGCTGCACCAGAAGCTGCAGACCACCTTCATCTACGTTACCCACGACCAGACCGAGGCCATGACGATGGGCTCCCGCATCGTGGTTATGAAGGACGGCTTCATCCAGCAGGTTGACACCCCCCAGAACCTGTACGATTACCCGACGAACCTGTTCGTCGCCGGATTCATCGGCTCTCCGCAGATGAACTTCTTTAACGCCAAGCTCGAGAAGATCGACGGCAAGGTGTACGCGACCTTCGGCGAGAACAAGATCCTCGTGCCCGCCGAGAAGCTGCAGAAGTTCGTGTCCGACGAGTGCATCGGTAAGGAAGTCTATCTGGGTATCCGTCCCGAGAACATCAACGACGCGCCCGACTTCGTGGCCAAGAACCCCGACTCCGCCATCAAGGTGCACGTTGAGGTTGTCGAGCTGATGGGCTCCGAAACCTATCTGTATCTCTCCACCTCCGGCAAGGAAGGCAACATCGTTGCCCGCGTCGACCCGCGCAGCAAGAGCCGCACGAACGACGACATCACCGTCGCGTTCGACACCAGCCGCCTGCACTTCTTCGACAGAGATACCGAGACCACGCTGCTCACCCGCTAATTCGTTCAGAATTCCGCGCGCAGCGTAAGAAATTGGTTAAAACCGCCGCAAACGCGATTCGGCATATTGCCAAATCCGCTTGCGGCGGTTATAATTTGTTCGTGTTAATCGAAAACGGCAGCGGAATTGCAATTTGATCGAAAACCGCCGTTTTTACAGCAGCTTGAACAAACAAATTCGGACGCAGCAGCGTCGGGGAGGATGAAGACCATGTATCTTGACCATCGTGTGTTGGCAAAAATCTCACAAATTCTTTCTCAAATGACAATGCAGGTGATCCTGTTTGACTCGAACGGGCAGGTTCTGTGGCCGGAGGATAACCACAAGGAGCTGACGCTGCCCGAGGCGCTTCTCAAAAATCCGACGGAGCCTCTGGTGTATGGTGGCTTCACGCTGATTGGAACCGAGGATGATCAGCCGCTGTTCATCTGTCTGGCCGGTGACAATGCCGACGTGAAGAGCTGCGCCGTTTTGTGCGCGGAGCTGATCAACACGCTGATGCGCATGGATATGGGACAGGCGTCCGTCGAGCAGAGCATGCGCAGCATTCTTCGCGGCGAGGCCGAGGCGGCCGAGCTGGAGGCGATTGCCTCCGAGCATAGCCTGCCTATGGAGCAGGATCGCTGCGTGATGTACTTCCACTTCGCCGAGCTGGATTCCGAGGCGGCGCTGAATATTCTGAAGAACGTCGTGGACGAGAACAGCACCGACATTATCACCGAGGTGGGCCGTCACGCCGTCGCACTGGTAAAGACGGTGGACGAGCGGTTTGAGTTCTCCGAAATGGAGCAGCTTGCCGCCGCGATTGAAAACACGTTCGTGAGCGAGACCAGCCATCCCGCGCTGATCGGCATTGGCGACGTGCGCGGAAAGCTGACGCAGCTGAGCGAATCCTATGAGGAAGCGCGCGCCGCGATCAACGTGGGCCGCATGTATCATCCGAAGCAGCAGATTTTCGTGTATCGCAAGATGCTGATTGAGCGCTTCCTCGCCAAGGTGCCGGAGGATACGAGCCAAGAATTCCACCAGATGATGTTCAACCGCAAGACCGCGCGGCTGTTCAACGACGAAATGATTCACACCATCGAAAAGTTCTTCGAAAACAGCCTGAACCTTTCCGAGACGGCGCGGCAGCTGTACATCCACAGAAACACGCTGGTGTATCGTCTGGACAAGGTGCAGCGAATCATTGGACTCGACCTGCGCGCGTTTGATGACGCGGTCACCTTTAAGCTGATGATGCTTTTGGGCAAGAACAACGCCGACCGAAAAGGCAAGGTGTAAGCTGAGGAGAAACGAAATGACGAAAATCTCCCGGAAAACTCTGGCCATTGTGGCGGCCATATGCGCCGTGTGCGCGGTGGCGTCGGTCAGCGTCAGCCTGACGGTGGCGCTTCAAAACGCCAGCGCCGGCGTGGAATCGCCCTTGCACGTGACCACGCAGGAGGAATACGAAACGGCGCAGCGCTACGCGCGGCTGGAGGAGGTTTACCAGCGCCTGATGGGCGAATATTACGAGGAGCTGGATTCCGACACGCTGGTGCAGGGCGCGATTGACGGCATGATGGAAAGCGTCGGCGACCCGTACACGTTCTATTACACGCCCGAGGATCTCGCCAAGATGTACGAGGATCACAATGGGCAGTATTGCGGCGTCGGCATGCTGGTTTCCTCCGATAAGCAGGGACGGCTGGTTGTACTGCGCGTGTTCAAAAACAGCCCGGCGCAGGCGGCGGGGCTTCTGCCCGGCGACGTGATCCTGTCCGCGGACGGCGAGGCGGTTTCCGCAGAAACGACGGAGACCATGAACATGGCGACCGCGCGCATCAAGGGCGAGGCGGGCACGTATGTGCGGCTGAGCATATTGCGCAGGGAGCAGACGCTGGAATTGGACATCGAGCGCAACAACGTCAGCGTCAACCGCGTGGAATACCAGATTCTCGACGGCAACGTGGGCTACCTCGTGCTGTATGAGTTCTTCGGCGACGCGGTGTCCGGCGTGCGCGAGGCGCTGAACGCGTTTGAGGAGGCGGGCGTGCGCGGCATCATCTTTGACGTGCGCTCCAACACCGGCGGCCAGCTGGATATTTGTCTGGATATTTGCGACATGGTGCTGCCGGAGGGCTTGATTGTGTACACCGAGGATCGCAATGGACGGCGCGAAAGCTATTATTCGGACGCCGAGCACTGCGAAATTCCCATGGTGGTGCTTGTGAACGAGATGTCCGCCAGCGCGTCCGAGATTTTCGCGGCGTCAATTCAGGATTACGGCGTGGCGAAGATCGTCGGTATGCAGACGTTCGGAAAGGGCATCGTGCAGACGCAGTACGAGTTCCCGTCCGACGGCGCGGGCATGCAGCTGACGACCTCCCGTTATTTCACGCCAAAGGGCCGCTCGATCCACGGGGAGGGCGTGACGCCGGATGTGGTTGTGGAGCTGGACGAAAGCTACGACGCGTCGATCTACGCGCCGGATATGGACAACGATAACCAGCTGAAAACCGCGTATGACGTGCTTCTGAAGGAGATTGGAGCCTGATTCCCGGTCGACGAAAGCATAGGCCGCCGCCTTTTCATTGAGAAGACGGCGGCGAATTTTTATAAGGAGGAAGGAATGGAAGCAGAATTTCGACACCCGCAAAGGGAAAACGTGCTGGGCATGCTCTTTTGCGCGTTCTTTTCCGCCGTATGCGCGGCCTGCGCTTGGAATGGAGAATGGGAAAAGGAGTTTTTGATCACGCTGGCTGTCCTTTTTCTGGCTGGCGCGGTGGCGTTCGCGGTTTACGCATGTTTGATGCGCGGCATGCGGCTGCGCGTGTCGGATGAGCGCGTCGAGGGACAGACGAATCTGCACCGGCGCTTCTCTCTGCCTGCGGAGCAGCTGGCCTATGTGAATGAATTTGGAGATACGCTTATCCTTCTGGACGCGGACGGACGGAGGTATGTGTTCCCGAAGATGGAAAACGCGCTTCTGATGCGCGAAGAAATCCTTGCTCTGCTCGCGCGTGACGAGCCTACGGAGGAAGCGGCGGCGCGGCTTCGAGAAGAGCTCCGGGCGTTCAGACGCAGACGTTTGCGCAAGATCCTGCTCGTGGCTGCCGCGGCGCTGTGCATGTTCGGCAGCATCGCGGTGGGAGTCATCGGCACTGGCGGCAGAGATTTTCCAGATATGACGGCGCGAGACTGGCGAATTACCAGCTGCGTGGCGGTTACGTTTGCGCTTTCATTGGCAGCAATGCTGATTTTCGCCAGCCGCGCGGGGAAGGACAGCCTGCGGATTCAAAGAACTGAATGGCGCCTGCGCGGCGTGATGGCGTTTCTCGCGCCCATGCCGGTGGGAAACGTGATTGCCGCCTATGTCAATCGAAGCCACAGCGAACGCATCGTGTTTTATCAGGCCGAGGACGGCGTACATATGCATTTTGATAAAATCCTCGGCGAAGGGAAGCTGAGAGACGATGGCGAATACCCCGAAGCATTTGATACGCAGGAGGCGCTTTTGGAGAAACTGCGTTATGGAAGCGTCGCTTCGTTTGAAGAAAAGATGATTCGAATCAAGTAAAACACCAGCCGTCGCGGAGAAACGCGGCGGCTGATTGTATAGATGGGAGAATTACTTCTTTGCCTTGGCGGCCAGCTTGGCGGCTTTTTTCGCGGCTTTCGCGTCCTGCTTTTTCTGCCAGTCGGAGAAGTCGTAGTCGTAGTTGACATGCTCGGGGCGGGCTTCCAGCAGCTCCGGGTGCAGGAGGAGCTTTTTGAAGTACATCAGTCCCTGCGCGTAGCTTGCGCCGCCGCAGATGCGCTCGTCGGTAACGATGCCCAGCGGAATCACGGTTTTGGACTGTACGCCGTCGTGCGTAGGCACGGCCTTGCGTTCAAACTTGCCCAGCGAGATGAAAATGGACGTGTTTCCGAAGTTGTACAGATGGTGGTAGATGGTGGACAGGCCGATGGAGGCCACGTTGGTGATGAACATGCTGCAATGGAAGGGGCTGATGTCATACAGCGCCTTCGGCAGGACGCCATATCGATCCATCAGGCGGGCCAGTGCAACAACCAGCTGCACCAGCAGGCGGAATTTGATGATCTTCCCGGCAAAGTCAGCCGTGCCGTTATCCGCGTCCTCGTTTACCGCGTCGGCGGTCAGACGGTTGATCTGCTCGGCCACCTCGTCCACCGTCGCCTCCGGCTTGAAGGTCATCTTGATCAGCGCCTCGTCAAGGTTGTTCTTATCCTTGGCGTTGCGCAGAACGGTGAGGGAGGCGTTGATGGTGTTGCGCGCGAAAACCTGCTTGTTCATGATGAAGCGGTTGAGCGCCGGGTATTCCGCAATCGCGCGCGTATAAGCCGCGACAATCAGCGCGGTGAAGGAAATCTTCACGCCCTCCTTCGAGCGCTTTTTGATGTAATCGGCGATGGGGTCGTAGTCGACATACTCGGTAATCATGTTCATGGCGTCGTTGCGCGTGGGCATGATATAGGGCATAAACTGAACGATGGGATCGATGTGATCCAGCCGGTGACCGTCTGATCTGCGTCCAAACAAGGGAATCCCTCCCAGTCAAAAAGTATACCTATATTAAATCATATTGTCGTAAATTTTTCAAGATTGCTCGGGTGGGATTTGGAAAAATCCTTAGAGCAGATTTGTGACAACGTACATATACACCGGTATAAACACCATGGAGAGCGCCGTCGTCAGCGCCGTCGCGCCCGCGACATATTCGTCGTCGCCGCCAAGAGTGCCCTCGACGATGGTGGTCTGCGTCATGGCGGGCATCGAGGCCTGAATCACAAGCGCGCCGACCATCGTGGGGTTGAGAAGCTCCGCCATGGAGGGAATCAGCTTAAGAAGGCTGAGCAGCAGGATGTTCGCCACGGGAACCAGCAGAAACTTTCCCGCGCAGATGGCCAGATAGCCCTTTTCCCAGCGGAAATTGTGATTATGAACCATGCGCATCAGGATATAGCCGGTGTAGATCAGCGAAAGCGGCGTAACGCAGCCGCCGATATAGCTTGCCGCGGACATGAGGAACGAGGGCAGCGTAATGCGCAGAAGCACGCAGATGGAGCTGATAATCAGGCAGACGAGGGGCACGGGGATGGTCTTTCCCAGAAAGCGCAGCGCGTTCTTCGTGGGAATGAAGCGGGGATCGTCCTTCTGCTTCGAAAGCCAGTAGGCCGGAATCGTGCGATAGGAACGCGCCTCCTTCGCACGCCCGCCGTCGCGGGTCATCATGGAATAGCCGATCGTCCAGAAGAGGGACGTGTTGGCGATATAGTAAATCAGCGTATAGGGCACGGCCTCCTCGCCGAACAGCGCGCGGCACACGGGCAGGCCGATAAAAATGCTGTTTGAAAAGGTGAACAGCACCACAAACGCGCCGAACCGGCGGCGCTCGATTTTTAAGAGCTTCGCGGCAAAATAGCCGATGGTCATGCCGAGCAGAAGGCCGATCATCGGGGCGATCAGCCCGGCGACCATGCCGACAAGGCTTTCGGCGGTGAACTTGCCGAACATGTTGGTGATGATTGTCGCGGGAAGAGCTACGCGAATGACGAAGCGCGAGAGGAACGAGGCCTCCTTTTCGCCGACCCATTTGAGCTGGGTGAGCAGCATGCCCATGGCGATCATGGCAAAAATGGAAAGAACAATCTGCAAGGCCTCAAGAACCGATTCCATAATAAATGCCCCCATTTCCGTATATGATAGCCATCATACGCTGAAAAGGGGGCGGTGTCAACGATATCCAAGTGTTTTGGATAAGAAGTTTGTTATACGCACACGCGGACGAAGCGGACGCTTTCGGCTTTACTGGAAGAACGCTCCGTCCGCGCAGGGGATTATACGCGCTCCCAGATGTAACGGGCGGTGTTCAGGCAGATTTCGGTCGCGGCCTCGCAGTCCTCCATGCCCTCGAACTCGATGGAAACCTCCTTGTCGTAGCCCGCGTCCTTCAGGGTCTTGAGAATCGCCCAAATGTCCAGATCACCCTGTCCCAGAATCGCGCCGCGCAGGATATGGCGGCCGCTCGCTGTGCCGACGTAGCCAAGGCGCGGCGGCATCTTTTTGAGCTCCTCCGGCGTGGGCATGGGACGCGGCGCGGCCTTTGCGCCGGCGGTGTACATGCCGTCCTGCGGGAGCATGCGATCCTTTTTGCGGATGTAAAAATCCTTCAGGTGAATCATGTCGGCGTAGCCCACGCACTTTTTGACGGCGGTTTCCGGCTCGTCATCCACGCACAGGTAGTTGCCGGTGTCGATGGTCATGCGCACGTTGTCGCGCCCGGCGGCGTTCACCAGACGGATCAGGCGGTCGGCGCCGTTCACGTACAGGCCGTGATTTTCGAGCGTGGTGTTCATGCCGAGGGACTTCGCGTAGTCGGCCAGCTCCTGAATGGCGGCGACGAAGACGGGGAAGTCCTTTTCAAACTGCTCGGGCGTGTTGATTCCCTCGGGATGCTGGCCGGAGCAGGTGTCGTGGCGCATTTTCTTCATGCCAAGGAAGTGCGCCATATCCATGTACATCTTGATGCGCTCGATTTCGGCGCGGCGTTCGGCCTCGGTGGGCTTGATGACGCAGGCGTTGAGCGAGAACACGGACAGGGGCAGGTCGACCGACTGCGCCTTGTCGCGAATGCGGCTCACGTAGTCGTAGTCAATTTTTCCCTCCGCGTTCAGAAGCGGCAGACTGAAGGGAACCAGTTCGAGGTGGGCACAGTCGTGCGCCTTCGCCCAGTCGATGACGTCGAAGATGTCCATCTCACCGGTGCGCAGGCGCTTGTTCAGGGAGTAACTGCTGATACCGAGTTTCATTCGAGAAAGCCCTCCTTTTGATTCGTAGTTTCATCCTTCACCGGCAACAGCTTGTAGGAAAATACAAGCGCCGGATTTACCTGACCGTTGTAATAGGCGTTGCGAATGCGGTTCATGACGATTTTGCCCGTCGAAGCGTTTACGGATGGAAGAAGCAGCACGAACTGCGAGGGACTGTAGCGGGCGATCGTGTCGCCCTTGCGCAGGCAGGAGATCATGGTGGAAAGCAACTGATGCATGGCTCGATCCTGCGAAAGGGCGTCGACCGGCGACTGTGAAACAGGGGTAAGCATGATCAGCGCCACATAGATGGAAACGCCGAAGCGCTCAAAATTGCGCATTTGAAGCTGATATACGTCGCGCAGGATGCTGTAATCGCATACGAACGCGCCGGGGGGATTCTGGCTGTCGGTAAGATGACGGCGCACGGCGTTGAGATCGGTTGTGAGCGACTGCTCCGTGCGTCCCACAAGCTCATAATAGCTTTGAAGATTTTCGGTTGGGCGCATGCCAAGGAAGCTGTTGTGCAGGTTGTTCAGGTGGCGGTACTGTGCCATAGCTTCGCTGCTGCGGTTGGTCTTGACCAGCGCCTCCATCAGGTTCGTATGAAGCGTTTCCTCGAAAGCGTCCACGTCCAGAGCGGCGCGGCACACGCGAATCATCTGCTCGTATTCGCCCTTTGCGCGCAGCAGCGTCAGGGCATGATCGACCGACTGAAGAAACAGACTGTGGTAGAACGTGCGCCGGGAGATGAGCCAGCCGTCCTCCTCGCGGCCGCCGACCAGATCGCCGCCGTATGCCGCGAGAAGCTGATGAATGGCCTCGTGAACCTCGCCGTCGGCCTCATTTGCGTTCAGAATCACGCTGCTTGCGCTCTCGAACAGGAACACGTCGATGCGCGCGTCCAGCTCCGTATTCCAGCGGTACGCGCCGTGGTCGGTGGAGATGCAGCTGCGCAGGTCGGGATCAAAATCGGTCAGCATGCCGCGCGTGCGGCTGACCAGCGTTTTGAGGGCGCTTTCCGGGTTAGCGCTGGTTTCGTTCGGCCACAGCAGCTCATAAAGCGTGGTGGAGCTGACCGGACGGCCGAAATTCAGCAGCAGGTAAAGCAGCATCTGGCTGCCCTTGCGCGTGGAGGACAGCAGATACTCGGCGTTTTTGCCGTTCACGAGAAATTCGAACTTCCCCAGAAGCGAAACCTCAATCATCGATGAAAATCCTTTCAAAATGCGCATGTAACAGATATTAGAGGGAACGTTTGGCTAAGTATACCACAAAATGGAAAGCATTGTCAATCAATCAGCTCCACCTTGTCGCGGCCAAAGATGTCGTAGGAGGTGGACAGGTCGCGGCCGGACATGCCCTTTCCGCCGGGGCGCGCAGCCGCGTCGGCCGTGGTGATGTTCAGCTTGAGCGGACGGCCGAACGCCTCCGAAAGCGCCTTGCCGATGGTGTCTGCGCGGCGCTCCAGAAATTGCTTCTGGAAGTTGGCCTTGCCGTCCAGCCGGGTATGGATCACGTCGCCGTCGATGCCCACGAGCTTCAAATCGCGCAGATAGCCGCGGATGCTGGGCGTTTCGGCGCAGATTTTCTCAATCGCGCCGGTGAACACCTTTTCCTCCTCGGAGGCGGGCGCTTTGACTTCGGGCACGGCGGGCTTTTCCACCGGCTTATCCGCCTTCGCAGGCGCGGCGGCAGGTTTTGCCGCGGGCGCGGCGGAGGCGGGCAGCACCGTGCCTGCGGCCAGCGCTTTTTCCAGCGCCTCGATGCGCTCGGTCAGCCCGGCGACGCTCTTTTCCTCCGAAATCCGCGCGGCGCGCACGGCGCACAGCTCCAAAATCGAGCGCGGATTCGAAACCCATTTCATATCGCTTTCCGCGCGGATGAACAGCTCCATCGCGCGCGTCAGCCGCTCGCGCTCGAAAAGCTGCGACTGCTCCACAAACCGCGCAGCGTCCTCCGGCGTGATTTCCGCCAGCGCGGCAAGGTCGTTTCCAACTAAGCGCGCCATCATCAATAGGCGCATGTGCGCGGCGGTTTCGCGCGCGAAAACCTGCGCGTCACGGCCGTCGCGCATCGACTTGTCGATCAGGCGAAGCGCCTCGCCCGCGTCGGACTTTTCCAGCGCGCCGACGAAGGCGAACATGAATTCCCGCCCGGTCGTGCCAAGCACCTCGCGCACGAGGGAAGCCGAAACCGTCGCCTGTGCGTAGCTTAGGCACATATCCAGCAGCGACAGCGCGTCGCGCATGCCGCCCTCGGCGGCGGCGGCGATTTCCTGAAGCGCGTCGTCGTCGGCCTCGCGGCCGATGCCGTTCAGGATGACCTTCATGCGCGAAACGATCAGCGAAGCGGGAATGCGCTTAAAATCATACCGCTGGCAGCGGGAAAGCACCGTGGCGGGGAGCTTCTGCGGCTCCGTCGTGGCCAGTATGAACACGGCGTGGGCGGGCGGCTCCTCCAGCGTTTTCAGAAGCGCGTTGAACGCGCTGGTGGACAGCATGTGCACCTCGTCGATGATGTACACCTTATATTTGCCCACCGTGGGCGGGTAGACGATGCGGTCGCGCAGAAGGCGCACCTCGTCCACGCCGTTGTTGCTGGCGGCGTCGATTTCGAGCACGTCCATCGTGCGCTCGTCCTTGAGTTCGCGGCACACGTCGCATTCACCGCACGGCTCGCCGTCCACCGGATGCTGGCAGTTCACGGCGCGTGCCAGCACCTTGGCTGCGGTAGTCTTGCCGGTTCCGCGGCTGCCGCAGAACAGATACGCGTGGGCGATATGGCCGGACATGATCTGCCGCCGGAGCGTCTTTGTGATGGCCTCCTGCCCGCAGATGTCCTCGAACCGATCCGGCCGCCACGCGCGATACAGCGCCTGATACTGTGCCATGCTCAGCCTCCGATCAGGTCGCGGCGAAGAGACGCGAGCTGATGGGCAAGCTCCGGATTCGTTTCATTCCGAAGGATGCTCAGCCCGTCCTCCAGCTGGCGGCTGTCCGAGAACGCGCAGATGGCCACGGAGGGGAACGGCTGGCCGAGGAAGTACGCCAGTGACAGCTGCGTAATGCCCAGCCCTGTCTGGCGGGACAGCCGCTGAAGCTGATCGAGGATCAGGTCGTTCGCGGGCAGGTCGTAGCGCGGGCGAATGCGCTCGTTGGGCGCGATGCCGGCCGCCCTGCGCGTGAACCAGCCCTTTGCCAGCGCGCTGTAGGCCATTGCGCCCATTTGCGTCTGCGTGTGGTAGGCGTAGGCGGCGCGATCCATCGGAACCAGCGTCTTGTCAGTCAGGTTCTGAAAATCAACTTCGGCCAGACTCCACATCGTCTGGTTCACGGAAAAACCGGCAAGCGCGTGCGCGCGGGCGTAGGCCGCTGCGGCGGTTATGCGCTCGACCGTCCAGTTGGAGCAGCCATAGGAGCGAATCAGCCCCTTTTTGCGCATTTCCTCCAGTGTCTCAAGGATTTCGCCCACGGAAAGCGACGGGTCGTCTCGGTGCAGAAAATACAAATCGATGGCGTCAACACCCAGAAAATCCAAGCTGCCCTCCACGTCCTCATACAGCTCGTTCCGGTGCAGCCGGGGCGTGAAGGGGAGGTTCTCGCCCAGCGTCGGATGCCCGCCCTTGGTGGAAAGAACCATGCGCCGCGCCATGCCGTTTGCGCGCAGCCATTTGCCGATGATGTGCTCGCTCTTTGAGCGCTCGCCGGACGGGTCGTCGCCGTACACGCGGGCGGTGTCGATGAAGTTGCCGAGCTCGGCATAGCGATCCAGCTGCGCAAACGCGTCCGCCTCCGTAAGCTTTGTTCCGAAATGTCCCGTGCCCAGCGCAAGCGGAGATACGCGCAGAGAGCCGGTCAGAGAAATCAGATTCATACTTCGCGCCTCCAAGATTTGATCTGTTCCTATTGTACCATTTTTCCATGCAAGGTTGCAAGTGTTCCCGAAAAAGTTCCTGTGTCGGGTCATAAAATGGCGTAGAACGCATATGGTGATTTGGAAAAACTGCCGCCACGTCGGAGCAAGTGTTAACAAGTGAGTTTACAGGGCGATAAAAAAATCGGTGATTTGTTGTGCTATAATGGACGAAAGTTGAGGGTCGGACTTTTGAATCTATCTTGAAAACGGGTGAGTGCGAGCATGCGAATCGTTTTAACGGGCGGCGGCACGGCGGGTCATGTCACGCCGCACTTGGCGCTGATTCCGCCGCTGCAGCGGGAGGGCTGGGACATTCATTATATCGGCTCGGAAAACGGCATTGAGCGCGAGCTGATCGGCAAGGTGGAGGGCGTTGCTTATCACGCCGTAAAAACCGGAAAGCTGCGCCGCTATCACGATGTGAAGAACCTGAGCGACCCGTTCCGCGTGGTGGCGGGCGTGGGTCAGGCGACGCACCTGATTCATGCGCTGAAGCCCAACCTTGTGTTTTCCAAGGGCGGATATGTGGGCGTTCCCGTGGTGTACGGCGCGGCGCTGAACCGCGTGCCGGTATTGATTCATGAATCCGACATGACGAGCGGGCTTGCCAACCGGCTTAGCCTGCCGTTTGCCAAGGTTTTGATGTGTACCTTCCCGGAGACGGCGAAGGCGGCGGGCAGGAAGGGTCTGTACGTCGGCGCGCCTATCCGGCAGGAGCTTTTGTCGGGCAGCCGTGAGCGCGGCCTCAAGCTGTTCGGCTTTACGTCCAACCGCCCGGTTCTTCTGGTGGTGGGAGGTTCGCTGGGCGCGCAGGCGATTAACCGCGCCGTGCGCGGCGCGCTGGACGACCTGACGCGATGCTTTCAGGTGCTGCACATCTGCGGCAAGGGCAACGCGGACGCAAATTATGAGGGCCGCCGCGGCTACGTTCAGATGCAATATCTAAATGAGGAAATGGCGGACGCGTATGCCTGCGCCGACGTGATCATCACCCGCGCGGGCTCCAACACCATCTGCGAGATTCTGGCGCTTCGAAAGCCGTCGCTGCTGATTCCGTATCCAAGCACGGCGTCCCGAGGCGATCAGGAAATCAACGCGGCGTCGTTCCTCCGGCGCGGTTTTTCGCGCGTGCTGGAGCAAAGCGACCTTACGCCCGCGACGCTGGTGGAGCGCGTCGTGGAGGTGTACCGCGACCGCGGCGAGCTGATTGACAGCATGAACCGCGAGCCGGCTTCCCAGTCGATTGAACGGATTTTAGAGCAGATTCATAAATACGCCAAGGCGGATAAGCAGGGCTGATTTCGCCGAAAAACGAAGCGGGAGGGGAAACCCTCCCGCGGTATGTATGGGAGACAGGGGAATGCTTCTGGACAAACTGACGGGCTATGCGCCCGGGCGGCTGCCGATGCACATGCCGGGGCACAAGCGGAATACGGTGCTGGCCGATTACCTGAAGGCGCTGCGCGCCGATCTGGACATTACCGAAATCGACGGCTTTGACGATCTGCACGCGCCCGAGGGTGTGCTTTTGGACGGCATGCGCCGTGCCGCGCGGCTGTGGGGCGCGGACGAATGCCGTTTTCTTGTGAACGGCACCACCTGTGGCCTGCTCGCCGCCGTGTACTCTCTGGCGGCGGACGGCGGACGGGCGATTGTGGCGCGAAACTGCCATAAGTCCGTGTATCACGCGTTGGAGCTGACCGGCGTGGAGCCAGTCTTTATCATGCCGGACGTGGACGCGGAAACGGGCGTCTGCGGCCGAATTTCGCCGGAGGACGTGCGCCGCGCGCTGGAGGAAGCGCCGGACGCGCGCTTCGTGCTCGTGACCAGCCCGACGTATGAGGGCGTGATCAGCGACGTTTCCGCGATTTGCCGCGCCGCGCACGAGCGGAACGTGCCGGTGATCGTGGACGAGGCGCACGGCGCGCATCTGGGCATTTCGGACGCCTTTCCGGTGGACGCTATGCGCATGGGCGCGGATATCAGTGTGAAAAGCGTGCATAAGACGCTGCCCAGCCTGACGCAGACGGCCATCCTGCTGGCGCGTCACGGCCGCGTGGACATGGCGGTGCTGGATCACGCGCTGGACATCTTCGAGACCAGCAGCCCGTCGTATCTGCTGATGGCGTCCATCGACGGCTGTGTGTCGCTGATGGAACGCCGCGGAGCGGAGATCCTGTCAGGCTGGCGGCAGGCGCTGGATGAATTCTATGAAGGGGCTGCCGTGCTTTCCCACCTGCGCATACGCAGACAGGATGAGCCAAGCAAGCTTGTGATCGACACGACGCAGGCCGGCATCACAGGTTTCGAACTCGCGTGCCGACTGCGGAAGGAAAACGTCGAGCTTGAAATGGCGTCCCTGCGCTACGCAATCGCCATGACCGGCGCAGGGGACACAAGGGAAACCCTTCGCAAATTCCTGAACGCGCTGAAAACCGTAGACCGTTCCCTGTCCATGCCGTCCGCGCCGTTCGCGCAGCCCTCGCCGCTTGCGCCGTCCGCGAATTCTGCGTCATTTGTGCTGTTGCCGGTGCTTCCGCGACCCGTGCGTGTTTTGCCGCCAAAGATTGCGCTTCGCGCGCCGTCCGAGAATGTGTCTGCGCGGGAAGCTGTCGGGCGCGTGAGCGCGTGCTATGCGTGGGCGTATCCGCCGGGCATCCCGATGCTCGTTCCCGGCGAACGCGTGCCGGAGGGCTTCGCGGAGGTTTGGGCGGAATGGGAAAAGTCGGGGGCAAAGCTTATGACGACGCGGGACTCGTTGTGTGTTGTTCGCGAGATAGAAGCGAAATAAACGGGTTCCTGCGCGCCGAAAGGCGTTCCGGACGCAGGCGGCGTTGGATGGAGATTCGGTTTGTGGTTCCCGAAATCCGTGTGCATCGTTTGCGAATAGAAGCGAAGTTAAACGGGTTTCCACCTACCGAAAGACTTTTTGGCGGAGCGGCGGTTTGTGGTTTTCAAACTTCGAGAGAGCGGAAAGTCTTCCCGAATGAGAGCATTGAAGGGTATCGGAAGCGGAAAAACGCGTGCCGTTCGCGAAAAATAACGTCCCGCGCGCCGGGCGCTCTTGACAGGGCGGGCGCAGAAGAGTACAATATAAACAAGTTTCGCATAAAAGGAGATTATATCATGAAGAGAATTCAGACCCTCGAAACCCGCGACCTGAACAAGAGCGCGAAGAACGGCGGCTGCGGCGAGTGCCAGACCTCCTGCCAGTCCGCGTGCAAGACTTCCTGCGGCGTGGCCAACCAGCCCTGCGAGAAGAAGTAATTTCAGCCAAAGCGCCGCCGTTTGTCCCGTTCGCGGGCAAACGGCGTTTTTTATGGGAGAGGGAACGAATGATTCATCAATATAAGCTGAATGGATACAATATCGTGCTGGACGTGTTCTCCGGCTCGGTGCACGTGGTGGACGACGTGGCGTATGACGCGATTGCGCTGTATGAAGCGCGCACGGAGGACGAGGTCGTTTCCGAGCTTCTGATGAAGTACGGCGCGCGCGCCGACGTGAACGAAAAGGAGCTTCGTGGGCTGATGGACGACATCCGCGCCCTGAAGGATGCCGGAAAGCTGTACACCGAGGACGAATACCGCGACCTCGCCATCGACTTCAAGCGCCGTCAGACGCACGTGAAGGCGCTGTGCCTGCACGTGGCGCACACCTGCAACCTGAACTGCTCCTACTGCTTTGCCAGTCAGGGCAAGTATCACGGCGAGCGGGCGCTGATGTCGTTTGACGTGGGCAAGCGCGCGCTGGATTTTCTGATTGAGCACAGCGGCGCGCATACCAATCTCGAGGTGGACTTCTTCGGCGGCGAGCCGCTGATGAACTGGGACGTCGTGAAGCGCCTTGTGGCCTATGCCCGCGGGCGGGAGAAGGAAACCGGCAAGAATTTCCGCTTTACGCTGACGACCAACGGCGTGCTGGTGGACGACGAGGTGATCGAGTTCTCCAACCGCGAAATGCACAACGTGGTCATGAGCCTTGACGGACGCAGGGAAGTGCACGACCGCTTCCGCGTGGACTACGCCGGGCGCGGCAGCTACGACGTGGTGGTTCCCAAATTCCAGAGGTTCGCGAAGGCGCGCGGCGACCGGAATTATTATGTTCGCGGAACCTACACGCACATGAACACCGATTTCACGAACGATTTGTTCCACATGCTCGACCTGGGCTTTACCCAGCTGAGCATGGAGCCGGTCGTGTGTCCGCCGGGAGATCCCTACGCGCTGACGAAGGAGGATTTGCCGACGCTGTACGAGCAGTACGAGATTCTCGCGAAGGAAATGATCCGGCGCGAGAAGGAGGGGCGGCCATTCACGTTCTATCATTATATGCTCGACCTGTCGCACGGCCCGTGCGTCTATAAGCGCGTGTCCGGCTGCGGCAGTGGCACCGAGTATATGGCCGTCACGCCGTGGGGCGACCTGTATCCCTGCCACCAGTTTGTGGGCGAGGAAAAGTATAAGATCGGCAACGTGTTCGACGGCATTCAGAATCCGGACGTGCCGGCCGAATTCAAGCTGTGCAACGCCTACGCGCGTCCGGAGTGCAGGGACTGCTGGGCGAAGCTGTATTGCTCCGGCGGCTGCGCGGCCAACGCGTACCATGCCACGGGCAGCATTCTGGGCGTGTATGAATATGGCTGCGAGCTGTTTAAAAAGCGCATGGAGTGCGCCATCATGGTGAAGGCGGCCACCGCGGGAGACGCTTCGGAGGAATGAAATATGGCTGCGTCTGAGAACGACATTCTGCGCCGCTGCCCGCTGTTTGCGGGAATGACGGACGAGGAAATCGCCGCGGCGCTTCGGTTTTACGGGGCCGCGCGCAGACGCTATCAGAAGGGGGACGCGCTGATCCGCATCGGAGACAGCGTGTCTCGTTTTGCGCTGGTGCTGTCCGGCACCGTTCAGATTATGTCGGACGATCTGGACGGGCACCATATGATTATGGCGACGGTCACGCCGGGGCAGACGTTTGCTGAATCGATGTGCTATCAGAAAACCGCCGAGTCGCAGGTGTACGCCGTGTGCGTGGAGGCGGGCGAGGTATACTGGATGCGCACGGAGGGGCTTTTGAAGCCCGGCGACGGCGAATGTCTGGAACACGCCGACCGATTCCTTCGAATGCTTACGCTCAAGACGCTTTCGATGAACGACCGGATACAGATTCTCTCCAAGCCCACCATTCGGCAGAAGCTGATGACGCTGTTTTCGCAGTATGCCGCCCGCGAGGGGCATATGTTCAATTTGCCCTTCGACCGCAGCGATATGGCGGTGTATCTGGGCGTGAACCGTTCGGCGCTGTCGCGCGAGCTGTCGCTGATGAAAAAAGAGGGCGTCGTCGACTTCTATAAAAACAGCTTTTCCCTGCCGCGCGGAAAGAAGACAAAGTAACGTTGCAATTGCAACAGAAGAAACGCGCGGAATGCGGTATAATACCCAACCGAAAGGGAGGAGGAAAATCATGCAGGATGTTGTGATTCATGTAACGGGCGGAACGATTTCCAGAGAGGAATCGGACGCTTATGTGGCGCGCGGGCGCGAGAAATACGGGCGCGCGCTGGAACGCGTGGATGTGAAGCTGGACGGCGAATACGCCGATATCCATTACTACCTGACCAAGCTGCCCTTTGAACGCATCCGCCGCATTACCGGTTATCTGGTAGGCACGCTGGATCGCTTCAACAACGCCAAGCGCGCGGAGGAGAGAGACAGGGTCAAGCACAGCATGGAAGCGTGAGGGAAAAACGTATGAAAAAGCTTGTATCGGTTCTGCTGGCTCTTTTGCTGGCGCTGTCCGTCTGCGCGTTTGCCGACGGCGAAACGGTTCGCGTGGTCGCGCTGAACGGCCCGACCGGCATGGGTATGGTCAAGATGATGAAGGACGAGGCCGAGAACGCCGGCTATCAGTTCTCGCTTGAGAGCGCGCCGGACGTGATCACGCCCGCCATTATCAAGGGCGAGGTGGACATTGCCTGCGTTCCCGCCAATCTGGCGAGCGTGCTGTTTAACAAAACGCAGGGCGGCGTTCAGGTTCTGGCCGTGAACACGCTGGGCGTCCTGTACATTGTGGAGCGCGGCGACACCATTCACACCGCCGAGGATCTGCGTGGCCGCACGCTGTATGTCAGCGGCAAGGGCTCGACGCCGGAGTACGCCATCAACTACATTCTTACCGAGGCGGGACTCGATCCCGAGAAGGACGTCGATTTGCAGTTCTGCGCCGAGCACGCCGAGTGCCTGACGAACCTGCTGGCGAACGAAAACGCCGTGGCCATGCTGCCCCAGCCGTTTGTGACGGTGGCGCAGACCAAGGCGAGCGATTTGCGCGTGGCGCTCGATCTGACCGAGGAGTGGGACAGGCTGCAGGAAGGCAGTGAGACGCCCTCCGGCATGATTACCGGCGTGGTCGTTGCCCGCAAGGCGTTTGTCGAAGCGAACCCGGACGCGGTAAAGGCGTTCCTGACCGAGTACGCCGCGTCGGTTGCCTATGTGAATGAAAACGTGGACGAGGCCGCGAAGCTGATCGGCGAATACGGCATCGTGGCGGAGAACGTCGCGAAGATTGCGGTGCCGAAGTGCAACATCGTGTGCATCACCGGAGAAGAGATGAAGACGAAGCTGTCCGGGTACCTGAACGTGCTGTTCGCGCAGAATCCTGCCGCGGTAGGCGGTCAGCTGCCGGACGACGGCTTCTATTATGCCGATGCGCAATAATCCCAAAGGGCGGCCGCCGCGCGAATGCGCGCGCGTTCTGGCCGCCGCATTTTGGCTGCTCGTGTGGCAGCTGGGCGCGATGGCGCTGAAACAGGAGATACTGCTGGTATCTCCTGTTTCGGTGCTGAAAAGATGGTTTGAGCTGATCGGCGAAGCTGATTTCTGGCGGCGCGCGGCGTTTTCCTCGCTGCGAATCGCCGAAGGGCTGGCGTGGGGCATGCTCGCTGGCGCGGTGCTCGGCGCGGTGGCGGCGCGCTGCGAATGGGTTCGCGTGCTGCTGGCGCCGCTGGTGCGCGTGATTCGGGCGATTCCCGTGGCGTCGTTCATCATTCTGGCGCTGTTCTGGCTGTCTAAGGCGCGTCTCAGCGCGTTTATCTCGTTTCTGATTTGCTTTCCCGTGTTCTATACGAACCTGCTGACCGGCGTGCAGAGCGTGGACGGGCAGCTGATGGAAATGGCGGACGTGTACAGGCTTGGGTCGATGAAGCGGCTTCGCTATCTGTATTTTCCGGCAGTGCATCCCTATCTTGTGGCTGCGGCGAATGTGTCCGTGGGACTCGCGTGGAAGAGCGGAATCGCCGCGGAGGTAATCGCCGTGCCGCGCGGCTCGATCGGCGACCGGCTGTACGCGGCGAAGGTCTATCTGGAAACCGGCGACCTGCTGGCGTGGACGCTTACAATCGTGCTTTTAAGTCTGGCGTTTGAGGGCGCGGTAAAGGCGCTTCTGCGCGGACTCGGCAGAGGGCTGAAGGGAGAGGGCGCGAAATGACGGATGTTGCCATTCGGGATGTGACGATGCGCTACGGCGAGCAGGTCGTGCTTTCACATTTCAGCCACCGGTTTTCCGCCGGGCGCGCGCATTGTGTGATGGGGCCGTCCGGCTGCGGAAAGACCACGCTTCTGCGGCTGATCGCCGGGCTGGAAACGCCCGAGTCCGGCGAAATCGAAGGGGTTGGGAGGCTGGCATTCCTCTTTCAGGAGGATCGGCTGATTTCCCATTTGAGCGCGCGAAGGAACGCGGCGCTGGTGCTGACCGGCCGCGGCGCGGACGCGCGCGCGGGCGCCGCGCTCAAGGCGCTGGGGCTTGCAGACAGCATGGACAAGCCCGTGCGCGAGCTGAGCGGCGGCATGGCGCGCAGGGTCGCGATTGCCCGTGCCGTGCTGTTTGAAAGCGAGCTGCTTTTGCTGGACGAACCGTTTCAGGGGCTGGACGAGGAGACCCGCGCGCAGGCGGCGGCATGGATGGCCGCGAGGACGGCCGGGCGCACAGTGATTGCCGTGACCCACGACCGGAAGGACGCGGAGCTTCTGCGCGCGGACGTTTTCCAGATACAAACATAGAATGAGCCTGAGGGCAGGGAATCGGACAGAATGCGAAAAGCCCGCGAAACCGGCGGCGAGGAGCCGTGGATTTCGCGGGCTTTTTGTGAAATGTGGTTATTCGAAATGGCCGTCGCACAGGCCGCGCAGGAAGGATTCAAAGTCGCGGGCAAGGGTTTTTTCCTCGCCGGTATCCGCGTCGGAATACAGCACCTCCGGCTCGCCGTTTACGCCGCACCTGCGGTAATCCAGAAACACCAGCGCGCGGCCGGGCTTGATGGTGTTGCAGATGGCCACGCCGATGTCGGCGTTATGCCGCCAGCCCTCGGTGAGGTAGCGGCTGCCGAAGCGGCCGCACAGGGAATAGGGCGTTTCCCGACCGATGCCGAGAATGTCGGTGATCTGGATAAAGTCCTCAATCGCGTGCGCGTCGGGACGGATGGGGAACCAGCCGCGATTCACCAAACCGCCGTTGTGCTGCTTCATCAGCTCAATATAGCTGGCGGGCAGCTTGTAGCCCAGCTCCTGCTCCACGTCGCGGATGATGCGGTAATCGGGCGCGGCGCTTACGTGGCGGCGCTCGGATTCGCGGGTGTCGTGCCAGAAGCCCTCGAAATCAACGTTCGTCAGGCGCGGAAGCGGCTCGGCGGCGATAATTTCGTCCGCCTCAAATACAACGGCCGTTTCGGCGGGCTCCGCGTCGAGGGACTCGTCGCCGTAGGAGCCGTCCGTTTCGGACGCACCAAAGGCGGCTGCCGGGTCTTCCGCCTCGGCAACCGTCTCCTCCACGGTGACTTCCTCGATGATTTCCTCGGCAGGCACGGCCTTTCGCTTACGGAAGCGGCCGAACCAGTCTTTTATGCCCATTCATTGCCTCCAATCTTGTGCCCGGAACGGTCAGGATACGACCTTGATTCCCAGCGTCGCCTTTTCGCCGTTGATGCTCTGCTCGCGCACGGCTTCACCCTCGGCGGCGGGGCGGTTCTCGACGGACAGCGCCAGCACGGCGCGCATCAGGTCTTCCTTGCCCTTTTCGATGACGGCGCTCAGGCGCTCGCTGGTCTGATAGGACAGCGCGATGCGGTCGGTAACCTCAAAGCCCGCGTCCTTGCGCATGGTCTGCACCTTGCTGATGACCTCGCGCAGGAAGCCCTCGTCGATCAGCTCGGGCGTCAGGTTCGTATCCAGCACGACGGTGTAGTCGCCCTCGCTCTGCGCTTCGAAGCCCGGCTTCTGCGTGAGGCTGGTGAGCACGTCGTCCTTTTCCAGCTCGATGGGCGTGCCGTCCAGCTCGAATTTCAGCGTTTCGCCGCGCTCGAAGGTGGCGACGACCTCGTTGCCGTCCAGCGTCTTCAGATGCTCGCCGATTTTGCCCAGCAGCTTGCCGTATTTCTTGCCCAGCGTGCGCATCTGCGGCTTGAGGTTATAGGTGGTGAAGGCGGACGCGTCGTCCACGAACTCGACGGACTTCACGTTCAGCTCGTTCTTGATCAGCTGCGCGATTTCATCGGACAGGCGCTTGCCCTTGACGAGGCAGCGGGACAGCGGCTGACGCACCTTCAGCGACGCGGCGTTGCGCGCGGCGCGACCCAGCTGAACCACGCTTTCCACCTCGTCCATGCCGGCCTCCAGCTCCTTGTCTACCTTGCTCGGGTCGGCGACCGGGAAGTCGCACAGGTGCACGGATTCCGGCGCGCCGGTCAGATGGCCGACGGCGAGGTTGCGGTAGATGTTCTCCGTCATGAACGGGATGTACGGCGCGAGCAGCTTGCTCAGCGTCAGAAGCACCGTGTACAGCGTTTCGAACGCGGCGAGCTTGGAGCCCTCCAGTCCCTTACCCCAGAAACGCTCGCGGTTCAGGCGCACATACCAGTTGGACAGCTCGTCCACGAACTGCGCGATGGCGCGGCTGGTCTCGGTGGCCTTGTATTCCGAAAGCCCCCTGTCCACGAAGTCAACCAGCGAATTCAGGCGCGACAGCACCCAGCGATCCATCAGCGTGAAGTCCTTCGGGTCAGCCTTGGCCGCTTCGGGCTCGTAGTTGTCGATGGAGGCGTACAGCGTGAAAAACGCGTAGGTGTTCCACAGCGTGCCCATGAACTTGCCCTGCATCTCGCTTACGAGGTCGCCGGAGAAGCGGGTGGGCAGCCACGGCGCGCCGTTGGCGTAGAAGTACCAGCGCACGGCATCCGCGCCCTGCTTGTCGAGCACGCTCCACGGGTCGACGACGTTGCCGATGTGCTTGGACATCTTCTTGCCCTCGGCGTCCTGCACGTGACCCAGCACCAGTACGTTCTCAAACGGCGCGCGCTTGAACAGCAGCGTGGAGATGGCGGTCAGCGTGTAGAACCAGCCGCGGGTCTGGTCGATGGCCTCGCTGATGAAATCGGCGGGGAAGTTCTCCTCGAAGATTTCCTTGTTTTCAAAGGGATAGTGCCACTGCGCGAAGGGCATGGAGCCGGAATCGTACCAGCAGTCGATGACCTCGGGCGTGCGGTGCATTTCGCCGCCGCACTTTTCGCACCTCAGCGTAACGGCGTCGATGTAGGGACGGTGCAGCTCGATGTCGTCCGGGCAGTTGTCGGACAGCTTTTTCAGCTCCTCGATCGAGCCGACCACGTGCATGTGGCCGCACTTGCACAGCCATACCGGCAGCGGCGTGCCCCAGTAGCGCTCGCGTGACAGACCCCAGTCGATGACGTTGTCAAGGAAGTTGCCCATGCGGCCGTCCTTGATGTTTTCGGGCATCCAGTTCACGGCGGCGTTGGACTTCATCAGCGCGTCGTGCGCCTGCGTCATGCGGATGAACCACGTGGAGCGGGCGTAATAGATCAGCGGCGTATCGCAGCGCCAGCAGAACGGATAGTCGTGCTCAAACGGCGCGGCCTTTACCAGCAGTCCGCGCTCGTCCAGATCCTTCAAAATCAGCGGATCAGCCTTCTTCACGAACACGCCCGCCCACGGAGTTTCCTTCGTAAGCTCACCCTTGGTGTTGACCAGCTGCAAAAAGGGCAGGTTGTTTTCACGGCCGACGCGCGCGTCATCCTCGCCGAACGCGGGCGCCTGATGGACGATGCCGGTACCGTCGGTCATGGTGACGTAGCTGTCGCACACCACGCGCCACGCGGGCTTGTCCACAAGACCCTTCTGGAAATCGAACAGCGGCTCGTATTCCATGCCCTTCAGCTCGGCGCCGGGGAAGGTGGTGAGGTTGGAAATCTCCGCGTCCTCGCCCAGAACAGTGTGAATCAGCGCCTTCGCCATAATGACGGTGCGGCCGTCAAAGTCAAACCTCGCGTATTCCTCGTCGGGGTTCACGCACAGGGCGACGTTGCTGGGCAGCGTCCATGGCGTGGTCGTCCATGCGTACAGCCACGTGTTTTCCGTGCCCTTCACCTTGAAGCGCACGAACGCGGACTTCTCCTTGACCGTCTTATAGCCCTGCGAAACCTCGTGAGAGGACAGCGCGGTGCCGCAGCGCGGGCAGTAGGGCACGACCTTATGACCCTTGTACAGAAGCCCCATGTCGGCGATCTGCTTCAGGCTCCACCATACGCTCTCGATGTATTTGTTGTCATAGGTGATGTAGGGGTTTTCCATGTCCGCCCAGTAGCCGACGCGGTCGGACATGCGCTCCCACTCGCCCTTGTATTTCCAGACGGATTCCTTGCACTTTTTGATGAACGGCTCGATGCCGTACTGCTCGATCTGCTCCTTGCCGTCCAGACCCAGCAGCTTTTCAACCTCCAGTTCTACCGGCAGACCGTGAGTGTCCCAGCCAGCCTTGCGCAGCACCTTCATGCCCTTCATCGTGCGGTAGCGCGGGAACAGATCCTTGAACACGCGCGTTTCAATGTGGCCGATGTGCGGCTTGCCGTTGGCCGTGGGCGGGCCGTCGTAGAACGTGAAGACGTCCGAGCCTTCGCGCTGATCGATGGATTTCTGGAAGATATTGTTCGTTTTCCAGAAATTCAGCACCTCTTTTTCGCGCGTCAGAAAGTCAAAATCCGGCGAGACCTTTTCAAACATGTGCCTGTCCTCCCTGCATAATAAAAGAGCCGTCATCCCTATGGGACGATGGCTCGCGGTACCACCCATATTGACGCCCGCAGGCGTCCTCTTGCGCGCGCGGTATCGGGCGCACCCGGCGGCGCTTACCGGCGCGAACGCGCTTTCAGGCCGCTGCTCAGGGGTGATCCGGCACAGGCGCTTTCTTCGGACTTTCACCGTTCTCCGAATCGCTTGGGAAAGCGTGCCCCGCGCCCCGTCCCCATCGACGCAATCATGTGCCTATTATACACGTCCTCGCGCGGTGGGTAAAGGGGTTTTTGCGGATTTTAACAAACCTCAGCCGTGGCAGGGAACGGCCATGTAGGCGCGCACGGCGTCCATGAAGGCGGCGAACGGCTTGATGGAATCCTCGTCGTCGTCCAGCGTGACCTCCGGGTGCCACTGCACGGCGAGCAGGAACGGCCCGTCCGGCGCGCCCTCGAAGCCCTCCACAAAGCCCTCGGCGGCATAGGCGTTCGGAATGAGACCGGGCGCAAGCTCCTTTACGCATTGGTGGTGATAGCTGTTGGTGGCCAGCACGGTCTTTCCGATGATCTTATGAAGCATCGTGCCCGCCGTGATCAGCACGTTGTGGGAAAACGGCGCGCCGCCCTTCTCCTGATAGTGGCTCACGTGGTAGGCGGTGGGAATGTCCTGCACCAGCGTGCCGCCGAAGGCGACGTTGATCACCTGACAGCCGCGGCATATGCCGAAAATGGGCAGGCCGCGCGTCAGAAGCAGCGGAAACAGGTTCAGCTCCATGTCGTCGCGCCTGCGGATGATTTCGCCGCAGCCCGGCTCCTTTTCCTCGCCGTACAGCGACGGATCCACGTCCGGCCCGCCGGCGAAGATCACGCCGTCCAGCTGCACGACCTCGCCGATCAGCTCATAGGCGCGCAGCTTCTCATAATCGAGCAGGCGCACTTCGCCGCCAAGGCGCTCCACGGCTGTGATAATGCCCGCGGGGATGTACAGATCAAAGGGCTCCTCCTTGCGCTTATAGGGGGTAACGCCGATCATCGGCTTGCGTTCCATTTTTTATTCCTCCGTTTTCCGAATTCGTCCGCAGCTCAGGCGCCCCTCCGGGCAGCGTCCGGTCACGGCGCAGCCGGGGCCGTACAGCCGGAACAGCGGCGGGAAATCGCCCTGAAGCCGGGCAAGCATGTCCTCCGCCGCGCGGCGAATTTCCCACTGGGCGCGGGAGCAGGTGCGCAGCTTGAGAAAATGTAAAAGCTCGCGGGCGTTCATGACGGTCAGAATGTCCACCGTACACCCGGCCAGCGCATAATATGCCAGCGCCTCGCGCGGCGCGCCGCCGTCCAGCATCTTCCTCGCGGCGCGGGCGTTGTCCTCAAACGCGCGGGTGTACAGGATTCGCGCGTCGGGATTTTCCGCGATCGTGTCCGGAAGCACATAGCCGCCGCCGAGAAGCGCGGTCTCCACGTCGGGAACCAGCAGCGTCTGTATGCGGTGGCGGGCAAAGTGGGTCACACAGGCCAGCGAGATGTCCCGCACCGTAAAGCCGTAGGAAATGGTTTCCAGCTCGCGCGGACGCGCGTCCCGAACGAGTGCGCGGTAATCCTCCGCCTTGAACCGCCCGGAGAAGCGCATGGCCTGATCCAGCGCTTCCTTCGCGCCGAACGAGGGACGCATGCAAACCGACGAGTGTGCGACGTGCGGCGCATTTATTTCAAAGGGAAGGGAGGGACGATGATAGCTTGGCGCGTCCTTCAGCTCCGCGTCGAGCACGCCGGGAAAGCGCGCGTCAAGCTGTACCTTCAGCGATTCGCCCAGCCTGCGCATTTCGGGGTAAAGGCTCATGCGTCCGTTCAGCATCGACGCGACGACGTGTGCCAGCTCGCGGGCGTTAAGCGTCATGTAAAAATTGCTCTTGAAGCAATAGGGCAGCACGAAGCGCGCGTCCTCGCGGGGAATGCCCAGCGAAAGCAGCTGCTCATAAGCCTCAAAGCGCGCGTCCATGTTCGCGCGGAACGCCGCCTCCTCCGCATCGGACAGTCCCTCCGGCACGACGTAGCCCGCGCCGGAAAAGTTGACGTAGCGCCGGGATTTGACCGTGTAGGAGGCCAGCCGGCATTCAATCAGCAGCTCCTCCGCCAGCACGCTCACGTCGTGAAAGGCGATGGTGTACGTCTGATGCTCCACCACGGTTCGATGGCCGGAGGCAAGCACCTTTCGAATGAGCTTTAAATCCTTTTCCGCGCCGTCGCCCTTTTCAAAGGCGCTCAGCGCATTGCCCTCCGTGGTGGAAATGCGCGCCGACGCTGCCGAAACGCGAATGCCCGCGTCGCTCGCGGACAGGATTACGGCTCCGCCCGTTTTCATGTGCCCCGCCTCCGTTTTCGTTTGCTTTCGCAATATTGTGCCTCAGGCACGCGATTTTGTCAAGTGTCGATGGGTAATTCTGTAATCAGAACCTCTTGAAGAATGCCGCCGTCCCTTGAGATAAACCACGTTTTCATATCAAAGGGCGAAAGGCGATAGGGGATATCAGCGCTCAGCAGCGGCAGGTGCAGCGTGCCGTGCGCGGTGCGGCCGACGGGCTCGCGCAGACGCGCGATATAGCCCGCGCCGTCCTCGGAGAGCTTCAGGCATTCGAGAACGACCTCGTCGCCCTGCGGCCGAACGCCGGTATACGCGCGGGGCAGCGGCCCCTTATGATAGGTTTCGGCCACGGTGAAGCCGGGCTGGTTGAGAATTTCGGCGCGGCGATTCAGACCCGCGTCCGCCCAGCCGCCCGCGAACGGGCACAGCGCGTAGGTGAAGCGCTGCACGCCCTGATCGAGAAATTCCACCGTGTCATCCCGCTCATCCCTGCCGTAATGGTCGGCGCTCTGGGAGCCGTTGGCCAGCGTCAGGCGCAGCGCGCCGTTCTTCGCCGAATAGCTGAACTTGCCCGTGTTCAGGATGGCAAGGCCGTTTTCGCTGCCGGAAAGCGTGCACCAGCGCTGGCACGGCTCCTCGCTGCCGGTCATTTTGCGCGCCTGTACGCCCAGCGGAATCTCCGCGATTTCGGCGGGCGACGCGCACGCGACGGGAACCTCGAGCTTCAGCATGGCGTAATGCTCGTGGAAGTCCAGCCGCACGTCCACCTCCAGCTGATCGCCGTCCCGGTACAGGCGATAGATTTCGGAAACCGTCGTGCGCCCGTTCGTGCGAACCACGCGCAGCGACGCGCGCACGGGGCCGTTCTCTAAAATGGTGAAGGTCGGGCGCTCGATCGCGCCGATTTCCCGATCGAAGGCGAATACGTTGTGCGCCCACGTGTCGGCATGGGCAATGTCCATCAGAAGCAGCCGCGCGGGGGCAGAAAGGGACTCGCGTCCATCCAGCGCAAGGCTGACGAGGTTGCCCGTCGCTTCGTCGAACCGCGCGCGCAGACGGCCGTTTTCAAGCGTCGTCCGCGTAACGCGCAGCGGGCTTGCTTCCTCCGGCATGGGCTCGCCCTCGTGCAGCATCACGGTGGTGTAGCCCATCGCGGGCACGCGGGTATAGACGAGCGTGTCGTATTTATCATGGACGTTCGTGCGCTCGGCGCGAATCTTCTGAAGAAACACCGCGTCGCCCGTTTCGTTTTCGGCGGCAGCGATCGTCGCGTGCACGGTGGCCTTCAGCATGCAGTCGAACGGGTGTGGGTTGAACATGACCAGCGGCGTGCCGTAGGGCGCGTGTCCCCAGATCAGCCAGTTTTCCTTGTCCGGCGCGTGCGCTTCGTCGGGAACGGCGGTGTTAATGGAGAAGGAAATGCGCTGCAGCAGCCGGTTTTCCTCGCGGCCAGCGATGGTTTCCGCTTCGCCGAAGCGCTTCAGGGAGTCTTCCAGCGCCGAGTAAATGCAGCAGCCGCACTGAATGTCGTGGAACTGGTTGAAAAGAACGTCCTCCCACGCGTGGCCGAGCGCCTTTGTATCCGCGCGCACGGCCAGCATACGGTCGGCCAGCACCTGCGCCTTTTCGGTGCGCACGAGCGCGTTTTCCGCGCGGCGGCCCGCGAGCTTTCCAAGGGAAAACGTGCTGTAGCAGCCGCTGGCGTGGTGCTGCATCTCGCCCTCCCACATGGGCAGACGATCCCACAGGGGCGCGATCGCGTCAAAGTACGCGTCGGGCGTGCCGTAGCACACGTCGTCCTGCGCGGGAAGCAGCGCTTCGATTTCGTTTAAGAGCTTTTTCGTCGGCCCGCCGCCGTGGTTGCCCACGCCGTAGAAGACCATCTGCGGAACGCCCGTCCGCTTCGCGCGCTCGCGCAGGAACTCGATTTTCTCGGCGATATTTTCTTTGCAGGTATAAGCGCCGAAATCGTAGGGAATGCGGAAGGAAAGCACCTCGCTGCCGTCTATGCTCCTAAGGCGGAACGCGCCCTGCGGAATGTCCGGATTCTCGCTGTCGCCGGGGCGCATCCAGACATAGCTTTTCATGCCGGCCTTCTTATAGAGCATCGCCAGCATGCCGCTCTGGCCGAAGGAATCCACATTATAGCCGGTGGCGGCGATGTGGCCGAAGCGGGAAAGAAAATAGCGCTGGCTGATCAAAAGCTGACGCACGAGCGATTCGCCGGAGGGAATGTTGAGATCCGGCTGAATCCACATGCCGCCGACAAGGCAGACGCGCCCTTGCGCCACCTCCTTCTTCACGCGCTGAAAGAGCGGCTGCGCGTCCTGCTCCAGCCACGCGTAATACTGCGCGCAGGCGCAGGTGAAGAGAAAGCCATCGTATTCGTCCAGACGGTCGAGCGCCGAGAGGAAGGTGGACTTCACCTCGTGATAGCCCTCCTGCCATGACCACAGCCATACGGGATCGATATGGGCGTTTCCGATCAGATAGAGATCCTTCATGGGCGAAGCCTCCGTTTCATTTCGTGGGTGGTTTGCCGATTCAATTATAACGTATGGCGGCGGCGAGGGATGGAAAAAAGGGGGAGAGCGTGAAATTTAACGAAACGGACGCGCATCCCGCGGGACGGCTCAATTTAATATCTTGCCGCGCGCAATGCCGTGAAAACGCGGCTTTTCCGGGACGCGGGGAACAAATGTATGAAATTTCCAATACAAATTCGCGCGATGGATTTAAAAACTGATTATGTTTGCCCCCTTGATTTCGCACGTTAAGTCACCTATAATTGACATCGTTCCCGGGCGGCAGCGAACGGGGGAGACGCCTCCGGCGCGCCCCGAGAGCGCAAGGCGCAACGCACGTGGATTCAATATGTTGTATTGATGCCGATCTGGCACACAATATGATGTAGACCGCGCGGTTGCGTTTTGGTTTGCTCTGAAACGCGCGCACGTCGCAAATTCTGTGAAAAGGACGATTCAATATGATCGATACCATCATCAAGCGAGACGGCAGAAAGGTCGGTTTCGACAAGGCAAAGATTACAGAAGCAATCCAGAAGGCGTTTACCGCCTCCGGCAGCGCGAAGACGGTGGAGACGGCCGCAGAGCTGGCCGATCAGGTCGTCGCGCGCCTGTCTGCGGATGAAAATATCGCTATTCCCACGGTGGAGGAGGTGCAGGACGTCGTCGAGCGCGTGCTGATTGACAACGGCTTTGTGAACACCGCCAAGAGCTACATCGTGTACCGCGCCGAGCGCTCCCGCGTGCGCCAGATGAACACGCGCCTGATGCGCATTTATGACGACATTACCTTCAAGGCCGCGCGCGACAGCGACATCAAGCGCGAGAACGCCAACATCAACGGCGATACCGCCATGGGCGCGATGCTGAAGTATGGCAGCGAGGGCGCGAAGCAGTTCAACAGCATGTTCGTGCTCAGACCCGAGCACGCCGCCGCGCACAACGAGGGCGACATCCATATCCACGATATGGACTTCTATACCCTTACCACCACCTGCACGCAGATTGATCTTCTGTCGCTGTTCCACGACGGCTTCTCGACCGGGCACGGCGTGCTTCGAGAGCCGAACGACATTGCCAGCTATTCCGCGCTGGCGTGCATTGCCATTCAGGCCAACCAGAACGATCAGCACGGCGGCCAGTCCATCGTGAACTTTGATTATTCAATGGCTGAGGGCGTGAAGAAGACCTTCGTCAAGCGCTATCGCGCGAACATGGCGCGTGCGCTGGAGCTGAAGCTGGACATGGACGACGCCGATAAGCTGGTCGTCGGCTACATGAACGAGCTGAAGGCGGAGAATAAGAAGCCTACGCTGGAGGAGAACGCCGAGTACAGGCAGGCGGAGCGCGAGAAGCTCTTGGCGCTGAACGTGCCGGAGAGCATGGTCGACACGCTTCAGGCGTTTGCCCAGCGCAAGGCGAGCGAGGAGACCGACCGCGCCACCTATCAGGCGATGGAGGCGCTGGTACACAATCTGAATACCATGAATTCCCGCGCGGGCGCGCAGGTGCCGTTCTCATCCATCAACTACGGCATGGATACCGAGCCCGAGGCGCGCATGGTCATGCGCAACCTGCTGCTCTCTACTGAGGCCGGTCTGGGCGGCGGCGAAACGCCGATTTTCCCCATTCAGATTTTCCGCGTGAAGGAAGGCATCAACTACAATCCCGGCGACCCGAACTACGACCTGTTCAAGCTGGCCATGCGCGTGAGCGCGAAGCGCCTGTTCCCGAACTTCTCGTTCCAGGACGCGCCGTTCAACCTGAAGTACTATAAGCCCGGCCATCCGGAAACCGAAATCGCGTACATGGGCTGCCGTACCCGCGTGATCGGCAACGTGTACGATCCTACCCGCGAAATCTCCAACGGCCGCGGCAACCTGTCATTCACGTCCATCAACCTGCCGAGGCTGGCGATTAAGGCCAACCATAACATCGACATGTTCTTCAGCGAGCTGTCCCGCATGCTCGATATGGCCGTGGATCAGCTGACGGAGAGGTTCGAAATTCAGTGCAGGAAGCGCGTGCGCAATTTCCCGTTCCTGATGGGGCAGGGCGTGTGGATTGATTCCGAGAAGCTGGAATGGGACGAAGAGGTGCGCGAGGTGCTCAAGCACGGCACGCTGTCTGTCGGCTTCATCGGTCTGGCCGAAACGCTCAAGTGCCTGATCGGCGAGCATCACGGCGAGAGCGAGCGCGCGCAGAATCTGGGCCTTGAGATCATCACCTACATGCGCCGCCGCATGGACAAGGTAAGCGCGGAGCGCCACCTGAACTACACGCTGCTCGCGACCCCGGCCGAGGGGCTGTCCGGCCGCTTCGTGCGGCTCGACCGCGAGCGCTACGGCGTGATCGAGGGCGTGACCGACCGCGAGTACTACACCAACTCGTTCCATATCCCGGTCTACTTCCCGATTTCCGCGGTAAAGAAGATTCAGCTGGAGGCGCCGTATCACGAGCTGACCAACGCCGGTCATATCTCCTATGTGGAGCTGGACGGCGACACCACGCAGAATCTGGAGGCGTTTGAGAAGATCGTGCGCCTGATGAAGGAAAGCGGCATCGGTTACGGCTCGATCAACCATCCGGTTGACCGCGACCCCGTGTGCGGCTACAACGGCATCATCGGCGATCATTGCCCCAGCTGCGGCCGCGCGGAGGGCGAGGTGCACTTTGAGCGCATTCGCCGCATCACCGGCTATCTCGTCGGCACGATGGACAAGTGGAACAACGCCAAGCGCGCGGAGGAGCACGACCGAGTGAAGCATCAGGTGCAGTAGGAAATGGAAATTCGAATCGCGGGAATCGTCAATGATTCCATCGTGGACGGGCCGGGCTTCCGGCTGGCCGTGTTCACGCAGGGCTGCCCGCACGACTGCCCCGGCTGCCATAACCCCGAAACGCACGCCTTTGACGGCGGCAGGCTGGAAAGCACGGACAGGATCGTTAAAACGATGACGGAGAATCCGCTGCTGGACGGCATCACGCTCACCGGCGGGGATCCGTTCTGTCAGCCGGAGGCCTGCGCGGTGCTTGCGCGCGAGGCGAAGAGGCTGGGGCTGAACGTGTGGGCGTACAGCGGATGGACGTATGAGCAGCTTTTGAAAAAGGCGGAGACCGAGCCGCAGATTGGCGGCCTGCTTTCGACGGTCGATGTGCTGGTGGACGGGCCGTTCCTGCTTTCCCAGCGCACGCTGGAGATGCGCTTTCGCGGAAGCAAAAACCAGCGCCTGATCGACGTGCCTGCGTCCCTTGCGGTAGGGCATGTTGTCGAAAAACAATAAACGTTAAGATAAATCGCAAAAACGATTGGAACGTAGAAATACTTCATCGTTTTTGCGATAAATTATATATATCTGCACGTTGAGCGTTTTGACCATTGACGCGCGGGAAAAAGGCATTTATAATGAAAGAAGACCGAAATCGAAGCGGAGGAAGGGGTATGCTCAAACGCGCGGACGGGCTCGTGATTGCTCTGCTGCTGGCGGCGGCACTGCTGGCGTGGGCGGGCGTATCCATCCTGAAAGCCCGCGCGAAACAGGCGGACTGCGTGCGCGTTTACGTGGGCGGCAGGCTGATTGCCGAGGCGCGGCTGGACGAAGCGAGGACGATCGTCGCGGAGCAGGAAAACGGAAGCCGGAACGAAATTGAAATCGCGGACGGCCGCGTGCGCATGAAGTCGTCAACGTGCCAAAATCAGCTGTGCGTGCAGCAGGGCTGGATGGCGCCGGAGAACGTTTCCAAACGCTCAATGGGCGCGCACATCGTATGCCTGCCGAACGCCGTGGATGTGCAGCTTTTCGCGTCGGACGCGGACGCGCCGGACGCATGAGCGCGCGCGCGGCGGCTCGATACGGCATCCTTCTCGCACTGATTCTGCTGCTGGGCTTTCTGGAACGGCAGCTTCCGCCGGTGTCGACCGTGCCCGGGCTGCGAATCGGGCTGGGAAACTCGGTGCTGCTTTTGACGCTTCTGTGCTTCGGCGCGGGCGGCGCGTGGACGCTGGCGATCCTGAAGCCGGTTCTGTGCGGGCTGCTGTTCTCCGGCGCGACAGGCATGCTGTACGCGCTGGCAGGCAGCGTGTGCGCCATGCTGGCAATGACGGCGGGCGCGCGTTCCCGTCGGCTGAGTCCGGTGGGCGTGAGTGTGCTGGGCGCGTGCGCGCATATGGCGGGGCAGCTGTGCGTTTCCAGATTCGTGCTGGGCTCGTGGACGGCGCTTTTACAGGCTCCGCTGCTGCTTGCAGGCTCCATCGCGGCTGGAATTGCCACGGGCGCTCTGTGCCGGGCGGCGATGCGCGCGCTTCGGGGGCTCGACCCGCGGATTGAGCGGGCGGTCAGGGAGATGGAATCCGCAAAACGGTAGCATGGAGGGAAGGAACATCATGAATCGAAAAGGCTCGCCGCGCGTGCCCTGTTATCTGGCGCTCGCGGTTATCACGCTGATTGCAGGGCTCGTGCTCGGCGCAACGTACATGCTTACCAAGGATCCGATCGCCGCGCAGGAAAGCCGAAAGGCGGAGCTGGCGCGCGCGGCCGTGATGCCGGAGGCGGACGCGTTCCGGCTGCTGGAAACGGCGGAGGACGCGCAGGTCGATTGGGTGTATGAGGCGCTGAAGGACGGCGCATGCGTGGGCTACGTGGCGCAGGCCACCGGGCGCGGCTTTGGCGGCGAAATCGAGGTCATTGTCGGTCTGCGCATAGACGGCGAAATCACCGGCGTATCGGTGGGCGGCGCGAACTTCTCGGAAACCGCCGGGCTGGGCGCGAAGGCAAAGGATGCTTCGTTTACGGACGGCTTTCTTGGAAAGCACGCGCCGCTGACCGTCGTGAAGGCGGGCGAGGCGAAGAGCGAAAGCAGCGTGGACGCGATTACATCCGCGACGATTACATCAAAGGCCGTAAACGGCACCGTTACGCGCGTGTCGGAATACGTGCGGGGGCTTGCAGCGCCCGCCGAAAACGCGGAAGGAGATGCGCAATGAAGGCGACGTTCAAACGCGGCGTACACCTGAATTACGGCAGCAAGGAGCCGACGAAGCACCTGCACACCCGCGATTTCGTCAGCGACACGGTGCAGCTGATCATGAGCATGCACATCGGCGCGCCGTCGGAGCCGTGCGTCAAGAAGGGCGACCGGGTGAGACTGGGGCAGGTTATCGGCACGCCCGTGGGCTTTCTGGGCATTCCGGTGCACGCGTCCGTGTCCGGCGAGGTGGTGGCCGTCGAGCGGATTCCCTACCTGATGGAGGAGCCGGTGATGGCGGTCACGATTCGAAACGATTTTCTGGACGAATGGACGGAGCTTCATCCGCTGGGCAGCGTCGAGTCGGTCGATCCGGCGAGGATCGTGCCCGCGATTCGGGAGGCCGGCATCTGCGGCATGGGCGGCGCGTCCTTCCCGACGCACGTGAAGCTGAGCCTGAAGCCGGAGCAGAAGTGCGAAATGATCATCGTGAACGGCGCGGAATGCGAAACGCACCTGACGTGCGACCATCGGCTGATGCTGGAATCGTCCGGACGCATTGTGGACGGTCTGCGGGCGGCCATGCGCGCGCTGAATGTGAACAAAGGTGTGATCGCCATTGAGGACAACAAGCCGGACGCCATCGAAAGCATGCGGCGCGCGGCGAACGGGCGCGACGGCGTGTCGGTGCGCGTTCTGAAAACGAAGTATCCGCAGGGCGGCGAGAAGCAGCTGATTGAGGCGGTCGCAAGGCGGCAGGTGCCTGTGAAAAAGCTGCCGATCGATGTGGGCGTGATCGTTTTGAACGTGGGCACGTGCGCGGCGATTGCCGACGCGGTGATCGACGGAAGGCCGCTTATCAGCCGCATTACCACGGTGACCGGCTGCGTGCGCAGTCCGGCAAACCTGCGCCTGCGCATCGGCACGATTGCCGAGGACGTCATCGGCGCGTGCGGCGGCTTTTCCGACACACCCGGGAAGATTGCCTTTGGCGGCGGCATGACGGGGCTGTGCCTGCCCAATATCTACCTGCCGATGGCCAAGAGCACGAACGGCATCGTGGTATACAACGAAAGGGACGCGCGGAGCGTGGAGGAGGGGCCGTGTATCCGCTGCGGGCACTGTGTGGCCGTGTGCCCGATCGGCCTGAATCCCTACCAGATGAAGGTGGCCGCCGACGCGGACAAGCTGGATATGGCCGAGAAGCTGCACGTGACGGACTGCATCCTGTGCGGCTGCTGCTCCTATGAGTGCCCGTCCAGACGCTGGCTCACCGCGTCGTTCAAGATTGTCAAACAGAAGCTCGCGCAGCGGGCGAAGGGGGGATTAACGAAATGAGCCTGCGTCTTTCAACCGCGCCCCATATTCGTTCACCCAAGACGACGACAAGGCTGATGCTCAACGTGCTGCTGGCGCTTCTGCCGTCGGCCGCGGCGGGCGTGTGGTATTTCGGAACGCGCGCGCTGATGCTTCTGTGTGTGTCCACCGCATCGGCTGTCGTCGCCGAGTACCTGTGGCAGAAGCTCGGCCGGCACCCGGTACGGGTCGGCGACCTGTCTGCGGTGGTGACGGGTCTGATTCTGAGCTTGATTCTTCCGCCGACGGCGACGTGGTGGATGGCCGTGGTCGGCAGCGCGTTCGCAATCATCGTCGTGAAGCAGCTGTTCGGCGGCATCGGCGACAACTTTCTGAATCCCGCCATGGCGGCGCGCGCGGTGCTTCTGGCCTCGTGGCCGGCGCGCATGACGGCTTATGTGACCGCGAGCCGGTTCGGCGCGGACGCGGTGTCCGCCGCCACACCGCTGGCGCATGCCGTGGACGCGGCATCCGCCGCTGCGTCGCTGGCGCACGGCGCGGACGCGGCGGCCACAGCTACTGTACTGGCGCACGGCGCGGACGCGGCATCCGCTGCTGCGACGCTGGCGAGCAGCGTCGAGAGCTCCTATTCCTATCTGGAGCTGTTTCTGGGAAGCATACCGGGCGCGATCGGCGAAACCTGCAAGGTCGCGATTTTGGCGGGGCTTCTGCTTCTGCTTCTGACCCGGACGGTTACGTGGCGCATCCCGGTGGTCATGCTGGGTTCCACGGCGTTTTTCTCGTGGATTCTGGGGTTTGACCCGCTGTATGCCGTGCTGTCCGGCGGCGTGCTGTTTGCGGCGGCCTTTATGGCGAACGACTACGCGACCAGTCCCATGTCCTCGCACGCGCAGGTGGTGTACGCAGCGGGCATCGGCCTGATTACCGTGGTCATCCGCAATTACGGCAGCTATCCAGAGGGCGTGACCTACGCGGTTTTGTTCATGAACATCCTGACGCCGCTGCTCGATCGGTTCATGCCGCACAAAATCTACGGCCATCAGAGGGTGAAGGAGGCGAAGAAGGCGTGAGCGAGGAAAAGAGGCGCCTTGGGAAGGTTTTCCTGAACGGCGTAATTACCGAAAACCCCACCTTCCGGCTGGTGCTGGGCACATGTCCGACGCTGGCGGTGACGACCTGCGCGCTGAACGGCTTGGGCATGGGCGCGGCGGCGACGTTTGTGCTGATCGGCTCCAACGCCGCGATTTCGATGCTGCGCAAATTCATTCCCGATCAGGTGCGCATTCCGGCGTTCATCGTGATCATCTGCACGTTTGTGACGATGGTGCAGCTTCTGATGCAGGCGTACCTTCCCGATTTGTATGAGAGTCTGGGCATCTTCATTCCGCTGATCGTCGTGAACTGCATCATTCTGGCGCGCGCCGAGGCGTTTGCCAGCAAAAACGGCGTGCTCGCGTCGGCGATTGACGGACTGGGCATGGGTGTGGGCTTCACGCTGGCGCTGACGCTGATCGGCATGATTCGCGAGCTGATTGGCAGCGGCTGCCTGTTCGGCATGCGGGTGATGAGCGCGTCGTATGAACCCATGCTGCTGTTCGTGATGGCGTCCGGCGGCTTTCTGACCTTTGGAACCCTGCTGGGTCTGTTTAATCTCGTCGTCCGTCGCATTGAGGATCGGCGCAGAAGGGAGGCGGCGAGACAGTGAACACGAATTCGACCGGCTTTCTGCTGTTCATGGTCAACTGCGTGCTGACCAACAACTTCATTTTCTCAAAATTCCTCGGCTGCTGTCCGTTCCTTGGCGTGTCGGGCAAGGTGGAAACCGCGGCGAGCATGGGTCTGGCGGTGACGTTCGTGATGACCATCGCCTCGCTGTTTACCTATATGGTAAACGCGTGGGTGCTGATTCCGCTGAAGCTGCCGTTCATGCAGACGATTGTGTTCATTCTGGTTATCGCCGCGCTGGTTCAGTTTGTAGAGATGTTCCTCAAAAAGGCCAGCCCGTCGCTGTACGGCGCGCTGGGTATTTATCTGCCGCTGATTACCACGAACTGCGCGGTGCTGGGCGTGGCGACGCTTAACGTAACGCAGCAGCTCGACCTGATTCACAGCGTGATGAACGGCGCGTTCAGCGCACTGGGCTTCCTGTTGGCCATTGTGCTGATGGCGGGCGTGCGCGAACGGCTGGAAAGCAGCAAGATTCCCGCGTGCATGAAGGGCTTTCCCATCAGTCTGGTCACGGCCGGGCTGATGGCGATGGCCTTCTTGGGCTTTAACGGTCTGTTCAGCCGCTGAGCGGAAGGAGGAAACCGGATTGACGACGATTTTGTATGCGGGCGCGGTGCTGGGCGTGCTTGGCATTGTGTTCGGGCTGGTGCTGAATTACGCGGGGAAGAAGTTCCATGTGGAGGTCGACGAGCGAATTGAGAGGGTTCGCGCCTGTCTGGGCGGTGCGAACTGCGGCGCGTGCGGCTATCCCGGCTGCGACGGCTTTGCCGAGGCCGTGGTAAAGGGTGAGGCAAGGGTGAACGGCTGCGCACCCGCAGGCGAAGCGGGGGCGGCGGAAATCGCGCGGATTATGGGCGTGGAGGCGCTGCCGACCGAGCGGCTGGTCGCGCGCGTGCTGTGTCAGGGGCGCGACGGCGTTGCGATTTCGCGATATAATTACGACGGCTATCGAAGCTGCATCGTGGCGGCCGGAATCGCCGGAGGGCCGAAGAGCTGCCGGTTTGCCTGTATCGGCCTTGGCGACTGCATGGATCATTGCGCGTTTGGCGCGATTTCCATGGTGGACGGGCTGGCGCACATCGACGAAAAAAAGTGCACCGGCTGCGGCACGTGCGCGGAAAATTGCCCGCGCGGCGCGATTCGCATGCTGCCGGTGTCCCAGAGCGTGGTCGTTCGCTGCCGCAACCGGGATACCGCGCGCGAGGCGCGCGCCGTGTGCATGAGCGCGTGCATCGGCTGCGGGCGCTGCAAGCGCGAATGTACGTATGACGCGATTACCATTCAGGATGGATATGCGCACATCGATCCCGCGAAGTGCACGCGCTGCGGCGCCTGCGAAAAGGTGTGCCCGTGCCGCTGCATCACGAACGCGTTCGCGCCGACGGAGGAACAGGGCACGGTATGATTTCAGAACATTTTTCGCCCGGCGCGGTGGCGCTGGGCACGTTTGACGGCATGCACCCGGGGCATCTGGCCGTCATTGATCGAACGGTAACGGAGGCGCGCGCCCGAGGGCTCGCCGCGCGGGTTTTCACGTTTTATGAGAACCCGCGCAGTGTGTTTTCCGCGGCTCCGCTTTCATTGATGACGGCGGAGGAGAAGGAAGCCGCCATGCGCGCGCGGGGCATCGACGAGGTGATTTTCGTGCATTTCACGCCGGAATTTGCCGCGGTGCCGCCGGAGGACTTCCTGCGCATGCTGGTAAGCGAATACGGCGCGCGGGTGCTGGTGGCGGGCGAGGATTACACCTTTGGAAGCCGCGCCGCCGGAAACACGAATTTGCTTCGGGAAATGAGCGCGGCGCTGGGGTATGAAGCCATTGTGGTGCCGCTGGTAACGGTGTCTGAGGGTGGAAGGCGCGTGAAGATTTCTTCCAGCGCGATTCGGGAGGCCATACAGGAAAACCGGGAAGACCTTGTGCGGATGTATATGACGGGGGATGAGAACCATGAGGAATCAAACAGCAATGAACATGAGGAATCAAACAGCAATGAATGAAAAGGAAAGAACGCGCCGGCTGGCCGTGCTGGGGCTTCTGTGCGCGGTGGCGTATGTGGTTGTGGCAGTGTGCCGCATTCCGATTGTGAGCTTTCTGAAATACGAGCCGAAGGATGTTGTAATCGTGATCGGCGGCTTCCTGTATGGGCCGCTTGCGTCGTTTGCGATCAGCGTGGCTGTGTCGCTGGTTGAGATGATCACCATAAGCGACACCGGCTGGTACGGTCTGCTTATGAACATCCTGTCCAGCTGTGCGTTCGCGTGCGCGGCGGCGTTTATCTACGCACGGCGGCACACGCTGAAGGGCGCGATCTGCGGCCTGCTCACGGGCGTCGCGCTGATGACGCTTATGATGCTTCTGTGGAATTACATCATTACTCCGGCGTATATGGGCGTGCCGCGCGAGGCGGTTGTGAAGATGCTGCCGACGGTGTTTTTGCCGTTCAACGCGTTTAAGGGCGGGCTGAACGCCGCGCTGACGCTGCTTCTGTATAAGCCGCTGATGCGCGCACTGCGGCTGGCGCATCTGGTTCCCGAAAGCGGCGCGGTGAAAAAGGGCGCGTCCCCGTGGAACGCGGGCACGCTGCTGGCGGCGGCCGTGCTTGTGGCGACCTGCGTACTGATTCTGCTGGCCGTGAAAAAGGTGATTTGATGAACGACGAGGAAGTACGGCTGACCGGTACGATCGTCCATGGAAAGGGGCTGGGTCATACCGTTGGCATGCCGACGGCCAACCTGTGCTGCGACGAGGGCTGTGAGCTGCCGGAGGCAGGCGTGTACGCTTCGCTTTTGGAGGTGGACGGTCAGACGCATTTTGGCGTGACCAACGTGGGCGCGCGTCCAAGCGTGGACAGCGACCCCACGCCGACGGTGGAGACGTTTCTGCTTCACTTTGACGGGAACCTGTACGGCCGCCGCGTGTGCCTGCGGCTGGAAGCGTATCTGCGCCCGGTGCGCAAAATGGCGTCGCTGGACGAGGTGCGCGCGCAGGTGCGGACGGACAGCCGCAGGGCAGAGGAAATTCTGTCTGAAATTGTGCGAGCGAGGGCGTGAATCCGCGAAGAACCCGGCCCAAATGGGTTCTTCTTTTTAGAAAATCATATAAGGGAGGATGATTTATGGGTACGATGTTTCCCCGAACGACGGTGGCCGGAATTGACATGCCGCGCATGATTGCCGGTACCAACTGGATTCTCGGCTACAGCCACACAAGCTCCTCGGCGGATCAGATGATCGTGAAGCGCAACAAAAACCGCGAGGCCATCGTGTCGATGCTGCGGGCGTATAACGAATACGGCATCAACGCCATGATGGGGCCGTTCGGCGACAATCCCGTGCTGGCCGACGCGGTGCATCAGGCGGAGGACGAGCTCGGCAGCAAAATCGTCATCGTGGATACGCCCATCGTGAACGTGGACGACAGCGCCGAGGCGCGGCGTGAAGCGGAAGCGCGCTTCCGTCAGTCCCGTGAGCTGGGCGCGACGTTCTGCCTGATTCATCACTCCAGCGCCGAGCAGCTGGTGAACAAGAATCTCAAGGCGATTCCGCGTCTGCCGGATTACCTGAAGATGATTCGCGAGCAGGGCATGATTCCGGGGCTGTCCGCGCACATGCCGGAGCTGATTATCTATTCGGATCAGAACGAATACGACGTGCAAACGTATATCCAGATTTACAACTGCATGGGCTTTCTGATGCAGGTGGAAATCGAATACATCAATAAGGTGATCTGGAACGCGAAAAAGCCGGTGATGACGATCAAGTCCATGGCGGCGGGGCGCTGCTCGCCGTTTGTGGGTCTTACGTTCAATTACGCCACGCTTCGCCCGTGCGACATGGTAACGCTGGGCGCGTTTACGCCGGAAGAGGTGCACGAGGACGTGGAAATCGCGCTGGCTGCCATCGAGCGCCGTCAGCCGAACCTTGAGGGCAGAAGCAGCCCGGCGAAGACGGAGATCATGCCGAAATGACGACGGAACGAGCGCTGATCCGGCTGGTAATCGTCGACGGCGCGGGCTGTGCGCTTTCCGAATGCCTGCATTCCCGGTTCAGCGCGTCGAGAAGGGCGAAAATTGAGCGGCTGAAAACCGAGGAAGGGCGCGTGCAGTCGGCCTGCGCCGAGCTGGCGCTTCTTTTGCTGACGGGCGGTGCGCCCTATCGGTATGGCGAAAACAACAAGCCTGAATTCGCGCGCGCGGAGGATGGGTATCTGTCGTTTTCTCATGCCGGAAGCGCGGGCGCGTGCGCGTGGGCAAACGTGCCCATGGGCATGGATATGGAAAGGGAAGGCCGCGACCTTTCCGCCATTCGCCGGAAGATCGTGTCGCCGGAGGAAGCAGGCGCAAACCTTACCAAAGCGTGGTGCGTGAAGGAAGCGTATGTCAAGAAGACCGGCGAGGGGCTGATCGTGCCGTTTCCATCGCTGACGGCGAAAAATGGCGAGCTATCTTCGCCGCGCGGCACGGCTTTCTACAAAACCGGCATGCTTTGCGGCTATCGGTACGCGCTCTGCGCGGACGTGCCGTTCGAACGGAGCGTACTGCGCCTGACCGCACGCGAGGCGGTTCGCGCCGTCGATGAAGCCGACGGACGGCCCGCGTTTGAAACCGTGACCGTCACCGTCGACCGGCCGCTGGGCACGCTTCATCCGTCGCACGCGGACATCCGCTATCCCGTGAACTACGGCTATATCAAAGGACTGACCGCGGGCGACGGAGAGGAGCAGGACGCGTACATTCTGGGCGTTCGCGAGCCGCTGCGCACGTTTACCGGCAGACGAATCGCCGTGATTCACCGGCGGGACGACGAAGAGGACAAGTGGGTGGCCGCGCCCGACGGAATGTCGTTTACGGAGGAAGAAATTCGAAACCGGACGGCGTTTCAGGAGCAGTATTTCGATACGTGGATTGAAGGATTGCAATAAAAATCAGCCCCGTAGATTCGGGGCTGAAGCGATTTTTGGTCAGCTTTCCAGCATCTTTTTCACGCGGGCGTACAGCGTGGCGTCGAGCAGGCAGGTGACGTTTGTGCCGGCTTCCGTGTATTCCTCGGTTTCCACCTGCCCCTGATCGTGCAAAAGGTTGAGCACCGCGCCCTTCGCGTAGGGCACGGACAGGGTTGCGCGGGTGCGCAGCGAGGCAATGCGGCGGGAGATTTCCGCCTTCAGGTGATCCAGTCCCATGCCGCTGGCGGCGGAGATGAGAATCGCGCCGGCGGGCTCGATCATGCCGCCGATTTCAGCCTTGTCGGCCTTGTTGAGCGCTTCGACGACGGGCTTATTATCCGCGCCGAGCTGATGAAGCACGTCGTACACGACCTCGCGCTGCTGGCGGCAGAACGGAGAGGAAAGGTCGCTCACGATCACGAGCAGGTCGGCGTACACGGCCTCCTCCAGCGTGGATTTAAACGCTTCGACGAGCGTGTGGGGGAGCTTTCGGATGAAGCCGACGGTGTCGACCATCAGGCAGCTGCGGTTTTCGGGCAGCGATACCTGCCGGACGACGGGGTCGAGTGTGGCAAACAGCTTGTCCTCCACCAGCACCTCCGCGCCGGACAGCGCGTTCAGAAGCGTGGACTTTCCGGCGTTGGTGTAGCCGACCAGCGCTACGGTCGTCTGCTCCATTTTTCCGCGGCGGGCGCGGCGCAGTTCGCGCTGGCGCGAGAGATCGGCCAGCTGGCGGCTCAATTCGTCGATGCGGCGGCGAATGTGGCGGCGGTCGACCTCCAAACGGGTCTCGCCGGGGCCGCGCGTGCCGATACCGCCGCCCAGACGGGACAGCGCCGAGGACGACCCGGCCAGCCGGGGCAGGCGGTACTTGAGCTGTGCGAGCTCGACCTGCAGCTTGCCCTCGGCGGTTTCCGCGCGGCGGGCGAAAATGTCCAGAATCAGGCTGGTTCGGTCGATTACGCGCACGCCCAGCGCGTTTTCAAGGTTCTTCTGCTGTGCGCCGGTGAGCTCGTCGTCTAAAATGGCGAGGTCGACCTCCAGCGTCTGGCAGGCGAGGGACAGCTCCTGCGCCTTGCCCGCGCCGATGAACATGGCCGGGTCGGGCTTGGGGCGCTTCTGAAGCACGCGGCTCACGATGACCGCGCCCGCGGTGTCGGCAAGACTCGCCAGCTCGTCCAGCGATTCCTCGCTGTCGGTGGAAATCAGCATGACCTTTTCCGTCGTTTCGACGATGCCGCCCTCGGCAATGGCCTTCTGCACGCGCTCCTCGCTCAGCTCAATCTCGTGCAGCCACGCCTGCTGGGGAAGACGGCCGGGCTTGACCGGCCCTAAAATGTTGACGGACAGGCGGCTGTATTCCAGCTCGCCCAGAAACGCGGCGCTGATGCCGGTGCAGATGCCGCCGTTCACGCCGACGGCGCACATGGAATCGAACCGCAGAAGCCGCAGCGCCTGAATGTCCACGTCCGAAAGCGCGGCGTTTCCGCCGGGGTGCGTGTGGATGCAGCGGAAGCCGGTCAGTCGGTCGAAGTTGCGGCGCAGGTGCATCTCGGTCAAACCAATGGAGGAAATGGAGCCGACGGCGACCTCCAGAATCTCGCCGTTGCGATCCAGATAAACCAGCATTTCGCGGTTCAGCTGATCGGTAAAGCGCACAAGCATTTGCAAAAGCCGGTCGGGAAGGAACATTGAGCGGTCAAAGTCGATGTCGTACAGCCTTTCCATTTCCTGAATCAGCGATTCGCGAACGCCTTCAAGGTTTCCGTGTATCATTTATGATCCTTTCGCGCGCCGATGGGCGCAATGTGCCAGATTTCGTCCGCGTACTGCGAAATGGTGCGGTCGGAGGAGAAGAATCCGGCGTTTTTAATATTGGCAAGGCACATGCGCGCGAACGCGTCTTCATCCTTCGCCGCCATCGCGTAGGCGTTCAGGCGCGCGTTCTGGTAGGACGCGAAGTCGCGCAGCACGAAATAGTGGTCGGGCTTGTGCCAGCTTGCGCCGTCGAGCAGCGAGGTCTTCAGCTCCGAGAGCGCGCCGTCCTCGTCAGCGAAGCCGCAGTCGGTGAGCGAATCCACGGCGCGGCGGATGCGCGCGTCCGATTCGTACAGGTCGCGCGGACGGTAGGTATCGCGAATCTGATCGAGCTGTTCGATGTTCGCGCCGAACACGACCTCGTTTTCACGCCCGGCAGCCTCGGCGATTTCGATGTTTGCGCCGTCCCACGTGCCGATGGTCACCGCGCCGTTCAGCATCAGCTTCATGTTGCCCGTGCCGCTGGCTTCGGTTCCAGCGGGGGAAATCTGCTCGGAGAAATCAGCCGCGGGAATGATCTTTTCGGCATAGGAGCAATTATAGTTGCCCACAAAGCATACGCGCATGCGGCCATTCACGGCGGAGTCGTGATTGATGACGTCGGCCAGCGCGAGGATATAACGGATAATCGCCTTGGCGCGGGCGTAGCCGGGCGCGGCCTTCGCGCCGAACACGAACGCGACGCGTGGGAAGTCGGGCAGGCGGCCTTCCTTCAGCTCGCAATAGATGTCGTACAGCGACAGCGCGTTCATCAGCTGGCGCTTGTATTCATGCAGGCGCTTCACCTGCACGTCGAAGAGGAAGCCGGTGGGCAGCTCCACGCCCTCGCGCGACGCGACATACACGGCCAGCTCGGCTTTCTTTTCGCGTTTGACGGCTTTGAAGCCCTCGATCAGCGCGGAATCGTTCACATTCAGCGTCGAAAGCAGGCTGGCGTCCTTGATGAAATCGCCTTCAATGTGTTTGGAAAGAAGCGCGCACAGCTCGGGATTGCACAGACCCAGCCAGCGGCGCTGGGTGACGCCGTTGGTCTTGTTCTGGAAGCGCTCCGGAAAGCGGGCGTACCACTGGGGGAACAGCGTGGTCTTTACCAGCTCGGAATGCAGCTTCGCCACGCCGTTCACGGCATGGCTCATGCAGACGGCGAGGTCGGCCATGGAGATTTGGCCGTTTCGGATGATGTGCAGCCCGGTTTCCCGCGCGCACATGCGCTCCAGACGGCGCAGAATTCGCTCGATCTCGGGCGCGACGGAGGCGACGAGCGTCAGATCCCACTTTTCCAGCGCCTCGGGCATGACGGTGTGGTTCGTATAGCCGAACATCTCGCGCGCATAGCGGGCGGCGCAGGCGAAGGACACGCCGCGCGCCGTCAGAAGCCGGATCAGCTCCGGAATGGCCAGCACCGGGTGCGTGTCGTTCAGCTGAAGCGCGTGCTCGCGCGGAAGCATGCGGTAATTTTTGCCGTGACGGGCTTCGTACTGCCGCAGGATGTCCTGAAGCGACGCGCTGGACAGCACGTACTGCTGCTTCAGGCGCAGGCGCTTACCCTCGATGTTCCAGTCGTTGGGGTAGAGGCACTTGGTGATGTCCTCGGCACGGTTCTTGTCGGCGCAGGCCTCGGCGTACTTGTAGTCGTTGAAAAGGGCAAAGTCAAACTCGTGCAGGCTTTCCGTCTGCCACAGGCGCAGCGTGCCGATGGTGTCCGTGCGATAGCCGATGACGGGCATGTCATACGGCACGGCGCGCACATTTCCCGTCGCCATGGGAACGACGACGGCCAGCTCCTCGCGGCGCACCGACCACGGGTCGCCAAAGCGCGTCCAGTCGTCGGGAATTTCCTTCTGCATGCCGTCCTCAAGCACCTGCTTGAACAGGCCGTAGCGGTAGCGCAGGCCGTAGCCCGTGAGGGGAAGGTCGAGCGAGGCGGCGCTGTCGAGGAAGCAGGCGGCCAGACGGCCAAGACCGCCGTTGCCCAGCGCCGCGTCCTCAACGTCTTCCAGCACGGCCATGTCCGCGCCCTTGCGGCTGAGCAGCGCGCGCACGTCATCCAGAATGCCAAGGTTGTAGAAATTGGCGTATACCATGCGGCCGATCAGGTACTCGGCGGACAGATAGTGCGCCTGACGGGTCTTTTGAAACGCGCGGGTCGTCTTGGCCCAATCGGGGCCGATGGCCAGCATGGCGGCCTCGCCGAGCGCGTCCGAGAGCATCGGGGCGGTCGCCTCATCCAGAGAAACCTGATGCTTCGCGAGCAAAATGCGCTCAGCATCGCGGAGAATCGCTTTTGCCTGTATCATGACGGAATCCTCTCATAAAATTCGTTCAATTCCCGCAGACTCGCGGCCAGCTCGTCCGTGAGCACGCCGGGCTGCATGCGCCACATCCAGTTGCCGCCGCCCACGGTGCCGGGCGTGTTCATGCGCGCCTCGCTGCCGAGGTGGAGAATGTCCTGCATCGGCAGAACGCACAGGTTCGCCGCGCTGCCCAGCGCCGCCTCGATCATGCTGTCGCAGATGCAGTCGCGCTGGGGCAGGTTTTCAAGGGCGAAGGCGCGCACTTTTTCGGAGGCCTTTTCCCACCAGCCGAGGGTGGTATCGTTGTCGTGCGTGCCGGTGTACACCACGCAGTTTTCGCGAATGTTGCCCACAAAATGCGGGTTCGCCGTGTCGGAATCGAAGCCGAAGCACAGCACCTTCATGCCCGGGAAGCCGCAGTAGCGCAGAAGGCGCTTCACGCGGCGGGAAACGACGCCCAAATCCTCGGCAATGATGTTCAGCTCCGGCAGGCGGCGCTTCACCACGAAGAAGAAGCGGCGGCCCGGCGCCTTTTCCCATTTGCCCACGCGCGCGTTGGGCGCGCCGGCGCGGATGGCGTAGTAGTTGGCAAAGCCGATAAAGTGATCCACGCGCACCATGTCATACAATTCGCCCGCCGTGCGCAGGCGGTCGATCCACCATTCGAAGCCGGTTCGGCGCAGCGCCTTCCAGTCGTACAGCGGGTTGCCCCACAGCTGGCCGTCCTCAGAGAAGTAATCCGGCGGCACGCCCGCCACCTTGATCGGGCGGCGATCCCGGTCGAGCTGGAAGATTCCCGGATTTGCCCAGCAGTCCGCGGAATCCTCGGCTACGTAGATCGGCATGTCGCCGAAAATCTGAACGCCGTTTTTGTTGGCGTAGGCCTTCAGGCACGCCCATTGCGTGAAGAACACGTATTGCGTGAAACGGTGAAAATTGATTTCGTCGCGCAGGATGCGGCGGTAGTGCGCCATTGCGCCATCCTCGCGCATGCGAATGGCGACGTCCGGCCAGCGCGTCCACGCGCGGCCGCCGAAGTAGTCCTTCAGCGCCATGAAAAGCGCGAAGTCGTCGATGTTTTTATGCGACTGGGTGAACGTGTCCACCAGCGTTTCCATGCGCCCGAAGTTCTGCTCAAAGCACCGATGCAGCCCCTCGCGCTTGAGACGCTTTACGGTATCAAAATCGGTGGAGGAGCCAGCCTGAAAGCGCTTCGCGTCCTCGGCCTTCATCAGGCCGTCGCGCACCAGAAAATCAAGGTCGATCAGATTGATGTTGCCCGCGTGCGTGCCGTGGCTCTGATAGGGAGACTCGCCATAGCCCGTGGGGCCGATGGGCAGCACCTGCCAGACCGACATGCCGGACTTTTTCAGAAAGTCCACAAACGCGTAGGCGTCCGCGCCCAGCGTACCGATTCCGCCCGGCGTGGGGAGCGATGTGATATGCAGAAGTACGCCGCTTTTTCTCATGGATAGCCACCGTCCCTGATAGATTCTACCAGTTTGAATTATAATTTTTTGTCTGGTCTCCGTCAACGGATTTTGCCGCTTCCGCTATCTTTTTACATTATATGGGCGCGGACTATGCTATAATGAGGGGCAGAAGCCGAAAGGCGTTTATGGAGGAAAACAATATGAACCTTGCGTTTTGCGGGCTGAAGCATGCCCATATCAAGGCTTTATACGCGCTGTGCGCGGAAAATCCGGACGTGCGGATTGTGGGCGCGTGGGACGACGACGAGGGCTATCGCACCGCCGCGAGGGCGTGGCTGAAGGCTCCGTTCTATTCCACGCTGGATGAAATTCTGAACGACGAGAGCGTGAACATCGTGGCCATCGGCGACGCGTATGGCGCGCGCGGGCAGGAGGCGATTCGCGCGCTGAAGGCGGGCAAGCACGTATTGTGCGACAAGCCGCTGTGCACGCGCATGGAGGAGCTGGAGGAAATTGAGCATTTGGCGGGGGAAAAGAAGCTCGCGGTGGGCTGCATGCTTGATTTGCGCTTCGATCCCGCTCTGCGTCTGGCGCGGAATCTGGTGCGCTCGGGCGAGCTGGGGGAAATTCACGCCATCAATTTCACGGGACAGCACCCGCTGAACTACGGCACGCGGCCGTCGTGGTATTTTGACAGGCGGCTGCACGGCGGCACGTTCAACGATCTGGCCATTCATGGTCTGGACGCGGTATCGATGATTACGGGGCTTTCGTATGCGCGCACGCTGTGCGCCCGGCAGTACAACGCGTTCGCGCGCGAAGAACCCTCGTTCCCGGACTGCGCGCAGCTGATGGGCGAATACGAAAACGGCGCGGGGCTGATCGCGGACGTGAGCTATTCCGCGCCCGCACCGGCGGCGTTCCGTTTGCCGAGCTACTGGCGGTTCAGCTTCTGGGGCGAGAAGGGCATGATCGAATGCGCGCTGGGCGCGGAGAAACTCCTGCTCGCGCAGGCAGGCAGGAACGAGCTTCGGCTGCTCACCGCGCCAGCGGTAAAGGAAAACTGCCTGACCGAGCTGATCAGGCAGATTCGAGGGGAGAACACGGTATTCCCGCAGCGGATGCTGTTCGATTCCACGCGCACGGCGCTTGAAATTCAGCGTATCGCGGAGGGCTGAACGCGTAACTCGTCCAGCGGAGACTTCATCGGGCTTTCTCCTCCGCGCCGTGCAGATAGGGCGTCAGCGCGTTTGTCATGTCGGTCAGGCTGCGGCCGGTTTCGCGCGCCATTCGGGCGACGTCCTCGTATTCTGCCTTGACGCGCGTAACGCCGTAGCCCTCGGCGTATTTCACGCGCAGGGGACCGTAGGGCGTGGAAACGGTTTCCACGCGGCGGTCGAGGGCAAAGGTTTCGCAGATCGTCCTGCGCACGCCCAGCGTGGTCGTATACTTCAGGAGAAGCACGGCGAATTTTTCCGCGTCCGCTTCCCGGCACGCGCAGGTCAGCAGGATGCCGGGGCGGTTTTTCTTCATATAAATCGGCACTGTGTATACGTCCAGCGCGCCGGATTCAAACAGCACCTGCGTGGCATAGCCCAGCGCCTCCGGCGTCATGTCGTCGATGGTGCAGTGCATCTCCGCAAGCCGTCCGTTCACATGCGCACCTCCGAGCGCCTTTTCCTTGAGCGCCTCCTGCGCGCGAAGTGGGAAAAGGCCAGCTTGTACAGGCTCAGAAGCGCCGCCGAGAGGAGCAGACCGCCCAGAATGTCCGTCAGCCAGTGTACGCCGGAGAACAGGCGGCACAGCACGGTAATCACGCACAGCGCGGTCAGCACGATGCGAATGGGCGTTTCAATGGCCGCGTCCCTTACGCGGCGGCGCGTTTCATAGGCCGCGGAGAGGAAGATGACCATGGAAAGCATGGTGTGCGACGAGGGAAACGAGGGCTCCAGTCCCTTCGCCTCGTCGAGGATGAGAGGCCGGTAATTGATGACGCATTTTTCAAAGAAGATGTACGCCAGAACCAGCGACGCATACAGCCCGGCCAGCACAAACAGATCCACGTCCACCTTTTTCAGGCTCTTGCGGGTGACGAGCTGATAAAGCCCCATGCAGGCGAAGCCCGCGGCGATCAGCAGCGCGAGCTTTCCCAGAAGGTCGGAAACCTTTTCGAGCCCTCCGTGGTAGCCGACGACGTCCTTAAACGCGCCGTTCAGCGCGGCAAGGCCGACAGAGGAGGACATGGGGCCGATGGGACGCACGTCCACCGTTTTCAAAAGGATGATCAGCAGAAGAAACAGGCCGATGCAGATACCGGCTGTCAGCTTCCGGCGGCGATTTCTGAGAGAAGACATAAAAACCCTCCGGGATTCAGGATGACTCCATTATAATCCCGAAGAGGGCTGCTGTCAACGCGGAATCCTACTTGTCGTAATTTTCGATGATCACGCGCGAGATCTCGTTAATCAACTCGCGCTGGCGCGTACTTGGAAACAATGGGTCGTCCGGAATGATCAGTGAATCCTGAAGCAGTACCGTGGGGGAAATCTGTAGAACGTTGCAAAGGGACACCAACGTTTCAAGGCTGGCCTTGCGCGTACCGCGCTCAACGTGGCCAAGAAAGGAGACCGAGATGCCGCACTGCTCTGCCAGCTCTTCCTGCGTCATGTGCAGGGAACGGCGGTGCATACGAATTCGCTTGCCTAATCCCAGATAATTCATACTCTCACCTGCACCTTTCTATTAATATATGGTTATTATACACGGGAGACATGAAATCTTGAATAGACCAAAAGAATGAAATGCTTCTTATAGTCATGATTTGGATAATTCTTATGGTCAAGATTTGCGCAAGCACGCGCTTGCTATATCGCGGGAATCCATGTTATAATGGGAAGCGGCAGACGAAACTATGCGGAGGAAGCATGAAAAGCCAAAAACGCATGGCGCTGCGGCTTGCGGCGCAGGGAGCAATTGTATTTTTTTGGACGCTTGGCGTGGAGCTTGCTCGGCCGGTGCGGTGGCTGTATAGGGCGGCCGCGTATGGGCTTTTGCCGCTGGCGGGAGCGTATACGGCGTACCGCGTCGTGCGCGGGGGCGTAAATCCGTATCTCGGATGGATTCTGCCGCCGCTGGCGGCGACGGCGGCGGGCTTTCTTGTGTCGCTGGGCTACGCCCCGGCGGCAGGTCCCGTGCTGCTGACGGCGCTTCTCTCGCTGGCCGGCGCGGCGGCGGGCGACGTGATTCAAAAGCAAGCAAACGGAAGGGGGCGCGGAAAACGATGAGCGCGAAGCAAGCAATTTCCATGAAGGAGATTGCGCAGCGATACCGCGACTCCTATCGAGGCATGTATTACGCGGCGTGCGCGATCACGGGCAGCGAGCGGACAGCCGAGCGGGCGCTTGTGAGCGCAATGCTCGACGGACGCGGAGACGATCTGGAGCGAGTCAAGCGCCACGCGCTGGCAGAGCTGGAGGAAGGGCGCGGCGAGTCGTTTTTCTCCTGCCTGTCCGGCGAAATCGACGAGACGGACGAGCTGTACGACTGGCTGGTGCTGCAGGCCGACGATACGCGCCGCGCGGTGATGCTTCGCTATGGTCTGGGCATGAACGGCCGGGAAATCGCGCTGGTGATGGACAAAAGCGCGGCGTATGTGCGCCGCACGCTGGAGGCCGCGCGCAAAACCGCTCTGCGCCGGGCGGGCAGCGAGGCCGAGGGGCGAATCGCGGCCATCTGCCGCCGGGAAATCGCGTCCTCGCCGATTGCGCCGGACTATGGAACCGTTCTGCGCGCGGTGGAAAACCGCTTAAAGACCGACGGGCATGCCCTGCCCGCGCGGCACAGGGTACGCGGCGCGGTCAGCTATCTGGTGGCGCTGGCGCTGCTTCTGGTGCTTGGCACGATGATCTGGGCAAGCACGATCCTGCTGGACTACTACCGGCAGACCTATCAGCAGGAGCAGAAGGCAGAAACGACCCAAACGGCGGAACCGATGACGGAGGGATACAATGCCGATACTTGACGGGCTGGTCGACGAGGTCGTGTTCCGCAATGAGGAAAACGGCTGGACGGTTCTGAACGTCAAGCCGGAGAAGGGGAAGGCGTTCACGGTGGTGGGCGTTCTGCCCTTTTTAGAGGCGGGCGAAAGCGCGCGCTTTGAGGGCGAATGGACGGAGCACCGCGACTACGGGAAGCAGCTCAAGTGCAGCGGCTATGAGTGCATCGACCCGGCCACGAAGAGCGCGGTGGAGCGCTATCTGGCCTCCGGCGCGGTGAAGGGCGTGGGCCCGTCCACGGCAAAGCGGCTGGTGAAGGAATTCGGCGTGCGCACGCTGGACGTGATGGAGAACGAGCCGTGGCGGCTGATGGAGATTGAGGGTATCGGCGAAAAGCGCGCGCAGCAGATTTCGGAATCGTTTGCCGAGCAGCGCTCAAGCCGCAAGGCGATGGTGTTCCTGACCGGGCTGGGCTTCGCGCCCGCGATTGCCATGCGCGTGTTCAAGCGCTACGGCGCGAACACTGCCGAGATCGTGCGAGCTAATCCCTATCGGCTCGCCGACGAAATCAGCGGCGTAGGCTTTCAGACGGTGGACAGAATCGCGCTGTCGATGGGCGTGCGCCTGAACGACGATCAGCGGCTGCAATGCGGCCTGAAATACGTACTGAACGAGGCGGTGAACGGCGGCGGGAACACGTATCTGCCCCGGGACGTGCTGCTTCGCGACGCGGGGCGGCTTCTGAACGTGGAATCGGCGCTGATTGAGCGCGCGCTGGCGATTCAGACGCTGAAGGGCGACGTGATCTGCGAGGAAGCGGGCGGTACCGACGCGGTATACCTTCGCGCGCTGTACGAGGCGGAGTCGGACGTCGCCGCGCGCCTTCTTCGGCTGCAGGGAAGCGGAGACGACGCGGACGAGGAAATTTCGGACGGCGCGATTGCCGGCTTTGAGCGCGAGAAGGGCATGCGGCTGAGCGACCGGCAGAAGGACGCCATCCGCATTGCCGCGTCGCGCCGTGTGACGGTGATTACCGGCGGCCCGGGCACGGGCAAAACGACGCTGATCAACTGTCTTCTGCATCTGGCCGCGCCGAAGGGCAAAATCGAGCTGTGCGCACCCACCGGCCGCGCCGCCAAGCGCATGTCGGAGACGACTGGCGCGGAGGCGCTTACCATTCATCGTCTGCTTGAATACAGCGGCGATGAGGAAAAATTCAAAAAATGCGAGGACGATCCGCTGGACGCGAAGACGATCATCGTCGACGAAATGTCCATGGTGGACATCTTTCTGATGCGCGCGCTTCTGCGCGCCGTCCGCGCCGGAACGAGATTGGTGCTTGTGGGCGACAAGGATCAGCTGCCGTCGGTGGGCGCGGGCAACGTGCTGGGCGATTTAATCGACAGCGGCGTTTTGCCCGTGGTGCGGCTGACGGAGGTATTCCGGCAGGCGGAAGCCAGCGCGATTGTCGTAAACGCGCACCGAATCAATCATGGCGAAATGCCCATCGTCAATCGCAGGGGCACGGACTTCTTCCTTGAGCGCATGCAGACGGCGGAGCAGGCCGCGCAGAGCACGCTGAACCTTGTGAAAACGCGCCTGCCCGGCTACTTCGGGCTGGACATGCTGCACGGCATACAGGTGATGACGCCGATGAAAAAGGGCGCGGCGGGCGTGTATGAGATGAACCGCCGGCTGCAGGAGGCGCTGAATCCCTTCGAGGGGCAGCCGCAGCTCACGCGCGGAGAGACGATTTTCCGCCTTGGCGACAAGGTGATGCAGGTGAAAAACGACTACGAGCTCGGCTGGCTGCGCGGCGACGAGGAAGGCAAGGGCGTGTTCAACGGGGACATTGGCTTCATTACCGACGTGAACCGAGAGGACAAAACGCTCACCGTGCGCTTTGACGACGGCCGCAGCGCGGAGTATTTCGAGGACGTGCTGGAGGAATTAGAGCTGGCCTATTGCATGTCGGTACATAAGAGTCAGGGCAGCGAGTTCGACGCGGTCGTGCTGCCGCTGGTCAGCGGCCCGCCGATGCTGATGACGCGCAACCTGCTCTACACCGCGGTTACGCGCGCGAAAAAGCTGGTGGTCATCACGGGACGCGAGGACTGCGTGCGCGCCATGGTGAACAACAACCATATCGCGCGGCGCTACAGCGCGCTGGCCGAACGGCTCAGAGCCATGGGAGGTGCGCTGTGAGGCTTTTGCGCGCGGCGCTGGATTTTCTTTTCGCGCCGAGGGCGAACTGTCAGGGCTGCGGAAGCGAGCTCGGCAGCGACAAGGGCTGGCTGTGCGCCGAATGCTACGCGAAGCTCAAGCCGCTGTATCTGACGGCGCTGGTGCGGGAGGAGCTGTGCGAGACCTGCGGCGGCGTGATTCGCGGCATGGGGCGCTGCGAGGTCTGCGGCGCGAGAGGGTCTTCGCCGTTTTCCGCCGCGGCGGCCTATGCCTATGAGCCGCCGGTCAACCAGCTGATTCGTCGGTTCAAATTTCACGGCGTATACCGCATGGAGGATTGGATGGCGGGCGAGATGCTTCAGGCCTACAGGGCGGCGGGCTTTCCGCGCTGCGATTTCGTCCAGCCCGTTCCCATGCACTGGATTCGCCGGAACGCGCGCGGCATCGACCACGCGGCGCGGCTCGCGAGGGCGTTTGCCGAGCGCGCGGAAATGCCGTATCGGAATGTCCTGCGGCGCGCAAGGCTTACGCGGCAGCAGGCGAGGCAGAGCGGAGCGGCGCGAAGACAGGCATTGGCCGACGCGATCCGCGCGAGGGAGAGCCTGCGCGGGGAAACTGTTTTGCTTATCGACGACGTGCGCACGACCGGCACGACGGTATCTCAGTGCCGAAGGGCGCTTGTGGAGGCGGGAGCGGGGCGCGTGTACGTGCTGACGCTGGCGCGCACCGAACGCGGGGAGAGAAGCGGGCAGGGCGCGCGGTCAAGCCCTCGTTGACAGCTTGACAGAATTTCTCGGCAAAAGGCTGACAGCCTTCAACAGAAACAAATTATTCTGGCTGTACAGTAAAAAAAAAGTAAAAAAACGCTTGCAAAATGGAAGCACATCATGTATAATAACCATGGTTGTACGAAGACGGGTCTGTGGTTGAAAGTCGAGGCCAGTCGCAGGCAAAACGATCCACGTAAACCGGGCAAAGTCCCGGCGAGCATGGTGCGGCTTAGAGGTAAGTCCGGCCAGCACAACGATGCTGAGAGGGTCAGTAGTGGGGCGCGAAGGCGTATGAGCGAAAACTCCGGCCGGCGAGTGTGGGGGCAAAGACCAGGTCAGCCGGACTTTGTACGACCGATTACGAATGTGGGGGTAATTTTCCATGTACGAGGACAAGACGCTGGTATGCAAGGACTGCGGCAAGGAATTCATTTTCAGTGCCGGCGAACAGGCTTTCTACGCTGAGAAGGGCTTCCAGAACGAGCCCACTCGCTGCAAGGCCTGCCGTGATGCCCGCAAGGCGAGCCGCAACAATGGCTCTGGCGAGCGCGAAATGTATGAGACCGTCTGCGCTGAGTGCGGCAAGCCCACCCGCGTGCCGTTCATCCCGAAGTCCGACCGTCCGATCTATTGCAGCGAGTGCTACGCAGCCAAGCGTCAGTAATCATAAGGATAGATCCCGAAAGCTCCTTCCTCGGAGGGAGCTTTTTGCATATCGACAAAAACCAAGGCGTACACGAGAGCATCCCAGCCGAAAAAAATTGATTCGCTACGACGCATGAGAGTATAAAGCGGACGACACCGTCATATGATGTACCGGAGCACGGGAAACATCAGGATACGAGGTGATACGATGGAAAATCCCAACAACCGTATGACGGCGTGCGGGCGATTGGAGCGCGCGCCGGAGCTGTCTCATGAAGTGATGAACGAACCGTTTTACACGGGAACGCTGCTGGTGAAGCGGCTGTCCGGCGCGGTGGATCGCCTGCCGGTCACGCTTCCGGGCAAGCTGATCGCCGAAACCGGCCTGCCGCTGGATTCGCTTTTGCTGATGACGGGGCAGGTGCGCTCCTACAACAAGGTGATCGAGGGCGCGGGGCGGCTGATGATTACGCTGTTTGCGCAGAGCGTCACGCCGACCAACGACAATGAAACGCTCAACCGCGTGGAGCTTTGCGGCGCGCTGTGCAAGCCGCCGGTTTATCGATCTACGCCGTTTGGCCGCGAAATCTGCGACATGATGCTGGCGGTTAACCGCGCGTTCGGCAAGTCGGACTACATTCCCTGCATCGCGTGGGGAAGAAACGCGCAATACGCCTCGCGCTTCCGCGTGGGCGACCATTTGCGAATCGGCGGGCGCTTGCAGTCGCGCGAGTATCAGAAGCTGCTGGACAACGGCGAATACATCGTGCGCAACGCCTTCGAGGTGTCGGCGTTTACGCTGGACGCGGTGGAGCGGCATCCGCAGGAGGCCGCGTTTGCGGAGCTCGACGCCGTGCCCCAGCCGCCGCACGGCGAAAACGCAAGGGAATGAATCCCATATTTTCCGCGAAACGCGGGAAATGCGAACGGATTTAACGTTGGAAAGCGGAAAAACCGCTTGACATTCCCGGAATGGGATGGTATTATAACGCAAAATTGAATCGCTTGGATAGAGGCGCGAGGTTTAAGAGTACTTCCGGGTCGCGAGGCCGTTTGCCGGAGGGAAAGGAAGCATCGCCGAAGCGTTCGGGTTTGGCCTGAAGCCCGGATAGCTGGGTCGCCGTGAAATACGCGGCGGACTGTCACATGTTTTTGTGAAGCGCTATCAAGGGTTGATACGGAGTTTGTGAAGTCTCTTCGCAGACGTTTCCGCGTTTTCCATGAACCGCTTGACAAAGCGGTTCATTTTTGTAACGCGGCCGGAAACGGCAAGACGAACAAAGGAAAGGCGGAAACGAACATGAGAAGAAGGCTTTCAATGGCACTGGCAATCCTGATGGTGACCGCGCTGCTCTTCAGCGCGCAGGCGAGCGTACCCTCCGGCGTGGAGGACGGCGTGCTTACGGTGGCGATGGAATGCAACTACGCGCCGTACAACTGGTCGCAGAGCGACGATTCCAACGGCGCGGTGCCGATTTCCGGCAGCAATGAATACGCCAACGGCTACGACGTGATGATGGCGAAGAAGCTGTGCGAAGCCAATGGCTGGCAGCTGGAAATCGTGCGTCTGGACTGGGATTCGCTGGTTCCGGCGGTGATGTCCGGCGTGGTGGACGCGGTGATCGCCGGTCAGTCCATGACGGCGGCGCGCGCGGAGATGGTGGACTTCGCCGGCCCGTATCTGTATGCCAGCATCGTTTGCCTTGCCAAGCAGGGCACGCCGCAGGCGGAGGCAAAGGGCATTTCCGAGCTGAGCGGCTATTGCACCTCTCAGCTGGGAACGATCTGGTACAGCGTGTGCCTGCCGCAGATTCCGAACGCGGAGATTCAGCCCGCCGCCGAGTCCGCGCCCGCCATGCTGATGGCGCTTGAAACCGGCGCGGTGGACTTCATTTGCACCGACATTCCCACGGCGCAGGGCGCGCTGGCCGTGTATCCCGATATGGTTCTGCTGGACTTCTCCGAAAGCGAGGACAACTTCGTGGTTTCGGAGGAGGAGATCAACATCGGTATTTCCGTGATGAAGGGCAACACCGTGCTCAAGGACGCGCTCGACGCGGTGCTTTCCACGATGACGGCGGACGACTTCAACGCCATGATGGCGGAAGCGACGGCCATTCAGCCAATCAACGGCTAACGTGCGGCGGATAAAGGGAAGGAAACGTGCGCTATGGACAGACTGTCTCAGCTCTTTGGCGATATAGCCTCTCTCTGGAGCAAAAGCGCGTCCACGTATTTCGCGGGCATGGGCAACACGCTTTTGCTGGCCGTAATCGGCACGCTTCTGGGCTGCGTGATCGGCTTCGTGTGCGGCATTCTTCAGACGATTCCCGTCGCGAAGAACGACCGGGCGGTCAAGAAGGGACTCTTGGGAATCCTGCGGGCGGTCATTCGCGTGTATATCGAGGTGTTCCGAGGAACACCCATGATGCTGCAGGCGGTGTTCATCTACTTCGGCCTTCCGTATTTTACGAATAACGCCATGCGCTTTCGCAACCTGTGGGCGGTTTCGATTCTGGTGGTTTCGATCAACACGGGCGCGTATATGGCGGAGTCGGTGCGCGGCGGCATTCTTTCCGTCGACCGCGGGCAGGCGGAGGGCGCGAAGGCCATCGGCATGAACCATTTTCAGACGATGACCAGCGTCATTCTGCCGCAGGCGCTGCGCAACATCATGCCGCAGATCGGCAACAACTTCATTATCAATGTGAAGGATACGTCGGTCATGTTCATCATCGGCTTCACGGAGTTTTTCTCCGTGCACAAGGCCATTACCGGCGCGACGTACAAGTATTTCCCGTCGGCGGCGATTGAAATGCTGGGCTACCTTACGGTGACGCTGACAGCCTCGCTTCTGCTTCGGGCAATGGAAAAGCGCATGGACGGCAAGGGCAGCTACGAGCTTGTGAAGGGCGACCCGCTGATTTCAACCGCCGGAACCTACAACTATCCCGGCAAGGGCAGCCCCTATGACGAGCAGAACCGGGAGCGCGCGTGCGAGGCGGAGGAGGAGAGACGATGAGCGAGGCGATTTTGCGGGTGGAGCACCTGTCCAAGTCCTTCGGCAAGCGGGAGATTCTGCGCGACATCGATTTTTCCGTGCATCCGGGCGACGTGACGTCGATTATCGGCGCGTCCGGCTCTGGAAAGAGCACGCTTCTGCGCTGCATCAATCTGTTGGAGCTGCCCACGTCCGGGCGCATCCTGTATCACAACGAGGATATGACCTCCGGCCGCGGAAACGTCGCCGCGTACCGCGCGAAGGTAGGCATGGTGTTTCAGTCCTTCAACCTGTTTGCCAACATGACCGTGCTGGAAAATTGCACGGTGGGGCAGATTCGCGTGCTGAAGAAAAAGAAGGAGGCGGCGCGGGAAACGGCCATGCGGTATCTGGATCGCGTGGGCATGGCGCCGTATGCAAACGCCCGCCCGCAGCAGATTTCCGGCGGACAGAAGCAGCGCGTGGCGATTGCCCGGGCGCTGGCCATGCAGCCTGAAATTCTGCTGTTTGACGAGCCGACCAGCGCGCTCGACCCGGAAATGGTGGGCGAGGTGCTGAACGCCATGCGTCTGCTGGCGCGGGACGGCATGACGATGCTGGTGGTTACGCATGAGATGGCCTTCGCGCGGGACGTGAGCAACCGCGTGGTCTACATGAACCGGGGCGTGATCTGTGAGGATGGAACGCCGGAGCAGGTTTTCGGTCATCCGGAGAAGCCGGAAACGCGCGAGTTTCTGGCGCGGTTCATCAAGGGCTAAGCAAAAAACGGAGACGGCATGGGAAGGATCCCGGCCGTCTCCGTTTTTCGGAGGATGGGAAATCAGGCTTCGGCGCTTTCGTCCGGGAGCGGCATGTCGTTCGCGCGACCCGTGACGTCCAGATAGAACGCGGCTTCGGCGGCCTTCATGTAGGGAGAGAGCCACAGGGAGCCGATGCCAAGGGTAAGTATGCATAGGAGTATCCAGCCAAGAAAGCTGAATTGCAGGCAGAAAAGACGAGCCTTATTGCCGCGCATCAGCTCCTTTGAGCGGGAAATGGCTTCCATGACGCCAATTTCCGGGTTTTCCGTCATCAGGTAGGGCGCGAGCGCGTAGCGGTAGCTCGCAATGATGCCGGGAATGATGAACAGCAGCGACCAAAGGGTGACGAACAGCGAGGTCATAAAGCGCAGGCCGAACGCCCTGCCCCAGATGGAGAAGCGGGAAAACAGGGTATCAAAGCGGGGCGTGCTCTGGCGGGTGACGAGGTCGAGCGCGTAGCGGTTCAAGCCCAGCTCCACCGCGCCGCCAATCAGCAGGTAAAGCAGGGAAAGAATGCCGAAGACAACCGCAGCCGTTGTGAAGATGGCGACGAACGTGGGCGACGAAAACAGCGCGTCGAGGTCTCTTGAGAAGTAGGCTCTCTCGGAACCGGATGAGCGGTCGGTAAACAACCGAAGGTTGTAGGTGAAGGAAGATCCGCCGGACGTGCCGCCCAAGAGACCAGCAACCAGCGTCACGCCGATGCTGAGCCCCCAGAAGCCCTTGAGCGATTTGCGCGCGATGGAACGGAAATTCGACGACCGATACATAAAATCTCCTCCAGATGGATTTGCATCCATAGAATGTATTCATTATAGCAAAGAAATGAATGGCTTTGGCTATGAATGCGTTAAAAACGCTGATATTGGTCGGCGGTTATTTGAACGTAGAGCGTTTCATCCTCAACATAGGTGCTTAGAATGCCGCTGATTTCAAATTCCTCGCCAACCTGCGGATAAACGGCGCTTTCATCCGCCAGCACAAATTCCAGCCCCTGTACGCAGCAGGAGCTTACATCCGTCACGACGATATAATGGTAGGTAAGCCCCGTCACATCCCAGAACTGCTCGTCGTAGGTTCCGCGAATCCGAAAGCGCTGGCCGAGAAACTGGTCGGGAGAGATGGCGAGATTCTGCATGTAGGAATAGGCCATGGTGGTGCTCATGGTCGTCAGGTCGGTTTCGGAAGGGGAAGCGTCGCCTGCCGCGTCCGAATCCGAGGTTGAGCCGCAGGCGGTCAGGAGCAAGCAGAGGAAGCAAAGCAAAATTGATAGATATTTTTTCATGGTCTTTTTCCTTTCAGTCGTCCAATGACGGAGAAAATGAGGAATGCGAGCAGATCTGCGGCCACGATGGTCGCGCCGACCGGCGTGGACGCGAGAATGGAAAACAGGATGCCGCCCACGGCGCACAGCACGGACAGCGCGGCGGCGCACAGCACCACGCGCTTATAGCTTTTGAACACGCGCATGGCGGAGAGTGTGGGGAAGACGATCAGCGCCGATGTGAGCAAAGAGCCGACCAGATTCATGGACAGCACGATGACAATGGCGGTTACAACCGCGATCAGCAGGTCGTACAGGCCGGTCGGCGTGCCCGTGGCGGTGGCGAAGGATTCGTCGAAGGTGACGGCGAAAATTTTGTTGTAGAAGAGCGTGAACAGCAGCACGACCAGCGCGGACATCCCCACGCACAGCCACACCTCGTAGCGCTTCAGCGTCAGGATGGAGGTGGAGCCGAACAGCGTGGAGCAAACGTCGCCCGACAGGTTGGCCGATTTTGAAAACACGTTGAGCACCAGATAGCCAAGCGCCAGCGCGCCCACGGAGAGCATGGCCAGCGCCGCGTCGCCGCGCACATTTTTCGTGCCGTTTTTGCGCAGGAGCAGGATGGCGCTTGCAATCGTGATCGGCATGACGATCAGCATGTCGTTTGAGACGCTCAGCACCGTGGCAATGGCCATCGCACCGAAGGCCACGTGCGACAGGCCGTCGCCGATGAACGAAAGGCGCTTCAAAACCAGCGTCACGCCCAGCAGGGACGAGCACAGCGCGATCAGCACGCCCGCGATCAGCGCGTAGCGCACAAAGGGAAACCGGAAGTATTCGATCAGCGTATTCAGGGTGTTCATGCCGTGATTCCCTCCTCCGCGCGCAGAAACGCCTTGGCTACGTCGCTTTTCAGGTAGTCCTCCGTGGTTCCGAAGAACAGCGGGCGGTGGGAAAGATGCAGGATATGATCCGCCTCACGCACGGCGGAGGAAATGTCGTGGGAAATCATCACGACGGTGATGCCGTCCTCGCGGTTCAGCCGGCGGATGATGGCGTACATGTCTGCCGTCGCGGCGGGATCAAGGCCGGAAACCGGCTCGTCCAGCAGAAGAAGCCGGCGCGTGGCGCACAGGGCGCGCGCCAGAAGCACGCGCTGCTGCTGGCCGCCGGACAGCTCGCGGTAGCAGCGATTGCGCAGGGGCAGGATGCCGAGCCGCTCCATGCGGCTGTGCGCCAGCTCGCGCTCCGCGCGGTTGTAAAACGGGCGCAGGCCGCAGCGGTTCAGACAGCCGGAGATCACGACCTCCTGAACAGAAGCTGGAAAATCGCGCTGAAGGCTGGTCTGCTGGGGCAGATAGCCGATTTCGTTCGGCTTCAGGCCGTCGCCAAAGGAAAGCTGTCCCGAGACGGGCGGGTGAAGACCCAGAATCGCCTTCATGAGCGTGCTTTTCCCAGCGCCGTTCTCGCCGACGATGCACAGGTATTCGCCCCGTGCCACGGAAAAGGAGATGTTCTGCGAAACGATGTGATTTTCATATCCAAGGGCTATGTTCTTGCAGATGATTTGCATGAATGATCACTTCCCTGTCAATCAGTTGAGCGCCTGCGAGAGAATCGCGAGGTTCTGGGTCATGACGCTAAGGTAGCTTTCGCCGCGCTGCACGTCGGCTTCAGTCATGGACTGAAGGGAGTTCATGGAGAGAATCGTCTGATTTTTCGCCTGCGTGCTGGCGACGACTGTTTCGGCAATCGCGTGCTTGCCGCCCTCAATGGTCAGCACGACGGGCAGGCGCAGCTCGTCCACCTTCTTCGCGAGGAAGGCAATGGTTTTGAAGCTGGCCTCGGTCTCTGCCGAGCAGCCCGCGAACGCGGCGTAGTAGGTCAGGCCGTAATCGTCGGCCAGATAGCGGAACGGGAAGCGATCGGCGAACAGAATCGTGGTGCGCGCGGCATGCCGTACCATGTCGGAGTATTGCGCGTCCAGCTCGGCAAGCTGGGCAAGGTATGCGTCCGCGTTGGCGCGATACGTTTCCGCGTGCGCGGGATCCGCTTCGCACAGCGCGTTCAAGAGGGCGCGGGTGATCGTTTCGGCGTTGCGCAGGGAGAGCCAGACGTGCTCGTCGTACTCGATTTCGTCGTGCTCGTGCTCGTCCTCGTCCTCTTCCTCCTGCATGCCCTCGACGGCTTCCTCCTCCTTCGCGTCGACGCACGCCAGCATGGAGAGAGCCTTCCTGTGCGAATTGGGGGACGCTTCCAACAGATCGTCCACCCATGTATCCGATTCGCCGCCCACATAGACGAACAGGTCGCAGCGGGCAATTTTGATGATGTCATCCGCCGTGGGCTGATAGTTGTGCAGGTCGATGCCGTTGTCAAGAAGCAGGGTCAATTCAACCTCGTCCGCGCGGTTGCCGAGAAGCTGCCGCGTCCAGTCGTACTGGGGAAAGGTAGTGCATACGATGCGCAGGGGCGCTGCGGTCTCGCCGAAGGCAGGCAGAAGGGCACACGCAAATACAATCGCGATGAAAAGCGCGAAGAGCTTTTTCATAAATCTTCACCTCAATCAGTTGTTTTGGGTATGACAAAACACGGCTCTTGCCCGAAAAAAAACGGCAAGGCCATTCCATAACGGGCAAAAAACGCCCGCGGTGAAGATGCAATTAATCCGAGAGCTTAACCTTCAAGGTGACGGGTGTGACGGCGGATGTGTCGTTCAGCCGCGCAGACAGGGCTGCGGAAAACACGCGCACCGCGAGGCGCAGAGCGTACCAAAGCAGCAGCACGGCCGCCATGCCGCGCAAAATCTGCGCCCAATCGGAAAGGAGCGCGCAGACGCAGCATTTTTTCGCCGTGCATTTGTGCTGCGGATGGACGACCGCAAGCACGCTGCACGACAAAAGAGCAAGGGCAAACAGAAGGCAGAGAAGTCCTGTCAGAATTCGAACGCTTCGGCGCATGATGGCCGCCTCCCTTCTGTCATCCTCGCTGCGGACAAAGCTCCGCGTGCGGCTGAAAACGACTTTTATTATATGGAGACTCGCGCGGCTGTCAAGAGAAAAAACAGGAATTAACAGAGCCGGAACGAAAATGCCATACGTCCGAATTCCCTGCAAAGCGCTTGACAGCGCGCGGGAATCAGCTATAATGAAGAAGAAAATGGGGATTTTAGAAGGGAGTCGGCCATGAACGGACATTGGAAGCCCGGACAGCCGCTGACCAACGAGGACAGGGCGATTCTTGCGCCGCTGCTTGCGCGGGCGCGGGAGCTGGGGCGTTCGCCGAAGGTGGGCGAGGTTCCGGAGGCGGCGCGCATCAAGGCGCGATTCCGCATCTGGAAATACGCGCTGATGGCGGCGGGTCTGCCGGTGATGAACGACCCGGAGCAGGTGCGGGCGAGGGAACAGGAGAAAATGGAAAGCAAATAGACCGCGCGCGAGGAAAAACTCGCGCGCGGTCTGCTGCGTGAAGGAGAATTATTTTGCCAGAGCGTCCAGATCCTTGCGGCCAAGAATCAGCGTGATAAGGCCTAAGAAGAACAGCGCGGCAATACCGATGATGCCATAGCTGGAATGGCCGCTGGCCTCCGCGATCACGGCGTAGAGCGCCGGGCCGATGACGCAGGCGCACTTGCCGAAGATGTCAAAGAAGCCGAAAAATTCGTTGGAGCGCTCCTTGGGAACGAGCTTGCCGAAGTACGAGCGCGAGACCGCCTGAATGCCGCCCTGCACCGTTCCGACGAGCACGGCCATGCACCAGAACAGAATGGTGGAAACGTGGATGCAGGCGCTGTAGGCCTCCGCCAGCGCGGGGTTTTCGCGCCATGCGTTCAGAAGCGCGTCGGAAAGGGCTATGCCGTCGAGCGCAAGATCTGCGCACTCGGATTCAAGCTGCCGAAGCTCCTCTTCCGCGTTTTCGCGCAAAAGCGCGGCGCTGGCGCGGGTAACGTAGCTTTCCAGCGCTTCGGCCTTGTCCGGGTTGGCGGCTTCATACGGCTGGGCGGCCGCGTGGATAGCGGTCTCATAGGCGTTCTGGCTGGGCTCCATCGAGAAGCCCATGTAGAAGCCGACGAGACAAATAATCACGTACATGATCACGGCGCCCATCAGCGCCCTTCGCGCGGAGAACCGCGCGGAGAGCTTCGCAAACCAGATCGAGCAGGGTACGGCCACAATCTGCGTAACGAGCAGCGCCAGAATCATGCCGGTGGAGCCGAGGCCAAGCGTCGAGCCGTAGGCGGTGGAAATGGAGATGACGGTGTTCACGCCGTCGATATAGAAGAAATACGCGATAACGAAGAACAGAAGGCCGCGGCGCAGGCAGATTTCCTTGAACGTGCCGATCACGTTTCGGAGGATGCGCGCGGGCGAGACGGGCTCGGTTTTCTCCACATAATACTCCTGCTTCACATTGCGGAAGAACGGAATGGAGAATACCGCCCACCACACGCTCACAATCAGCACGGAGAAGACCTGCGAGAAGCGGTTGTAATCAAAGAGGAGAAGCATGGCAATCGAAAGAACGAAGGGAATGGTGCTTCCGCCGATATAACCCATGGCGTAGCCCCACGAGGAAACGCGATCCATGCGCTCGTCAGTGGTTACGTCGGTCAGGAAGGAATCGTAAAACAGGCATGAGCCGGAAAAGCCGATGCGTGAAATCACATAGCCGACAAGGCACAGTTTCCAGCTGCCCAGCGCGGCCATCAGCGGCGTGAAAACGATGCCAAGCAGGGCAAACAGCGTGAACAGCTTTTTCTTCATGCCCTTATAGTCGGCCACCGCGCCGAGGAACGGGGCGAGGATGGCGACGATGAGCGTGGCGATGGACGTGCCGTAGCCCCAGCGAATGTCGCCGCCCGGGATGGTGGACGCGAAGATGGTGGGGTAGATGGCCGCCATGATGTTTGTGGCGTATACGGAGTTGGCCCAGTCGTACAGGATCCAGCTCCATTCCTTCTTTGAAAAACGCTTTTCCCGTGCCATGTGTGCAGCCTCCTTATTCCTGCTTTTGTACGTTGATGTTGTCCGGGTTTATAGGGGGAAGGTTGAATGGAGGCATGCCGCCCAGCTGTGTGGCGGCGGCAATCAGCGTTCGGGCGTAGTTAAACAGGATGACCAGCGCCTGCCGGTGGAAATCGGCGTCGCTCAGCGCCCGATCGTCCTCGCCGCGGGGGAGAACGGCGAACAGCCCGTGCATTTTCACCTTGATGTACAGGGGCGAATTGTCGTCCATGCTGCCGATTTCCAGCATTAACTCCGTGGAGAGGGGCTTGCCCTCCGACTGCTTGAATACCTGAAAGCGAATCTCCGGGTTCGGCGGAAAGACCTTGCCCGCACTACCGGGCATTTCGTTATGAATGGTCAATTCCTCAAGCATGTATTTCTGTAAAACGACGTGTGCGCTCATTGAACAGCCTCCTCGTGTACAATCATCAATATTTTACAGAAACAATGTTAAGAATCATGATACCAAATCGGGGATTCCGTCCACTGTGCGAAAAAATTTCGTGAAATACGCGGAGGATTTATTGGAAGGGTGTATACTGAAACAAAAAAGCGGCGAAGGGGAGGCAGCATGGAAAACGCAGGCGGCTACTGGGACGCGCTCTATTCGGACGGAGCGCACGCGGACGCGAGCTATGACGGCTGGCTGGATGACTTTCGGGACTTGTTGACGCGCGCCGGAAACGCGCTGGAGCTGGGCGCGGGCGACGGCGCGGACACCGGCTTTCTGCGAAGCGCGTGTCCGTGCGTTCTTTCCTGCGATTTTTCGGACGCGGCGCTGAACCGCCTGAAGCGCCGCTATCCCGGCGCGGATACAGCGCGGCTCGACCTGACGGAGCCGATGCCGTTTGAGAATGGCTCTTTTGAAGTGATTATTGCCGATCTGTGCCTGCATTATTTTCCGATGCGGAAAACGCGGGAGATTTTCGCGGAGCTTCACCGCGTGCTTGCGCCGGGCGGCTGGCTGCTTCTGCGCGTGAACGCGCGGGAGGAATACGTGCCCGCACCCGGGGATGTGCGCCTTGAGGCAGGCTATTACGTGACCCAAGGCTGCGCCCGGCGCTACTTTTCGCGGGAGACGCTGGAGGAGCTTCTTTCGGGCTTCCGCGTCGCACGGCTGCAAAGGGACAGCACGCAAAAGTATGGCGCGCGCAAGCATATGTGGATGGCGGCCGCTCAGAGGGAATGAACGCCTTTCGCGGCTCAATCCGACGGGCAGGCGCGGTTCAGCCATTTCCGCTGTGCGTATTTCCAGCGGCGATACACGATCGACGCGATCCACGTGCGCGGGATAACCCTTCCGAGTGCGGACAGGATGCGATTCAGCGCGCCGGGAATATAGAAGGCCTTTCCGGCCAGCGCGCGATCGATGGTTTTTCTTGCGACGACCTCCAGCGGGTTCGTGGTTACGTCGCCCCAGAAGCCCTGCGCGCGGATTGCGTCGATGTTCTCCTGCGTCGTGACCATTCCGGCCGGGCAGAGCACCAGCACGTTGACGCGCTCCTCGCGAAGCTCCTGCCGCAGGGACGTGGCGAAATCCAGCAGGAAGCGCTTGGACGCGGCGTATGTTGCCTTCAGCGGCATGGGAAACATGGAAGCCAGACTGGACACGAAGACCGCGGTGAATGGCTTTGCCTCCCGGCGGCGTTCCAGAATCGCGTGGGTGATGCGCAGGGTGCCCGCGTCGTTCAGACTGACGATTTTTACGACATGCTCCCGGTCGCGGGAGAGGAAGCCGCCCTCGAAGTCTACGCCCGCGATATTCAAAAGCATGTCGAACGGAATATCGTGCGAATCCAGCACGTTCAGAAGCGCGTCCACGCTGGCAGGGTCGGTGAGGTCGCAGGCCTGCGCCGATACGGTCGCGCCGAACTGGCGTTCCAGACCGGTCTGCACCCGGCGAAGTCCGTCCGCGTTTACGTCGGTCAGAAACAGGTTATAGCCGCGCTTTCCGCATTCCACGGCCATGGCGCGCCCAAGGCCGCCCGCCGCGCCGGTGATCAATACGTTCATGAAGGTTCCTCCTCTCCAAAGGGAATGCCGCACAGCCGCTCGCTGAGCGAGAACAGACGGTTCGCGTTTTCTGAGGTTACTTCTCGACTGTAGGCGCGCTCCCTGCAATGGTAGTAATACAGTCCCGCCGGCGGCAGCGGCTGGCTGCACAGGTAGGCGTAGGTCTGCGCCGGAATTTCCGGGCGAACGCCGCCCAGCTTGCGCACCGACCAGATCAGGTTCACGAGTCCGCCCGCGTCCTTGTTTCCGATGTCCGTGCGCACGAGACCGGGGTCGACGGTGTAGGCGGAAACGCCCAGCGACGCGTACCGATCGTTCAGCCCCTTCGCGAAGAGGATGTCGCACAGCTTGGATTGCTTGTAGGCGGTCAGCGGATTGTAGTGGCGGGTGAGCATCACGTCGTTCCAGTGTACGCGAATGCCCTTGTGCGACCGACTGCCGGTCATGATCACGCGCCCGCCCGCCTTTTTCAAAAGCGGCAGCAGCCGATGGGTCAAAAGGAAACCGGCCAGATAATTCAGCGCGAACTGATGCTCATAGCCGTCCTCCGTGGTCATGTAGTACCCGCGAGCGCAGCCCGCGTTGTTGATCAGCGCGAACAGCTCTCCGTCGCAGTGCTCCGTTATGAACTCGGCCAGCTCTGCGGCCACGCGGTTCACCTCGCGCTGCTGAAGAAGGTCGGCGGTAAAGAACACCGGCTCGGGCAGCGAAGAAGCCGTGCGAATGGCATGCTTTGCCTGTTCGCAGCGCGCCGCACTGCGACCGATGCCAATCACGCGGAAACCGCCCCGCGCAAGCAGCTTTGCCGTTTCCAGCCCAATGCCGGAGGTCGCGCCCGTAATGACGACGGTTTTCATGAGAATACCTCCAAATGTCAGGATACGAACCAGTTCCACACGTGCCAGAACTGCAGCGAACGCGCGGACAGGCTGCACATGAGGTAGGCCAGCACGAAGCAGACGGCGAACAACGCCAGCGAAACCAATGCGATCGAGCGAAGTCGGCGGGCGGTCTTCGCGGAGAAGTGCGGGGCGGTCGAGAGCGGGGGCAGCGCGGGTTTTCCGGAAGCCGTGGCAAGTGCGTTATGCTGAAAGCGGGCGAAGGAGCGCCAGAGCTGCCGGAGGAACGCGGTAAAGTAGACGCAGCCGACGGCGAACAGCACGCTCAGCGGCGCGAGCGAAAGCCCCAGAATCGAGCAGCACCAGTAGGGCGTCGACGGAAGCAGCGTGTACAGGCGCTGCCCGCCCAGAAGATCCACGGAAATGGCGGCGAAGGAAATGGAACCGGCGGCCATCACCACGTCCCACGCGAAGAGAAGAGCGAAGATCATGCCGGCAAAGATGTCGGCGAAGCAGAAGCCGGCAACCACGAGCGGCTTGCCGGAACTCTTTGTTTCGGGTGCTTCGATGGAGGGTTCAAACTGCGCGGCCAGCTGCACGGGGTCGCCCAGCTTCGCGGCGATTTCCTCCTCGGAATAGCCGTCGGCCAGCTTGAAGGCAAAGTGCTGCTGATATTCGTCGATCACGTCCGCAGCGTCGGGAACGCTGCGCTTGTTGAGCTCCTCGGTGAGCAGGGTCATGAATTCATTCTTCGTCATTTTCTTCATCCTCCAACAGTTTTCGAATCGATTTTGCAAAGTCCAGATATTCGGCGCGATCGGCTTCGTAGGTTTCAAGCCCAAGCTCGGTCAGCTTGTAGTATTTGCGCGGCGGCCCGCCGCTTTCCTCCTGAAGATAGGTGGTGAGCATTCCGTCCGCCTTCAGCTTTCGGAGAATCGGGTACACCGTTCCGTCCGAAATATCGATATGGCCGGAAAGAAACTCGGAAATCTCGTATCCGTAGCAGTCGCGCTTTTTCAAAAGAGAAAGCACGCAAAGCTCCAATACGCCTTTTTTGTATTGGCTGTTCATGGAGAGCTCCTTTCATCTCGTCGTTCATACAGTACTATATTATATTCAGTAGTTGGAAATAGTCAATACAGAACGAGAAGCTTTTTGTGTTAAATAACGCGTCCGACAGCAGCCGGACGCGCGAAGGGAAAAAACGAAAATCAGGAGGGAGCCTGCGGCTTGCGTTTGCGGGGCAGCAGGGGAATGGTGGGACGATTATAGGTGAAGCCCTCGCCGCCGACCTCGTGCGCGTCGGCGATGACGATGAACGCGTTTTTATCCTCGGAGAGGATGATGTGCTTTACGCGCGTGACCTCGCGGTTGGAAACCACGCAATACAAAACCGTTACATCCTGCCCGGAATACATGCCCGTGCCGCGCCAGCAGGTGACGCCGCGCTCCATTTCCTCCATCACACGCCGGGCAATGGCCTCGTGGCGGGGGGATACGACGGTAAGCGCGCGGGCGCTGCGCATGCCCTCCAGCATGAAATCCGTGATCTTAGTGCTTACATAGATGGTAACCAGCGCATACAGGCCTTCCTCCGGCGAAAACGCGATCATGGCGGCGACGGTGACGATCATGTCCAGCCCGAACAGCACCCACGCCATCGAAAGCCGGGGCAGGCGGCGCTGAATCATCTTCGCCGCAAGGTCGGTGCCGCCGGTGGTCGCGTCGCTCATGAACACAAGGCCGAGGCCGAGCCCCAGAATCACGCCGCCGAACAGCGCGGACAGCATCGGATCCTCCGTGATGCGCGGAAGCTTCAGCGTGTCCAGCGCGAGGGACAGAAGCACCGTGGAAAGCAGGGTGCGGATGATGAAATCGCGTCCCTCCTGCCGCCAGCCAAGGAAAAACAGCGGCAGGTTCATGGCCAGCGAAACCGCGCCGATGGGCAGGCCGGTCAGATAGTAGACGATGGTCGCCGCGCCGGACACGCCGCCGGGCGCAATCTTCGCGGGCACGAGGAACATATTGTAGGCAACGGCCATGATGAGCACGCCCAGCGCAATGAGCAGGCATTTTCTCAGCCAGTCGCGGGTTCGTTCGCGCATGACGGGATGGCTCCTTTCGGTGAAGTCTTGCGCGAATGAAGCTGCTGCACGGTGGGGTGCAACAGCCTCATTCGAAGCGGAATTACTTCTCGGGCTTGACGATGGCGATATGCACGTCCGCCAGTTGCCGGGGATCGACCTCGGACGGCGCGCCCATCATCAGATCCTGCGCGTTCTTGTTCATGGGGAAGGGGATGATCTCGCGGATCGATTCCTCACCCGCCATCAGCATGACCATGCGGTCTACGCCCGGAGCGATGCCGGCGTGCGGCGGCGCGCCATAGCAGAACGCGTTGTACATGGCCGGGAACTTGGCCTTCACGTCGGCCTCGCCCAGACCCACCAGCTCAAACGCCTTGATCATGATTTCGGGGTCGTGGTTGCGGACAGCGCCGGAGGAAAGCTCCACGCCGTTGCAGACCAGATCGTACTGGAAGGCGGAAATCTCCAGCGGATCCTTCTCCTCCAGCGCCTTCACGCCGCCGTTGGGCATGGAGAAGGGGTTGTGGCAGAATTCCAGCTGGCCGGACTCCTCGCCGATTTCGTACATCGGGAAGTCCACAATCCAGCAGAACTCGTAGCGCTCGCGGTCGATATATTGCTCGACGGCGTTGCCGACGGTTTTACGAATCACGCCCGCGGTCTTCTGCGCAATCAGCTTCTTGCCCGCGCACAGGAACACGCACGCGCCGGGCTGAAGGTTCAGCGCGCTCACGACCTCGTCGTGCTTCGCGGCGAAGAACTTCGCCACGCCGCCCGCGAAGGACATATCGTCGTTTACCTTGAACCAGTAGCACTTGTTTTCGGTGGCGGCGAGCACGTCGCCGCACAGGCCGTCGATGAACTTGCGCGGCTTGTCAAAGCCGGGCGCAACGATGGCCTTGACCACGCTGCCGTCGAAGGGCTCAAAGCCGATGCCCTGCGAAAGCTGGGTCACGTCGTCCACCACAAGGCTGATGCGCAGGTCGGGCTTGTCGGAGCCGTAGCGCTCCATGGCGTCGTTGTACCTGATGCGCTTGAACGGCGCCTTCGACGCGACGGAGTACTTGCCATACTCGGAGAAGATGGGCGGGAACACATCCTCGATCACGGCGAACACGTCCTCCTGTCCGGCGAACGCCATTTCCATATCCAGCTGATAGAACTCGCCGGGGGAACGGTCGGCGCGCGCGTCCTCGTCGCGGAAGCACGGCGCGATCTGGAAATAGCGGTCGAAGCCGGAGGTCATCAGAAGCTGCTTAAACTGCTGCGGCGCCTGCGGCAGGGCGTAGAACTTGCCCGGGTTCAGGCGGGAGGGCACCAGATAGTCGCGCGCCCCCTCGGGCGAGGAGCAGGTGAGGATGGGGGTGGTAATCTCAAGGAAGCCGTGCTCAATCATCGAACGGCGCAGCGCCGCGACAACCTGACAGCGCAGCACGATGTTCTTTTTCACGGCCGGATTGCGCAGGTCGAGGAAGCGATAGCGCAGACGGGCGTTTTCATCGGCTTCGCGGGAACGGTTAATTTCGAAGGGCAGCTCGTTGTAGATGCAGCGGCCGAGCACCTCGACCGACTCCGGAACCACCTCGATTTCGCCGGTGGGGATTTTCGTGTTCTTGCTGGAGCGCTCGCGCACCGTGCCGGTGACGGAAATGGTGCTTTCGCAGTTCAGCGATTTGATCGTTTTCATGACTTCCTCGTTGTTTTCCACGACGACCTGCGTGGTGCCGTAGAAATCGCGAAGAACCACGAAGGCCAGCGTGCTGCCGACTTCGCGCACGTTTTCCATCCAGCCGACGATGGTTACCTTTTCACCGGCGTTCGCAAGCCGCAGCTCGCCGCAGGTGTGGGTTCGGGACTGAAACATGGTCGATTCCTCCTGTATGCTTATCCTTTGATTGAAGACACAACGTCGTTTCGCGCCACGGTGGTTTCCGTGCCGTTTTGCATATCGCGGATTTTCACTGCGCCCGCGGCCAGCTCGTCGCCGGCGATGACCAGCACGCGGCGCGCGCCGATTTTGTCGGCATACTTGAACTGCGCCTTCATACTGCGCGCGCAGTGGTCGAGGTCGGCGGGAATTCCGGCAAGCCGCAGCTCGCGCACCACCTTTTCGCCCTCGATGCGGGCTTCGTCGCCCATCGTAACCACGAACGCGTCCACCAGCGCCGGCGCGTCGTCCTTATAGCCGAGCATGTCCTGAACCATGATGATTCGCTCCACGCCCATGCCGAAGCCGATGCCGCACATTTCCGGGCCGCCCAGCTGCTGCACAAGACCGTCGTACCGGCCGCCGCCGCACACGGTCAGCTCGCCGCCGTCCGGCGTTTTGGTGATGATTTCAAAGACCGTCTTGGTATAGTAATCCAGACCGCGCACGATGCCCTTGTCCACGGTGTAGTCGAGTCCCAGACCGGTCAGGTAGCGCTTGAGCGACTCAAAGTGCGCCTTGCAGTCGTCGCACAGCATGTCCAGCATCGCGGGCGCATCCTTCACGAGAGCCTTGCACTTGGCTTCCTTGCAGTCCAGAATGCGCATGGGGTTGCGGTCGTAGCGGCCGCGGCAGGTCTCGCACAGCTCTGGCAGGATGGGGGCGAGGAACGCCTTCAGCGCGTCGTTATACGCCTTGCGGCAGGTGGGGCAGCCGATGGAGTTGATGTTCAGCGAAAGACCCGTCACGCCCACGCCCTCGAGCACGTCCATCGCCAGACGGATGATCTCCGCGTCGACGCTCGCGTCCTTCGCGCCGAACACCTCGACGCCCAGCTGATGATGCTCGCGCAGACGGCCGCTCTGCGGCTTCTCATAGCGGAACACGGGGCAGGAGACGTAGTACATCTTCTGCGGCAGCGGCTCGGCGTACAGGTGCGCCTCAATCATGGCGCGCGCCGCGCCCGCGGTTCCCTCGGGCTTCAGCGTGATGGAGCGGTTGCCCTTGTCGGTAAAGGTGTACATTTCCTTCTGAACGACGTCCGTCGTGTCGCCTACGCCGCGCTGGAACAGCTCCGTATGCTCGAACACGGGCGTACGGATTTCGCGGTATCCGGCCAGATGACATACGCTGCGCATCGTCTCTTCGATTTTGTGCCAGCGATGACTGTCTTTCGGAAGCATGTCCTGCGTTCCCTTGGGCGCCTGTGTAAGCATGTGATTCGTTCCTCCTCAAAGATAGAAATAAAGCCTTTCACCCCGCGCAGGGGCGAAAGGCCGTTTCGCGTTGCCACCCTGACTGAACGGCGGCTTGCCGTCCATCTTAATCCCGTTATCGCCGGGACGCGCCGCGGTTTTCCGCGGAGGCTCGCGGGGCGTCGTTCGCCGCATTCCGCCGCGGGCGCTTTCACCATGCGCGCCCTCTCTTTGGCGGGGAAAACGGGTACTCTTCCCGGTCAAGGCCCATATCTTCTTACGATGCGATTATATCGGCTCTTCCGATATTTGTCAAGAGCGTTTCTGATAAAATCATGTCTCCCGCCGAACGACGGGAGACACATGCGATTGTAAGGAAAGCGGCTGCTTACTTGCCGCTCATCGAGCGCTCCTGCGCCTCGATCATCTTCTTCACCATGTTGCCGCCGATGTGGCCGGCGTCCTTGGCGGCGATGTTGCCGTTGTAGCCCTCGCTCAGGGTGATGCCGAGCTCGCTGGCGACCTCGTGCTTCATGTTGGACATCGCCTTGCGGGCTTCGGGAACATTGATGCGGTTGGAATTCTTGCTGGACATGGAACACACACTCCTTTCAATCTTCCGATCGATCCGGGCGGCGGTTCGCCTTCTCGTATTCCCGTATCAGCTTTTTCACCATTTGACCGCCGACTCTGCCGGCATCCTGCGCGGACAGCCTTTCGCCCGGCGCGCGATTCAGATTGATACCCAATTCGCGGGCCGTTTCCTGCTTCAGCTGATCCAGCGCGTCCGCGGTCTCCGGTCTGCCGGAACGGTTTTTCGAGCGCAAGTCCGTCACCTCCCGTTCGATCTGTGGGTAGTGTGACCTTTCGCAAGGATTTTAGACTGGAAAAATCAGTTCATTGCCAGCGCGATTTCGCCCTTGCGCGCAAGCCATGCCCGCGCCATGCGCAGAAGCGCCTTTTTTTCGGCGTTTTCGTCGTCCGCGCGCAGAACCTCGCGCGCCAGCTCATGCGTGACCTTCAGCGTCTGCGCGTCGGCCAGCGCGTCGGAAAGCCCCTCGGCCAGCGCGCCGGACTGACGCGTGCCGAACATGTCGCCGGGGCCGCGCAGCTCCAAATCCTTTTCGGCGATGCGGAAGCCGTCGTTCGTCTCGGTCATGATTTTGAGCTTCTCGGAGCGGTTCGCCATCAGGAAGCACCACGCCTCGTCCGTACCGCGCCCCACGCGTCCGCGCAGCTGATGCAGCTGGGCAAGGCCGAAGCGCTCGGCGTTTTCGATGACCATCACCGTGGCGTTCGGAACGTTCACGCCCACCTCGATCACCGTCGTGGAGACCAGAATGTCCGCTTCGCCGCGGCGGAAGCGTTCCACGGCTTCGTCCTTCTCCTTTGAACGCATTTTCCCGTGCACTAAAAGAACGCGCAGGTCGGGGAAGGCTTCGTCGCGAAGAGTCTCAAAAAGCAGCTCGGCGCTCTGCGCGTCGACCACCTCGGAATCCTCCACCAGCGGGCAGACGAAATACACCTGCCGCCCCTTTTTGACCTCGCTTCGGATGAAGCCGTACATATCCTGCCGCTTTCGCTCCGGCACGATGCGCGTTTTCACGGGCTGCCGACCCGGCGGAAGCTCGTCGATGACGGAAAGATCGAGGTCGCCATAGAGAATCAGCGACAGCGTGCGCGGAATCGGCGTGGCGGACATGACGAGCACGTTCGGGCTTTTGCCCTTATGGCTTAAAAGCGAACGCTGACGCACGCCGAAGCGGTGCTGTTCATCCGTGATCACGAGCCCCAAGCGCGCATACGCGACGGTCTCCGTGATCAGCGCGTGCGTGCCGAACACGCACATCCATTCGCCGGACGCGAGCCTTTCGCGCGCCAGCCTGTGCGCCTTCTGCGTCATGCTGCCCGTCAGAAGCCCGCAGGAAATACCCAGCGGCTCCAGCTGCGCCCGCGCGCTTTCATAGTGCTGCGCAGCCAGAATTTCCGTCGGAGCCATCATGGCGCTCTGCCAGCCCCCGCGCGCGGCGAGATAAATTGCGCCGAACGCGACGGCGGTCTTTCCGCAGCCCACGTCGCCCTGCACCAGCCGCGTCATGGCGTTTGTACCGGCCATATCGGCGGCAATTTCGTGCAGCACGCGCCTTTGCGCGCCCGTGGGCGGGAAGGGGAGCGCGCGCCAGTAGGCAGCTTCGTCGTTTGCGCCAGACGGAATGACTGTGCCCGCGTGCACATGCTCGCGCATCACGCCGACGGCCAGCTGGAAAAGAAGCAGGTTTTCAAACGAGAGCCGGTGCAGCGCCGCGCGAAGCTGCTCCGCGGAGGATGGAAAATGCGCGCCGCGCAGCGCGTCGTTCCGCGTCAGAAGCCCGAAGCGCTCGCGAATGGCTTCGGGCAGCGGGTCTTCGTCGCAGGCGGTTTCGTCCAGAATTTCGGCGATGACGCTACGAAGCATTTTCACGGGCACGCCGGGAATCGGCTTGTAAACGGGAACCAGCCCCTGTTCCGTTTCAATGGAGGGGCAGGAAATCTGCATCCGGCCGTTTTTGACCTCGCTGTGCCCGTAGAGAAGCAGCTCGCGCCCGACCTTCAGCTGCTCCCGCAGCCACGGCTGATTGAACCACACGGCGGGCAGCGCCTCGGTGCCGTCGGAAACGGTGGCGCGGGTGAGGATTACGCCGCCCGCGCGAACCGTCGCGGCAGGAGCGGCGACGCATACGCGCATGGCGCACGGCTCGCCGACACGCAGTTCGCACAGCGGCGTGATGCGCGACAGGTCGCGGTATTCGCGCGGCAGGTAATACAGAAAATCCTGCGCCGTCTGGATTCCGGCGAGCTTCAGCGCTTCCATGCGCTTGGGGCCGAGCCCTCGGATGCTGGTAAGTTCGGTGTCTGTCATGTGTCACCGCCTGAAAAAGGACGTTTTCGAGCCGAGCCGAAAACGTCCGAAGCTGTTGTTCCGGGAAGCGATTGCCCGGCATGTAACGCGTTATTCCACGGAGATCAGGTAGTAGTACAGCGGCTGCCCGCCCTTCTGCAGGTCGACCTCGCAGTCGGGGTACTGCGCCTCCAGATCGGAAACCAGCTGTGCGCCCTTGTCCTCCGCAATGTCGCTTCCGTAATACACGGTGATGACGCTGCTTTCGTCCGTCACCATGCCGCTGATGACCTCAAGCGCCACGTCGTGCACGTTGGAGCCGAGCACACGGATGCGGTTGTCCACCATGCCCATGATGTCGTTGGCGTGAATCTCGCGGCCGTCGAACACCGTGTCGCGCACGGCGTAGGTAATGGAGGCGGTGTGCACGCGCTCCGCCGCGGCGTTCATTTCGGAAAGATTTTCCTCCGGCGTGGCGTCGGGCGAGAAGGCAATCGCGGCTGAAATGCCCATGGGCACCGACTTGGTGGGCAGAACCATAACGTTTCTGTCCGTCAGCCCGGCGGCCTGCTGCGCGGCGAGGATGATGTTGGTGTTGTTCGGCAGCACGAACACGTTTTTGGCGTTTGTGGAATCGATGGCCTGCTTGATTTCGTCAATGCTCGGGTTCATCGTCTGGCCGCCGTCCACGATTTTGTCGATGTTCAGCCCCTTGAAGATTTCCGAGAAGCCGTCGCCCAGCGCCACGGCGATAATGCCGTATTCCTTCTCTTCGTTTTTCACGGCCGCCTGCGCCGCGGCCTGCTTGGCCACGCGCTCGCGATGCTCCTCGACCATGTTGTCGATCTTGATGGAATCCAACTCGCCCAGCTCCAATGCCATTTGCAGCGCCTTGCCCGGGTCGTTCGTGTGCACATGCACCTTCACGACTGACAGGTCGGAAATGACCAGCACGCAGTCGCCGATGCGCTCCAGACGCCTGCGCAGACGGGTCACGTCCGCGCTCTTAATGTCCGGCCGGGGATGGGACACGATGAACTCCGTGCAATAGCCGAAGGTGATTTCCTCCAGCGCCTCGTGGTCGTCCACGAAATCGCCGGGCAGCGGCATGCTCGGCGCCTCGGCAAGGCTCTCGACCGGCGAGCCGGTGAGGGCGGAGAGGAAGCCGGAGTAGATGACCATCAGACCCTTGCCGCCGGAATCCACAACGCCGGCCTGCTTCAGCACGGGCAGCATGTCCGGCGTGCGCTTTAAAATGGCGTCGCCGCTCTTTACGGCGATGGTGAAGATTTCAACGATGTCCTCCCTGCCGGTGAAGCGCGATTCAACCTCTTCCGCGATCACGCGCGCGACGGTGAGGATGGTGCCCTCCTTGGGCTTCATGACGGCCTTATACGCAGTCTGCGCGCCGGCGCGCAGCGCCTTCACGAGCAGCGCGGCGTCCATGTCATCATGGCCCTCAAGGGCGGAAGCGATACCGCGAAGAATCTGGCTGAGAATAACGCCGGAATTGCCGCGCGCACCGCGAAGCGCACCGCGGGCGGCGGCGCTCGCCACGTCCGACACGCTGGAGAACGGCCGGCTGTTCAGCTCCTTTACCGCGGCGTTCATCGTCTGGGACATATTGGTTCCGGTATCTCCGTCCGGAACGGGAAATACATTGAGGGCGTCGACCGCCTCGCGATTCTGATTCAGAAGAGCGCATCCCGAAAGATACATTTCCTTCAGCATGCCTCCGTCTATCGATTTCAAGACCATTTGCATTCCTCCAGCGCCGTCGGACAAGCCTGCCATGCCTTCGCGGCGCGCGTATTTTACACGCGAATGTCCTCTACGGAAACATTCACCTTGCTGACCTTCGCGCCGGTCAGGTGCTCGACCTTATATTTTACCGTGTCGATCAGTGTGGCGGCTACGGCGGAAATGGAAATGCCGTATTCAACGATGATGTACAGATCTACATCTACGTGATCCTCCGCCGTGTGCACGCGCACGCCGCGCGCAAGGTTTTCAATGCCCAGAAGCTGAACGATTCCGTCCGTGGTACGCTTGGAGGCCATACCTACGATCCCGTAACATTCGAGCGCGGCATAGCCGGCCACCTTTAGAATGACTTCTTCATTGACGGTTACAAGTCCAAGACCTGTCGTAAACTTGCAGTCCATGTTTCAAACCTCCAAGACCGGAATGAGGCGACGGCGTCCTGCCGCGCCGCGCAGGCATACCCTGCGCCGTTCCTATTATAGCATTCTTTTCACGCGGGCGCAAGTGCGTTCACATGAAGGGAAGGCATTCAAATTACATCCCATGCTATTGTAGCCGTTTTTCGCGCGCGGCGCAACTTGTTTCTCCGTATTTTTACACGAAAACTTGAAATTCATACGAAATTCACTTGCGCTTTGGCACGGAGTCTGATATAATACTGGGTGTTTTGATGCGCCAAACTCCTGAAGGAGGTGTGAGAGATGGGCAAATTCTGTGAAATCTGCCATAAGGGCATCGTATACGGCAATAACGTCAGCCATTCCAATCGCAAGACTCGCCGCACTTGGGCTCCGAACACCCAGAAGGTTCGTGTTCTCGTGAATGGAACTGCGACCCGCATGTCCGTATGCACCCGCTGCCTGCGCAGCGGCAAGGTGGAGCGTGCGGTCTGATTCGCATGGTTCATCGGTCATGAAGACAGGAAGCGCTGCCGGTTTGGCGGTGCTTCCTGTCTTTTCAGCCGCAGAAACGATAAATGAGAAACCCGCCCGCCAGCAGCGCCAGCCCCAAGAGCATCGTCCAGAACCAGCACGGCACGCAAAACAGCAAAACCAGCGCGCCAGACAGCATCAGCACGATTCCGGCGATTTTTGCAATCAGGCCGCATGTGCGGCTTGAGGACGTGGATTGGCATGCGCTCATGAAACCGCCTCCTTTTTCCATCGTATGCCGGTGGAAGGGAGGCGGTTCCTTTTTTCTCCGTTTTTTGACCCTTTTTCCGTTTTCCCTCGTCTAACGGATGAAAGGAGGCGAAACGCCATGCAAGCCGGAGAACGCGCGGACAGGCAGCATCGTCTGGAACGGATGATGCGCGAGTACGGTACGTCCCTTCTGCGCATGTGTACCCTGCAGCTGGGTGACCCGTCGCTGGCGGAGGACGCGGTGCAGGACACGTTCGTGAAGGCGTACAGGCGGATGAGCGGATTTCAAGGGCAGAGCAGCGAACGAACGTGGCTGATGTCGATTGCCATCAACACCTGCCGCGATTACCAGCGCTCCTCGTGGCACAGACGCATAGACGGCCGCCTGACGCCAGACGATTTACCCGAAGAAGCCTGCGAGCCGGAGAATCCCGACTGCACGGTGCTGACGGAGGTCAGAAACCTGAAGCCCCGATACCGTGAGGTGATTCTTCTGCGCTACTATCAGGATCTGAAGCTGGGCGAGATTGCGAAGGCGCTGGATATCAGCCTGAGCAGCGTCAAGTATCGGCTGAAAAGCGCGGAGAAGCAGCTTCGCAAACGACTGAAAGGATGGTATTTTGATGAAGAATGAATTCAAAAGGGTCGTGGATACCCAGCTTTCAGGCGTTGAATGGACGAATATCCACACTGAAAACGTGCTGAATCGATTGGAGGATGAGAAAATGACAAAGCGAATTTCCGTGAAAACCCTGCTGATTGCCGCGGTGCTGTTCGTTCTGACAGCCGCCGTCGCGTTCGCCGTGGTGACGATTACCCGTTCGCCGGAGGCGGACGCGCTGAACACGGCGCGAACGAGCGTGATGGAGAAGTACGGCCTGAGCGCCGAGGCCATCGCGTTCATGGACGGCCGGTATGAAAAGACCGACAATGGCTGGAAGGTCGTGTTTGTCGGCGACGAGAATACCGGCGAGTATGAGGTCGTTTTCGACGGCAAGACGATGACTGCCGCTTGGAGCTACGAGGGCACCGAAAAGGCGAGCACCGCGTGGAAGAACGATGAAATTATCGCGCAGCTGAAGCAGATCGGTGAATTTGAAAAGCAGCGCGAGGCGGAATATCCGGAAACCGGCGAATATCTGAAGCCGACCATCGGCGAGGAAGCGGACAACGTACACATGAAGGATATCATCTACGCCGAGCCGCAGAAGGGCGACCTCAGCGAGGAAAAGGCGCTGGAAATCTTCTACGAAGCGGCGAAGGACGTGGTTTCGGACGTGAACGCGCTTCAGGCGTCCGGCAAGCCGTATATGGCCTGCGTGGTCAATGGCGAGGGACGGCGCATGTGGGAAATCAATAAGAACTTCATGTGCAACGACATTTCCGGCGATGTGAGCGCGTATATCGACGCGGTGACCGGCGAGGTCGTGAAGATCATCTACGAAACGGGCGGTCTGGGCTAATCAATCGAAGCGCGCGGCGGGGGAGCGATCCTCCGCCGCGTTTCTGAGTGTGCCGGGCATGGCGCAATTCTTGCCGGCAGAAAGTTCTGCCGCGGGTATCTACCGCCAAGTGCAGCGAACCGCAGGCCGTTGTCAGCAATGACATAAGGGAGGAGGAAGCGGTGCAGCAAAGCCGAGGAGCCTACGAACCGAAACCAAGGATACGCACAGCAAGCGGGAACGTAAGCCCGCGAGGGCGGAAGGGCGGCGGAAAGACTGCGGAGAGCTTTATAAACTGCCTGCAAGGCCATGAGCCTTCAGCGTCGTTTGCGGGTGGTGCTATATTTCCGGCGCGGCGGGCGGTCTTTCCTCTGCGGGCAGCTTTCGGTATGCGCCCGGGGTCAGTCCCATCCGCTTCTCAAAGGCGGAAATGAACTGGCCGGCGCTGTTGTAGCCGCACTGCGCGGCAATTTCGTTGATGGACGGTCTTCCGTCTCCATTGAGCAGTCGGCACGCCCGTTCAATGCGCACGCGGCTTAGGTAGGAGGTGAAGGTTACGCCGGTAAGCTGCTTAAAATAACGGGAAAAATAGTTCGCGTTATAGCCGAAATGCTCCGCGGCGGTGCTGAGATTAACGCCCGCGGAGATGTTTTCCCGGATGTAACGCACGATCTCGCCCTGCTGATTTCCCTGACCGCACGGCTCCGACTGAAACAGGATTCGAAGGTTTTCGCGCAGAATCCCGGCGATCTGCTCCGCGGGAATCGTGCCGTGAGAGGGGCGGATTTTGACTACGCGCTCGCCCAGCGCGGGCATGCGGCTGCACGCGGCCCAGAAGATCTGCTGGTTCAGGGTGATGGCAATTCGGACATACTGCGCCGCGGAGACCTCTGGGCGGCGGTTTCGTTCGAGCAGATCCTCTACATAGCTCCATGTCTTTTCAAGGTCGTCGCCGCGCAAAAGCGAGGCCAGCGTGTTTGCGTAATCGATGGGGAGCGACACCGCGTCGTGCCTTTCCGGCCGCGCGCTTTCCGGCCCTCCGAGAAACGCGTATTCGCTTGTAATGGGGCGGGAATGGATGATTGCGCGCGCCTCTCGGAAGCTCGCGTGGATGCAGTCGATATGCGCCACGCCTGCGCCATGAGCGCAGACGACGATGCCGCCCGGCAGCTCCTTCGCAAGACGCGCACAGGTATGGGAAAACGCCGCGCAGAGCCGGGCATGCTCCTGCGGCGGAAGCGGATAGGTAATCAGCGCAAATTCCTCGTCATTGGTGCGCAGCACGGAGAGCAGGCGCCGGGCGCCTTCGCGTTCCAGATGCGACAGCACCAGACTCGTCGCCGACACGCCGTTTTCCGTTGCCGCGTCGCCGGAAAAGGCGATGGCGACGACGAACACATAAAAATGCGCCTGACGATAGGGCGCGGGCAGATAGCGCTCCACAAGCAGGTCATCCTCTCGCGAGTCGTCCCGCAGCAACCGGTACAAAAGCGCGTCCCGCACCAGCGGGGACGAATAGTCCAGCTCGTGACGGGCGGTGATGTAGTCGCTGTTGATCGCCTGTATGAAATTCAAAAGCAGCTTGCACTCGTCCGTGCGTGCGTCTACCGGGCGGTCAAACTCGTTGACCAGCGTTCGCAGCGGCATGTAGAGCCTTCGAGTGGCCAGAAACGCAACGACGCCCATTCCAAGGGTCGCTGCCGCAAGCAGCAGAAGCAGCATCTGTAAAATGCGGCTGTTTTCGGGCATGACGTTTTCCTTATCCTCAATCGCCACATATTCCAGTCCGCTCATAAAATCCGACGGGCGGCGCACGACCACCCCCACGTTCGGAATGAACCGCGAATATCTGCCCTGCGGAAGAGCGGATGTCCGTTCCCGCTCCGACGTGTTCAGCGGAACGCCATCCAGAAGCAGGCAGGTAAGGCAGTTTGGAATGCCTATGCTGCGGCTGATGGTGTCCTCCAGTGAGTCGGGATCCAGCATCACCACGATGGTGCCAATGGGCTGCTTATTGCCGAAAATCGTCTGCATCAGCACCAAAGCGGATGAGGCATAGCTTGTCTGCACGTCCTCGCGCGGCGAAAAGGGCAGCTGCTTCAGCTCAAATGGATAAAAGCGCCGAAGCATGGAGGTAAACTCCGAGAGGCTTCCGGTGTAGCGATTTTTGAAGTACGTGTCCAGCTGTGTGACGCCCATGGGTGTCAGCAGATAATCCTTATTATAAAGGTAGATAAAAATCTCTCCGGCACTGTCGACACCAGCCAGATAGGAGGCCATATTCCGAATCGCTGCACGCTGAGCTTCGGATCGAAGCCGCAAATTCAGCATAGGCTGGTTTGACAGCCGGAGCAGCTGCTCGCTGTCGCTCAGGGAAGAGAGAAACGCTGCCGCGTTCTGCCAGAAGCTGTCAATCTGATCCGCGCCGTTTGCCATGGCGTGGGTAAGCATGTCCGCATGGATCTCGACGCTTCGGCGGTTCTGGTAGGACATCAATGCCGAGGTGAGCCCCGCCATGATGAGCACACAGGAGAGGAGCGTGAGCAGAATGCGGTAGAAGGTGCGTCCGTTGCCAAGCTGCTTTTTCATCTGTACACATCATCCCTCCCTATCCGCATTAAATCCAAGCGCTCGTTCTTAACCTCATTATATCCGACGCTTGAGGGAAAGTCAAGCGAGCCGGAGGACGTTTTCTGCGCCGATTCCGTCAATTCTACGCATATTGCTACAAATATGAGTATGAAAGTAAGAAAATCAGCATAGACAGAAATGAAATCGTTTTAGTATAATGAATAAAGAAAAAGCGCGAAATACAACCAAATCATCGAGCGGAGGGGTCACACAATGTCGCAGGAAGCCATGCGAGGGCAGAGGAGTTTGCCGCGTGTCGGACGGCGCATCGGCAGGGATATGTCCATGTGGAGGTATATGCGGCTCAACTGGGTGCTCTACCTTATGCTGATTCCGGGTCTGGTCAATCTGCTGCTTTTCAAATATCTGCCCATGTACGGCATCGTGGTCGCGTATCTGGATTTTTCGCCCAAGGGAGGCTTTTTTCATTCCCAGTGGGTCGGGCTGAAGCATTTTCAGACGTTTTTTAACGATCCGTTCTGCTGGCGCATCATCCGAAATACGTTTGTTCTGGGTTTGGAAAGCCTGTTTCTTTCCTTTCCGGCGCCCATTTTACTGGCACTGCTGCTCAACGAGCTGCGCTATCCCCGGTTTAAGAAGGTCGTGCAGACGATTTCCTACATGCCGTATTTCCTGTCTGTCGTCATTGTGGTTGGCATGATGAAGGAGCTTTTCAACATGAGCAACGGGCCGGTGAACGAGCTGCTGGCCGCGCTGGGTCTTGAACGGCAAAACTTCTTTATGATGCCCTCGGCGTTCCGTCCGCTGTACATCGGCTCCGGCATCTGGCAGGGCATCGGCTACAGCTCCATTATCTATCTGGCAGCCATCGCGGGCATTAATCCCGAAATGTACGAATCCGCCGTTCTGGATGGCGCAAGCCGCATCCAGCAGATCAGCTATATTACGCTGCCGAGCATTCTTCCCACAATCAGCATTCTGTTCATTCTGGCCGTCGCCGGCATTCTCGGTAACGACTATCAGAAGATCCTGCTGATGTACAACCCGCGCACCTATACAACCGCGGATGTGGTGAATACCTATGTTTATCGCTATGGAATTGAGACAGCCGGGAATCACCTGAGCTATTCGTCGTCGGTGGGGCTGCTGGTGAACGTTGTTTCACTTGTGTTCCTCGTTATCGCGAATACCGTGACCGGCAGACTGAGCGAAACGTCGCTGTTTTGAGGAGGGAAAGGCTATGGTTACAAAAAAGGTAACTGCGTTTGACGTGGTGCTGGTCATCATCATGGTTCTGCTCTCCGCGATTTTCATTTATCCGCTTCTGAATATGCTGGCGCTGTCCTTCAGCGATTCGCAGGAGCTGAAATCGCTGCCGGTCTATCTGACGCCCAAGGGCTTTTCGCTGGAGTCGTACACGGCGCTGCTGAACGACAGCCGAACGATTCTCTACTACTGGAACACAATTCAGTATGCCGCCGTGGGCACGGTGATTATGCTGCTCGCCACCTCTCTGATGGCCTACCCGCTGTCGATTCCCGCGCTGCGCGGCCGCAAGCTGATCTCCGTCCTGCTGACCATCACGATGTTCTTCGGCGGCGGCCTGATTCCCTATTACGTCACCATCATGCAGCTGGGCATGATTGATTCCTTCTGGGTGATGGTCGTTCCGGGCGCGATTTCCGCTTACAACGTCATCGTGTTCAAGACGTTTTTCATGTCCATTCCGGAATCGCTGCGGGAATCGGCCGGACTGGACGGCGCGGGGCACTTCCGCATTCTGTTTCAGATTATCCTGCCCCTGTCCAAAGCCATAATCGCCACCTTTGCGCTGTTCAGCATTGTGGGCTACTGGAATGACTACATGACGGCGCTACTCTACCTGCGCGACGATACAAAGTATCCCATTCAGCTGCTGATGCGCCGCCTTTTGGTGCTGATGGACTACAAGGACGCGTCTACCGCACAGCTTTTGAAGGATTACCGCGCGATTTCCAGCCGCACGACCAAGGCGGCGGCGACGATTATCACCGTTGTGCCCGTGCTCTGCGTGTACCCGTTTATGCAGAAGCACTTCGCGAAGGGCGTTCTCGTCGGCTCCATTAAAGCTTGAATTCAGGCGGGCTTCCCCGCTCGAAGAAAAAAAGACAGGAGGAGAAAACTACATGAAGAAACTGGTATCCGTCCTTGTGCTTCTGGCAATACTGGTCAGCGGCTCCGCGATCGCCGAAGCCATGCTGCCCTATGCGGGCGAAGAAGTCGTCTACAAGGGCTACACCGCCGACCTCGGTCTGACCGAGGATCGCAGCTCTCTCGTCTACAAGGCGTACAGCGCCCTTCTGGGCAACGTTTCCATCGAATGGTCGTCCGCTCCGTGGGGCGATTTCGACAGCAAGACCTCCCTGTTCCTGAATACCGGCGACCTGCCGGACATCGTCTGGCTGCGCAAATCTCCGGACGTCGTGGCGAACTACGGCGGCCTCGGCTACTTCCTCAACTTCATGAACTATCTGGACTACATGCCAAACCTGAAGAGCTATCTGGAAACCTATCCTCAGATTGCCGGTATGGTTACGGAGGATGGCGCTCTGTACTGCTTAAACGACATCGAGCCCAACGACTATGTGGACGAAAGCTACTTCGTCAACACCACCGCGCTCAAGGAGCTGGGGAAGGAAATTCCCACCACGTGGGACGAGATGCTCGACTGCATGCGCGCCTTTAAGCAGGCGCACCCCACCGGCAACGCCTTTATCACCTACGGCTGGGGCGCAGGTTACTACATGTACGCACTGGGCGCGATCAACAACGCGAAGACCGGCTTCTATTTCGACGGCGAAAAGTGGACGCATTCCCTGCTGAACGAGGATTCCGGCTACCGCGCGCTGATCGAAATGATGCACACCATGTACTCGGAAGGGCTGCTGAACCCCGAGTTCTCTACCATGTCGGACGAGCAGGCCTACCAGTCCGTGCTGGATGGCGAGTGGCTCTTCGGCTTCTGGTATCTGAACTGCATTCCTCACGAGATCTTCTTAGACCAGCCGGTTCCCTATGAGTACGAAGCCATGTTCGCGCCCGCCTATCAGGCCGGCGACCCGCAGTACTCCGTCGTGACGGTTCCCTATGACAACACCCCCGGCTGGGGCTACTTCGTAAACGCGGGGGTTGCCAATCCCGAGCTGATCTGCGCCTATCTGGACGTCGTCATCTCGAAGGAAGCCTCCATGCTGTACAACTGGGGCGTTGAAAACGAGACCTACATCACCAACGAGAACGGCACCCACAGCTTCCTGAATGGCTACACCGATTTAACCGCCCGCAAGGCCGCCGGCGTCGGCAACATCATGGACATCCGCTACATTCAGTACAAGAACCGCGAGGTCGACTACGTGGGCGGCACCGACGCTTCCCGCGCGGCCTATGACAAGATCATCGGGGGCCTCATCAGCGGTGATCTGACCGGCATCCGCGCCCTGCGCGGCAAGCCCGCCTTCACCTCGGCGCAGAACGAGGTGGTTGCCCGCAGCGTTACTCCCTTCACCACCTACATCGACGAGAACGTGATGTACTTCATCGACGGCACCCGCAGCATGGGCGAGTGGGACGCCTTCGTGGAGGAGACCCTCGCGCTGGGCGATATGGACGCCGTGCTCGCCACCTATGAAGAGGCTGAGCAGGTTATTTACTCCACCGAGCGCCGTTACGTCAGCTACAACTGATTTTCCCGACATCGGGCGGCAGGATGAGCTCCTGCCGCCCTTTTAACGCCGCTTTTTTCGCTGCGAGAGCCGCAACCGCCCGCGAGACAGGGCGTTTCGCCGAATAGAACACGGAGAGATCGACGCCGATCTTGGAGGAAATAATCTGAAGAGGGAGCGCTTGCGCGCTCCCTCCGGCGGTTGCCTTTTTCGGCAGTCAATGACAGAGGCTTAATAGCCCATTTCAGCCGCCTTTTCGTTGACCTCCTGAATCATGGCATCCAGCCCCTTGTCCTCATAGGACTTCAGCAGATCCTCTACCATCTTTTCCACAGGCTCGCTGCCCATCATCACCGCCATCAGGTCGTCTGCCTGATAGATGATGAACTGATCCTTGAGGGGGGTGGACATGTAGGTGATGCGCATGTCGTAATCCGGCAGCTCGCCCGTGGCCTTGGCCTGCTCATAGAGCGCGAAGTCGCCGTCGCGATACGCCTCGGTCGGCGCGCTGGCGGGGAAGGCACGGTTGGTGCTGGACTGACCCCAGCTGGCCAGGCCGATGAGGATGTTCGTGGAGGGGTACTTCGTTCCCAGCGCCACGTCGTCCAGCAGGGACACGGCCTTGCCATCCTTCATTTCATAGTCTACGTTCTCAATGCCCCAGTTGACCAGCATCTGGCCCTCCTGAGAAACGAGGAAGTCGTACAGCTGCAGAATCTTGTCCAGCTTCACATCGTCCACCTTCGAGGAGATGTAGGACTCAGACCACGAGGTGCGGAAGATGGGGAAAGCGCGCACGCCGTCCTTGCCCTCCAGCACGCCCAAGATTCGCACGTCGTCGAAGAAGTCGCGTCCATCGTTAGCGGAAGCCCAGTTTTTGCCGAAGCGTCCGTAGCACGCCGCCACGCCGCCGCCGCCCAGAATCGCCGCGGACTGGCCGGTGAGGAACTTCTCAGAGGCGGTGGAGGAGGTGGTCAGCGCGTAGTCCTTCTCGATGGTGCCTTCCTCGTACATATCGCGAGCCAGCTGGAAGGTGGACACCATGTCGGCGGTAAAGTAGATCGGGCGATACATGCCGTCCTCGCCCTTGGCCCACTTGTAGTCGCTGCCGCTGCCGTCGGACATGGCGGCGGGCATGCTGTAGGCAAAGAGGAAGCCGTCCAGCTGCTTGGCCTGCAGGGAGGTCAGACCCTGAATCTGCTTGCCCTCCGGGTCGGCCTGAATGATGGCCTGAATCATCTGACGGAATTCGTCAAAGGTTTCCGGCTCCTTGGTGACACCGGCCTTCTGGGCGAGATCCCAGCGGTAGGCCACCACGCGGTCGCACACGTTCCAGTAATTGTCCGGGTAGGTCTTGCGGGGAATGCAGTAGAGCTGGCCGTCGATCTTGAGGGCCTGAATGTCGTCCACGTCTAAGTATTCCATCAGGTTCGGATAGGCGCTCAGATCGGCGGGCAGGGGGTGCACTACTTCATCGGCAATCCACGCGTAGTAGTTCGGGGTGCAGATGGCGTCGATGGAGAAGATGTCCGGCAGCGAGCCTGCCGCGGCCCAAGCCTGAATCTTCTGCACGTAGTCGTCCCATGTGGTGTTCATCGGCTCCAGACGGATGCCGAATTTCTGCTCCACCATGTCGCGCACCGCGTCCTCGCCCACGCCCAGCGCGGTCTCCACATCCCAGTGGGCAATGCGGATGGTCACGGGCTCGTCCGCCAGCGCGACGGACTGCATGGTCAGCGCCATTGCCAGCATCAGCAGGAAGGTCAGCATTCTTTTCATGGGGATCCTCCTTTTCCTTGGTCGTTTTATTTCTACCGCCATCCGGCGGTGAGAGCCTATTCCTTGATGGAGCCGATCATCACGCCCTTGACGAAATACTTCTGCACGAAGGGGTATACGCACAGAATGGGCAGGGCGGTGATGATAATGGTGCCCATCTGCACGGACTGGGCGGGCACCTTCTTGCCTGAGGTGATCTGCGCCATGAGAGAGAGCTGGTTGTTCATGTTAATCAGCACCTCGCGCAGATAAATCTGCAGCGGATACAGGCTTTTTTCGTTGATATACAGGTAGGCGTTCCACCACTCGTTCCATCTCTCCACCGCGTAAAACAGCAGGAAGGTCATGGTGAAGGGCATGGATATGGGCAGGATGATTTTAACAAGAATCTGCAAATCGCCTGCGCCGTCAATCACGGCGGCCTCCTCCAAGCTGGGCGAGATGGAGCGGAAATAGTTCTTCATGATGATAACGTAATAGGAGCTGACCGCCCACGGCAGGATCATCGACCATATGGAGTTGATGAGGCCATAATCCTTTATGACCAGATACGTGGGAATCATGCCGCCGGAAAACAGCATGGGAATCACCACCAGCGTCAAAAGGAGGTTTCGCCCCGGCAGCCGTTTTTTGGAAAGCACATACGCCCCGGCGACGGAGAGCAGCATGTTGATCGCCGTACCCACGACGGTGACAAACAGCGTGTTGCCTAAGGACAGGAAGAAATACCGGTCGCCCACGATGGTTCTGTACCCTTCCAGATCCAGCGCCCAGAACCACATGTACGGCGTATGCTTCGCCTGCGCCGCGATGTTGGCAAAGGACAGAATCAGTACGTTGTAAAACGGATACACCGTAATCAGGGCGAGAATGCCCAGAACGGAAATCAGAAGAACATCAAAGGCGCGCACGCGCTTTTTCGCATGGACGGTAGCCATGGCCTTCGCTCCTTTCGATCCTGCGTCAGAACAGGCCGTCCTCGCCGCAGGCGGTTACAAGGCGGTTCGCGCCCAGCATCATCAAAACACCGATGACAGATTTGCTCAATCCCACGGCGGTGGTGTAGCCGAAGTTCTTCGTCCCGCCGAAGGACGTGCGGTAAATATAGGTGTCGATGGTGTCCGCCACCTCGTATACCGGCGAGGAATAAAGGTTGAACACCTGATCGAAGCTGGCGCCCGTGGTCATGATGCGCCCGATCTCCAGAATCAGCATGATGAGAATGGTGGAGCGGATGCCGGGCAGGGTGATATGCCAGATTTTGCGCCAGCGGTTCGCGCCGTCGATCTCGGCGGCCTCGTACAGCCCCGGGTCGATGCCCGCCAGCGCGGCCATATAGATGATGGTGTCCCAGCCAGCCTCCTTCCAGATGTTGGAGAACCAGATGAACGGCCTGAACCCCGTTTTGCTTAAAAGCGGCGAGATGCTCTCCATGCCCCACTCCGTGAGCAGCTGGTTGATCACGCCGTTGGAGGCGAACATGTTTTTCAGGATTCCCGCCATAACGACCCACGAAATAAAATGCGGGAAGGTGAACACCGTTTGATACAGCTTTTTCACCCGCGGCTGGCGCAGCTCGTTGAGCGCCAGCGCCAGCACAATAGCTGTGGGAAACTGCAGTGCCAGCTTGCCCATACTGAAAATCACGGTATTGCGCAGGGCGCGGAGAAACTCCCCGTCGCCGAAAAATTCCTGAAAATTGGATATGCCCACCCACGCGCTGCCCCAGATGCCGCCCTTATAGGAGAATTGCTCAAAGGCCAGATACAGCCCCGCCATTGGCGCATAGCAGAACATCCCATACCAGATGAGCAGAGGGAGGATCAGCAGATACAGAACGCGGCAGTTCCATATTCTCCGCCACATGGCGCCGAGCTGCCGGCTCATGGTTGTCGTTGCGTCCGTCATGCTGCCATCTCTCCTTGCGTCAGAAATTTGTCTTTTTTGAAACAGCTCTATTATAGCCGAAAAATGGTTCGCCTGAAATGGGCTGATTTGCCCTGTTTATGTCAGAGTTGATTCCATGCAAACGCGCGATTGTGTTTTTTGCGCTTTCGGCTCAATTCTTACATATAGCCAAATCCCCGCCGTTTATGCTATAATGGAAGCGAATATTCCTGTTCCTTCCGGCATCGGGTTGGCCGGGGAACAGACGACCGCACGGAAGGAGGCTGCGCATGAGCCGACACAGCATCCGGACACAGTTTATGGGAATCGTCGTGCTGCTGTCCCTTTCCTTTGCCGCGCTCAGCCTGACCGCCTACCAAAGCGTATGCGATCTGCTGAATAAAAAAAACCACGGCTACGCCATGAACAGCAGCCTTTCCTATGCCTACGCCATGAATGAGCTGTTTCTGCGCGTAACGAATATCAGCGGCCTGCTGGCTTCCAACAACGATGTGCTGGTCTTTCTCTCTGACCCGCTAAACGAAAACACCGTCGCTCTCGTCCGAAGGCTGTCCGACGTTCTGTTCACATTTGTGGCCACAAACCCGGATATTCCGGATATCTCCATCGCTGGCCGTCATTCCCACCGATCCGTCATCTATTCGACCGCCACACTGGCCAGACTTTGGGAGCAGATGGGCAGCCGCCGGGGCGTTCAGTGCTTGGGCATGGTAGAGGGGCGGCTGCTGACGCAGAACGAAGCTCCGTCGCCCTTTCTGGTGTTCGGCTGCAACGTGTTCCTCCGTGGGGAGTCGGAGCCGTCCGGCTGCCTGCTCCTTTCGGTCGATCCTTCCCATTTTGCCGCCGACGGCAGCCTGTTTTTAAGCCCGGACAGCCAGACGGCGCGGCACTTCTTAGGCGTCAGCCGCACGGCGCTGTACCCCTTCCGCGGCGATTCCGCCGCCGCGCGGCAGGTGGAGGCGGACATCCTCGCCCACGCCGCTCAATTCGAAATCTCCGCCTCCGTGCCCGTTACTATTTCAACCGAGCGGTATGATTACGTGTGCCTGTTCCTGCCGAGATCTGATTTTTATATCGTCAGCGCCATCGATAAATGGGAAGCCGTGACCGATCTGGACGGAACCCGGCTGTATGTAACCCTTGCCATCGTGCTGCTCACGGGCTTTTTGCTGCTGGCGTTCCTTCTTCTGCTGCGCGGCGTTGTCCTGCCCCTGCGCACGTTTCACGCCCGCATCCATTCCATTCGTGACGGCGATCGTCGGGTCATGCGCGAGCCGCTGCGGCTCGAAGGCTGCCGGGAAATCAGCGAGCTGAGCGGCGAATTTAACGGGATGCTCTCGCAGATTCTTTCTCTGGAGGAACAGCTGGTCAAAACCGTCGAAAATCTCTACGCCTCGGACATCGAGCGGCAGAAGGCAGAGATTGCCCATCTGCGCAGCCAGATCAACCCGCATTTCCTGTATAACACGCTGGAATCCATCAAAGGGCTGGCGGTGCGCCACGGCGTTCCGGAAATCGCCGATATTTCTACGGCCATCGGCAAAATTTCCCGCTACAGCATCAAGGGCGCCGTGACCGTCACGCTTGCGGAGGAGATGGAAATCGCCGACGCCTATCTGCGCATTCAGAAAATCCGCTTCGGGAACCGCTTCGACCCCATCGTGAGCATCCCGGAGAGCTGCCGGACGCTGATGGTTCCCAAGATGCTGCTTCAGCCGCTGGCCGAAAACGCCGTGATTCACGGGCTGGAAAACCGGCGCGAGGGAACGCTTTACATAAGCGCCCATACGCAGGGCGACGACCTGCTCGTCATCGTGCAGGACGACGGCGAGGGCATGACGCCGGAGCGGCTGGCCGAGGTGCGCCGCCTGCTGGAGACAGAATCGCCGGATGGCGTGCAGATCGGTTTAAGCAACATCCATCGCCGCATCCGCCTGTCCTGCGGGGAAGAATACGGCCTGACCATCGACAGCGCTCCATGGAGCGGCACGAAGGTAACGCTGCGTCTGCCGGCAATGGCTGTGCCGCGGCGAGGAGAGGAGGGGACGGCATGTATCGGGTGCTGATCGTGGATGATGAGGAAAACGTAATCGCCTCGCTCAAGGAAAGCATCCCATGGGCCTCGATGAACCTTAAGGTGGCGGGAGAGGCGGACAGCATGGCCAGAGCGCTGGCGCTGGCGCGGGAACAGCCATTTCACATCGTAGTGTCGGATATCAAAATGCCCGGCGGGAGCGGGCTGGAGCTGTTTCGCGAGCTGCTGGCGATTGCCCCTGACACGCAGGGCATCCTCGTCAGCGGGCACGCGGACTTCGCCTACGCTCAGAAGGCATTCCAGTGCGGCGTGATCGGCTATTGTCTCAAGCCGGTGGACACGGCGGATCTGTGCGCGTATCTGAAAAAAGCCGTCCTGCGGCTGGAGCGCAGCGCCGCGCCCAGCCGGGAGGATGCGCTGGCCGCCGCCATTGCCGAGGAACAGCCCGGCATGCTGGAGGAAGCGCTGGGGCGCTTCGGCCTGAACGCGGAGCGGTTTTATATCGCCGCCGCCGACGGCGGAAGCAGCGCCGAGCCGATTCTTCCCGGAAGAGCCAGCGTCCGCATCCGAAAAGGCCGCTTCTGCTTTTTCCTCGACCGTCCGCTCGCACAGGAGCAGGCGGATGCCCTTGTGCGCCGGCATCACCTGAATGGGCTTGGCTATCTGACGGCTCCCACCAACGCCGCCGCGCTGCCGTCCGACCTGCGCACGGCGGTATCCATGGCACTGTACCGCTTCATCACGGGTGAGCGTCGGGCGATCTGCCGCTGCGGCACAGAGGACAGGATTGTGCTTTCGCGTCTGCAGGATGCCATTTCCTGTCAGGACGACGCCCGACTGGCACAGATGCTGAGAGACATGCAGCGCTGCCTGCCGGATATCAGTGTCGGCTGCGCGTTCCGCATGAGCAACATGATTCACAACTATCGGTTTGATTCCTCCTTCGAGGAGGACGAAAGCGGCTACGCCTACGATGTAAGCCATCTCATGTCCATGTACGGCAATGTTCAGGAAATGCTGGCGGATCTGATCCGGCTGACAGAAGAACCCGCCGCGCCGACAGAGACGGCGTTTGAAAGCGGGAACGTGCACTTTCTGCAAATCATCCGGTATATCCACAGGCATTACGCCGACGATCTGTCGCTGAACACGCTGTCGGAGGTGCTGCATATGACGCCCGGCTACGTCAGCCGGCTGTTCAGCCGCGAATCCGGCACGACCTATCGAAAATATCTGACCGAGCTGCGGGTGGAAAAGGCAAGGGAACTGCTGGCCACCACCAATCTCTCCATCGCCGAGGTTTGCGACCGGGTAGGCTTCAACGATTATTTTCATTTTCTCAAAACGTTCAAGCGACTGACGGGTACAAGCCCGGGGAAATATGCAGGAAGCGCTTCCAAGGGCTTCTGAAAAATAGTGCCGCTCGAAAGCCGTGACCTCCTCGCTCAATATGGGTATGCAACACCGTACACTTTACACCTATACATTTCTATAGGCTCGTAGGTGAACTATAATGTTCAATAAAAAACACCGTCAGAGAGACAGCAGGTGTTCTTATAAGGAAAGTGTGGCTAATCTGGTGAACTGTGATACAAGGAACGATGTATCTTGCTGGACGCAAGGACGGGTGCAAATCGTCAGTGAGGGCTCGATGTGACCAGCAAAATGTCGTTCTGTTGTTTAAAGTCCACGCGGCCATGAGCCCGTTCAAAATTTTCTGTAAAGCGAGGAAGCGAGCAGTGATATAAAGTGATATAATACAAGAACACAGGAGGCAGAGTATGGGAAGGAAACGAAACAAC